>JAHECL010000067.1 GCA_024641745.1 Gemmatimonadota bacterium | reverse complement strand
GCCGCCGGGAGGACCAGTGAATCGAGCGGATGCGCCAGCCGGCGTCAGTCCGGCTGAGCACCATCAGTTCCGCCCCCTGCGAGGACACCGGGCGATCCCGGTACGTCCCTGTCGAGGTGGTGATCGACGCTACCCAGGCGACGTCGCCTTCCTGATGGACCTGCGTCGCGACCCGCTGGCTCGGCACCGCGCCCACGAACGCCATGTCGGCGCCGAGGTGGTGGGCGGCGTACTCGGCGCGGGTCTCGAGGTCGCCCGCCTCGAGGATGACGGCGTCGGGCGCGAGGAAGGCGAGGGCCGCCACGGAGTCGCCCGCCGCGAGGGCGGCGTGGAATCCCTCGAGGGCGGCGAGGATGGCCGTCGAGTCGGGGTCGACCGGGGCGGCCGGCATGGCGGCGGTGGGGCCAAACGCCAGGATGGCACCGGCGACGACGGTGGTCAGCATCAGTGGTTCGCTCCCCGCTTCTGGGTGTCTCCGACGATGAATCCCGTGGACCGGCATCTGTGAGGCGCCCGCAAACTAACAGGCCCCCCATCAACGCACGACCCGGGCGGCGTGGCGCACCAGTGCCGGCGCCTTCCTCTTGCGGGCACCTTGCCCTCCGGCCATACTCCGAGGCCTGTCCATCCCCCCCCATCGTCATCGATACGCTTCCCGAGGAGCTTCCATGCGCGGATTCGTCATTGCCCTGGCCCTGAGCGGCCTTGCCACCACCCTCCCGGCGCAGGACCCCGGCATGATGGTGCCGAAGCCCGACCAGAAGAAGGGAGGATCTGCCAACGTCCACATGGTCGCCCATGTCGTGACCCATCCGGGGGCCTGGAAGGCGTCCGATATCGAGGTCGAGCAGGAGATCAGCCGCCCGTACGTGTACGTCTCGGGGTTCGTCAACAACGACTTCCAGATCTACGACATCAAGGACGCCGCGCACCCGAAGAAGATCCTCGACTGGTCGATCGAGAACCCGGAACTCCACCGGGGCATCGGCGCCATGGACGGGAAGTACTTCAAGGTCGGCAGCCGCTACTACTACGCCCAGTCCTTCCAGTTCTTCCAGGGCGCCCCCGACGCCGATCTCGGCGCGATCATCTTCGACGTGACCGGCCTGCCCGATCCCGCGTCCGTGAAGGTCGTGGCCCGGATCCGTTATCCCGCCTCCCCGGGCGGATTCCACAACACCTTTGCCTACAAGCATTCCGATGGCCGGGCGCTCTACTTCGCGACCGTGGGCCAGTCCAAGGCGCTCATCTATGACCTCGGCAAGGTCGTCGCCGGGGGTGACAGCACCACCTGGCTGATCGGTGAGGTGGCAAACCCCACACCGATGCGGCAGACCGGCGCCGGCGGCTACCACGACTTCTATGTCGGCTACGACGTGGCCCGCCAGCGGGATGTCTTCTACGGTGCCGGCCTCGGCGGCTACTCGGCGTGGGACATCACCCAGCCCGAGGCGCCGGTGCAGCTGTTCACCATCACCGGCCTCGGCATGGACCTCGCCCATACCTTCACCCCCTCGCCCGACGGCAACTACGCCGTCACTGAAACGGAGTACCAGTACACGCCGCTCCGGATCTGGGACTTGAAGGAAGGCCAGGACGGCACCCGCAAGAACCTCGACCAGCCGATTTCGGCATGGACCGCCGACTGGCAGGACCTCTCCCACAACCATGAGGTCCGCTGGCCCTTTGTCTTCGTGTCGGCGTATGAGGACGGGCTGTTCGTCTTCAACCTGAAGGACCCGAAGAACCCCAGGACCGACGGCTGGTACTACACCTGCGGCTGCGTGCACGAGCACGGCTTCGGGGGCGGGCCGAACGTCGGCTGGGAGAGCGAGTCGAGCGTGATGCAGGGGGCCTTCGGGGTGGACGTGCGCAACGCCGACGGGCTCGTGGTGCTCAGCGACATGCGGAGCGGGCTCTGGCTCTTCCGGATGGACGGCTTCACCGGGTGGACCGGGAAGCAGTTCGGCGTGCCCGACATCTCGAGCGCACAGGACTGGGATCACGGTCCTGTCGGCAAGTGACCGCCGGGTGAGTTTCCCGGTGCGTGGATGGAAGCCCGTCCGCGCCGCGAGCACCTTCGCGGCGCTGGCGGTCGGGCTCTGGGCGTTCACCCCGGGGCCCTATGACATTCCCCTCAACCCGGGCCCGGCGGTGCCGGGGGCACGTGGCTCTGCCCGCCTGTTCTTCGCCGACTCGCCGTATGGTATCGCCGTCACCCAGGACGGCCGGGCCCGGTACGACATCCGCATCACTGCATCCGGGCTCCCCGCCCCGTCCACGCTGGGCGGATACCGTGCCTATGTCGCCTGGGAGGTGAGTACCGACCTTGCCTCGTGGCACCGGCTCGGTCCGGTGGACAACGGGACCACCACCGTCGGGCCGGCCGACTGGAACAAGTTCCTCCTGGTCATCACGGCGGAGCCGGACTCGATGCCTGCCACTCGAACCGGCCCCACCGTCCTGAACGGGACCTCGCCGAGCACCTGGCTCCAGCAGTTCCTCACGCATCCATTGTTTCGGGGCATCTCCCAGTGATCCGGTCGTGGCGCTTCGTCATGCCGGCGGTGTGCCTCGTCGCCGGCCCGCTCGCGGCGCAGAATCCGCCGGCGATGGAGCACATGCACCACGACACCGCGATGGGGATGCCGATCCCCATGCCGAAGGGAATGGTGATGCTCCCGGGCTTCGTCGGGCTGCGCCCGCCGGTGACGCCCTTTCTCCCGGGGGCCGGGGTCGACCCGGCCGCCCTCGCCGCCGTGCAGCCCTCCGAGGTGACCCCGCTTGCCGACGGTGACACGCTGGACCTGACCGCCGAACTGCTCCGCCGCGACATCCGGGGCCGGTCCTACGTGATGTACGGCTTCAACGGCCAGGTACCTGGGCCGATGATCCGCGTGTCCCAGCACGCGACCGTCACCGTGCGGTTCCACAACCGGATCGACCTGCCCAGCACGGTCCACTGGCACGGCCTGCGGCTCGACAACCGCTCCGACGGCGTCCCCGGCCTCACCCAGGAGGCGGTGGCTCCGGGCGGGGATTTCACCTACACCGTCCACTTCCCCGATGCGGGGATCTACTGGTACCACCCGCATGTGCGGGAGGACATCGAGCAGTCGATGGGGCTGTACGGCAACATGCTGGTCGACAGCCCCGATCCGGCCTACTACTCGCCGGCCAACCGGGACGCGGTGCTGATGCTGAGCGACCTGCTCATCAATGCCGACACGCTGATCGCGTTCGGCAAGGAGGCGCCTGACTTTGCGCTGATGGGACGGGTGGGCAACGTGCCCCTGGTGAACGGGGAGCCGGCGTGGGCGCTGACGGTACGGCGAGGGGAGGTCGTGCGATTCCATGTCACCAACGTGGCCAACTCACGGACCTGGAATCTCTCCATCGCCGGCGTGCCGATGAAGGTGCTCGCCTCCGACGTGAGCCGTTTCGAGCGGGAGCAGCGGGTGGCCAGCGTGGTGCTGGCCCCGGCGGAGCGCTACGTGGTGGCCGCCCGGTTCGACCGGCCGGGGCGGTTCCCCCTGGTCAACGCGATTCAGGCGATCGATCACTACCAGGGAGAGTTCGACCCGCAGGTCGATACGCTTGGCTGGATCACGGTGGAGCGGACGGCGGTCTTGCCTGACCACGGCGCGGCCTTCGACTCGCTGCGGGCCTATCCGGAGGTCACCGGGGACATCGCACGGTATCGTCCCTCTTTCGACAAGGCACCGGACAAGCGGATCACCCTGACGGTCGCCACGGCGGGACTCCCGCTCCTGACCGTGCAGTTCATGTCGATCGACACGGCCTTCTACAACCCGGTGGAGTGGGTGGACGGCATGCCCGAAATGAACTGGCTCTCCACCGGCAAGCAGGTCCGCTGGATCCTGCGCGACGACGCGACCGGTGCCGAGAATGAGGCGATCGACTGGCACGTGCGTCAGGGCTCGGTGGTGAAGCTCCGGATCTTCAACGACGACAAGTCGTTCCACCCGATGCAGCACCCGATCCACCTCCACGGGCAGCGGATGCTGGTGGTCAGCCGCGACGGCGTGCCGACGAGGAACCTGGTGTGGAAGGACACCGTCCTGATCCCCGTCGGCTCTACCGTCGACCTGCTGATTGATGCCTCGAATCCCGGGGCCTGGATGCTCCACTGCCACATTGCGGAACACCTCGGCTCGGGGATGATGACCACGATGCACGTGGATTCCCCCTAGCCTCCCCCCTCGCTGGATTCCATCTCCCCTTACGGTCCGGCCGGCGCCGTCCAGCTGTTGTTGCTCCGGTCCACGTCCGGGTACACCCCCTGCGGGTCGATCACGATCCGCACCGGCGTCGCGGCCGCGGGCGACCGGCTGGTCCATACCGTCGCATCGCCCCGAAGCCAGGCCTCGACCGGCAGCTTGACCCGGCGACTCGCGCCGTCGGCACCGGTGACCTCGATCTCCACCGGGGCCACCATCTCCTGCCGATTGGACAGGAAGACGCGCGCGGTGGCCTGCCCGTTGGCCTGGACCACCTTGACCGAGTCGACCGCCTGGTCGAGGTGGTCGGTGCGGAAGAACCAGCTGCGCCAGAACCAGCTCAGGTTTTCTCCCAGTCCATCGTTCATCGAGCGGAAGAAGTCCGCCGGCGTCGGGTGCCTGAACGCCCAGCGCCGGGTGTATTCGGCGAAGGCGGCGTCGAAGTCGGCCGAGTCCACCACCTCCCGCCGCAGGAAGTGCAGTCCCACCGCCGGCCGGCCGTAGGCGTTCCAGCCGCCCATGAGGCCGCTGGGCTCGCGGTCCTGCGGCACCATGATCGGCTCCTCCGGCGGATTGTGGGCCAGGAACTCCATCCAGGAGCCCATCCAGCCGAATTCCAGCGACCGGACCCGCAGGGTGTCGGCGGGGTAGCGGTCGCGGAAGGCGAACCAGTCGATGAAGGTGTTGAACCCCTCGTCCATCCACGGGTACAGCCGTTCCTGCGACCCCACGATCATCGGGTACCACTCGTGTCCCTGCTCGTGGGCGATGGTGTAGTAGAGCTCGACCGGGTTCTCGGCGTCGTCGAAGGTCATCATCGGGTATTCCATCCCCCCGACGGGTCCCTGCGCACTCACCGCGCTGGGGTAGGGGTAGGGAAACCAGCGCGAGTGGATCATCACGGAGTGGCGTGTCATGTCGGCGGCTGTCCGCCAGATGTCGAGCTTCTCCGGCGGGTAGAAGGCCTGCATCAGGATGCCGTTCCAGCTGGTGGCGTCCCAGAGGTAGTTCGGCGCCGTGGCCCACGCGAAATCGCGGACGTTCTCGGCCCGCCAGCGCCAGGTGCGCGTCGCCCCGGCGCGGGGCGGCAGCAGCGCCGCCGAGCCGACCTCGTCGGGCGTGATGATCCGGACGATGGTGTCGGCGTGCGCCGCCGTGGCGAGCCGGGCGCGAATCGACGCGGGAAGCACCTCCATCGGATTCTGCAGCGTGCCGGTGGCGGTCACGGTGTAGCCCGCCGGCATCGTGATGGCGACGTCGAAATCGCCGTACTCCAGGTAGAACTCGCCGCTCCCGATGTACTGGTCGATGTTCCAGCCGCGCACGTCGTCATAGACCGCCATCCGCGGATACCACTGTGCCACCTGGTAGAGCCACCCGAGCGTTCCCTGTTTGGTGCGTCCGGTGCGCCCCTGCCGGGGAATCTGGTGGTGCCAGGCGAGGTCGAGGCGCGCCACGCCCTTCGGGGGGAGCGGACGGTCGAGGGTGACCCGCATCATCGTGCTGTTGATGCGGTAGGTGAGCGGGGTCCGTGTCGCGGCCGCGCCCTTCCGGCCCGGGCGGACCGCGTCGAGGCGCTCGATCGTCACGCCGGCCTGGAACCCCGGCTCGGGGCGGCCGAAGGCGCTGCCCAGCGGCGCCATCCGCCCGTCGGGCGCCCCGATGTTCATGTCCACCTGCAGCCAGAGGTAGCGCAGGGTGTCGGGCGAGTTGTTGGTGTAGGTCAGCGTCTCCTCGCCGTGGATGGTGTGCGTCGCGGTGTCGAGCGAGGCGCGGATGCCGTAGTCGGCGCGCTGCTGCCAGTACATCGGCCCCGGCATCCCCGAGGCAGAACGGAAGGCGTTGGGCGTCGGCAGCTCGAGGTCACGGAAGGGCGATGTATCGGCGGTGCTGGGCCGAACCGTGGACGCGGGAGACTGCTGGGCGCTGGCCGGAGCCGTTCCCGCCAGCAGGAGGGCGAGGGCGCTGAGCAGCGTCGCGAAGGGGAGGTGCCGGGCGGACTTCGGGGCCGACATGGGACGTACTCCTTGGCCGGGGATGACGGGGGCCGAACAGTGGACGAGGGGCGGGGCGTTGCCGCCGTCCCCCCGATGATATCTATTGCGCTGTGTCCGTTTTCGCTGGCCCCGTCCCACTTGCGCCGTCACTGGAAGTGAGCCCGTCCATGAAGCGAAGTCTGTTGGTGCTGGCCACGGCGATGCTGCCGGCCTGCGCCCCGGAGGGTCCGCCGGTGGCGACAGCCGTCGCAGCCGACAGCGCTTTCTGCACCACGATTCATCGCGACACCTCGCTCTCCCTCGCGCAGCAGTTGCAGCCGGTCGACTCCCTGATGACCGCCCGGACCGGGGTGTACGTGCTCGAGGAGGGCGATGACGCCATGGTCGCCCGGGCCTGGCTCGCCGAGTACGCCGAGCAGACCATCGACGTCCAGTACTTCATCTTTTCGGCGGACAATGTCGGGCTGATCGCCGCCGACTACCTCGTCCGGGCGGCGGACCGCGGGGTCCGGGTCCGGGTGCTGGTAGACGACATCCTTGTGGAGGCCGACGCCGACGAGCTGCTGGCGCTCGACAGCCACCCCAACCTCGACATCCGGATCTACAATCCAAGCACCAATATCGGGAAGAGCCTGCCGCGAAAGGTCTTCAACGTCGTCACCGACTTCCGCGGCATCAACCAGCGGATGCACAACAAGACCTTCACGGTCGACGGTCGCATCGTGATCACCGGCGGGCGGAACATCGCCGACGAATATTTCGACTACGATCACGAGTACAACTTCCGCGACCGCGATGTGCTCCTGCTCGGCGGGGTGGCGGCCGACGTGCAGCGTTCGTTCGAGACGTTCTGGAACGATCCGCTGAGCGTGCCGGTGGCCGCGCTGGTGGGGAGTCCGGAGGACGCCGAGGCGCAGGCGGCCCGGCTCGAGTGGCTGCACCAGTACGCCTGCGATCCCGCCAACTACTGGCCGCAGGTGCGCGAGCGGGTGCGGCAGGTGCCGGCCGCCTTTGAGGCCATCCAGGCCTCGGGCCAGCTCCAGTGGATCGACCGCGTGAGCTATGTCTCGGATGTGCCCGGCAAGAACGACGGGAGCGAGGGGCTCGGCGGGGGCGGGGCGACCCTCGATGCGCTGACCGCACTCCTCAATGCGGCGACGAACTCGATCGTGATTCAGTCCCCCTACCTCGTCACCACCGAGGCGGGCCGGGCGCTCTTCCGCGCCGCGGTGGCCCGCGGGGTTGACGTCCGGATCCTGACCAACAGCCTCGCCTCCACCGACAACTTCGAGGCGTTCAGCGGCTACCAGCGGGACCGGGAGGCGCTGCTGGGGACGGGGGTGCGGATCTTCGAGGTCCGCCCCGACGCGGCGGTCCGCACCAGCATCATGACCGGCGCGCTGCAGGGGACGCTCCCCGACCCGCCGATCTTCGCCCTGCACGCGAAGTCGATGGTCATCGACGGGCATATCACCGTCATCGGGACCTTCAACCTCGACCCGCGCAGCGCCAACCTGAACACCGAGTGCATCACGGTGATCTACTCCGACGCGATTGCCTCGGGCGTGCTGGCCGGGATGGAGGCGGAGTTCGGCCCGGAGAACGCCTGGGAGACGACGCTCGCCTCCAACCCCGACGCGGGGGCCGGCTGGCGCAAGCGGTTCAAGGCCTGGACCCGCCGGATCGTGCCGAGGCGGATCCTCTGACCAGCGTGGGTCAGGAGGATCCGCCGCCCGCCCTGGCCGCGGAGTTGTACACCCACCCGATCATCGCGCCCGCGACTCCCCCGTCCACGATGGCGTACAGCGCGCCGACAATCGCACTGCCGAAGCCCCCGACTTCGTAGCCGGGGTAGATCGAGGAGACCACCTCCAGAAACGCGCCCCCGTAGCCGGGCCAGACCAGGTGGGCGACGCCGACGCAGAACACGGCCACTCCCCAGACCAGTCCACAGGCGATCGCGAGGGCCTTCAGGTCGAGCCGCATGGTGCCTCCTTGCTGGTGGTGACGCCTACCGCTCCAACACACACGGTCACTTCGGTTCCGGCGGCGCCGGGGTGAACTCCCCATACTCCACGATCAGGTCGAGTGCGCGCGCGAAGTTGGTGCGCCGATAGTGAATCGGGATGCCCGCGCTCCGGTCGGCGATCAGCAGGTGCAGCCGCCGGCGCCGGGGCTCGTTGTCCAGCCAGAGATGCTGGCGCCAGGGGATCTGCCGTCGCGACCCGTCCGGCCACACCTCGGCGATGCCGAACCGGGAGACCTCGAGCCAGGTGTCGAGGTAGCGCCGCCAGCGCATCAGGAACTGCAGCGACGCGAACCCCACGACCGCGGTGACAGCAATGCCGGTGGTGCGCGCCCACGGGGCGAGGTGGAGGCGCTGTTCGGTCAGGAACGCCGCGGCGACGACACAGGCGAGGAGCCAGTACTGGGCCGAGGCCTCCCGCTTGAGGCTGTCGGCGAAACCGAACGACTCCACCGCGCCGGCGATGTAGGACTGGAGGTCGCGCGCAAGGTCCTTCGCCAGCTTGGCGCGGTAGATCACGTGGGGGAAGTCCTGCAGGATCTCCGCGTGGCGCTCGGGATGCATCTCGCGCAGGGCACGCAGGTTCCGGCGGTGGCGCCATCGATAGACCAGCAGCCCCGTCCCGAACCCCCCCGCAAGCAACACGCTGATGAAGCCGAAGACGTAGAAGCTGCGGTAGGGCGATCCGGTCCCCAGGAAGGTCGAGACTACGAGCATCGCGATGGCGAGCCGCAGCCGCTCCGAGATCCCCTGGGCGAGCCGCCAGCCGGTCATGCCGGCCGATGGAGTCGTCGCCGGCTCAGGTGCCTCAGCCGCCGACCCGCCGGCGGGCGGCGAGAGCTCCAGCTGCGCGGCTTCCGCCCGCGAGACGCCCTTGCGGTCGGCGGCGAGGAGCCGCACCCGGATCGCCTCGAGCTCCGGATCGGCGATCGGCTGGAAGACGAAGAGGCTCCAGTCCTTCGGGCCGGCCGACCCGTCCGCCAGGGCGCGGAGGAGGCGATGCACCTCGTCCCGGGACCGCTCGATCCGGAAGCGATGCCGGATCGCCACGACATCGGCGACCAGAGACACGACGAAGACGGCCGGCAGGTAGTAGAAGAGGAGGGTCGCGCCGCGCGCCTTGAACATCCAGATCCCGATCAGCGCCAGTGCCACGAAGATCAAGCTGGCGATGAACGCACGGGCCTGTGTCGGGGGATGGTAGCTTGCCGGCCAGAGCCACGGCTTCACGAAGGCGCGGGCCCACGCGAGGACGCACGCGGCATAGACGACCGAGGCGGAAAGGGCGACCCGCCACTGGGTGGCCGGCAGGCTGGCGTAGAGGAGGAACAGGGCGATCGCCCCACCGTACAGGAGGAGCCGGTAGCGCATCTGGGTGGTGCGGTCAGGCGCCATGCGATCGCTCGCGGTGCAGGAAGCCTCAGGGGGCTCCCGCTACGTTACGCCACGAATTCGGCCACGTCCAGACTCAGGCCGCGTACCTCAGGACCGCCACGGCGTGGCAGGCGGTGCCAGCCAGGACGAAGAGGTGCCAGACGAAGTGCCGGTAGGGCAGCCGGCTCGCGGCGTAGAACCCGACGCCGGCGGTGTACGCGAGTCCTCCCGCGGCGAGCCAGAGGAGTCCCGACGCCGGGAGGGCGTCCCAGAGGGGCTTGGCGGCGACGACCACCAGCCAGCCCATCCCGAGATAGACCGCGGTGGAGAGCCGCGGACGCCGGATCCCGCTCATCGCCTTGAACAGGATCCCGAGCCCGGCCATCCCCCAGATCACCCCGAACAGCGTCCACCCCCACGGTCCCCGGAGCGCGCCGAGGAGGAAGGGGGTGTAGGTGCCGGCGATGAGCAGGTAGATGGCGCTGTGGTCGAGGACCTGAAAGAGCCGCTTCGCCCGGGCTGGCGTGAGGGCGTGGTAGAGTGTCGAGGTGAGGTACAGCAGACAGGTGCTGAGCCCGAAGACGGTTGCGCCGACCACCATCGCGGTGCCGTGAGGCTGCGCGTTGTGCACCAGCACCGGTAGCAGGGCCACGGCCGCCAGGAACCCGGCGCCGTGGCTCACGCTGTTGGCGACCTCCTCACCCACCGTCTGGGGGCGGGTGGGGAAGGAGCTCACTCCGCCGCGTCCTGCGGCGGGGCCATCGGGACCGACGCGTGGTCCATGAGGTAGACCCACTGCCCGTCCCGCATCGCCTTCACGTCGGAATACCGTCCCTGCATGACCATCGCGGTGCCATCAACCTCCGGAAAGGTCATGGTCCACCTGCCCCAGCCGAGCACGACCTCCCCGGCGGGGATGTTGTGCGCCTCGCTGAAGGCCAGCCGGGCGCCCTGCATGGTCGGCAGCGAGGTGGCCCAGTCGGCCTTGGCGGCTTCCCACCCCACGTCCCCCATCCCCGCCAGGGCGATGGTCACGAACTCGGGGCTGTTCCAGTAGGTGGCCATCAGGGCGTCGAGGTCGCCGGCATTGAAGCCGTCGAGGAAACGCTGGTCGAGCGAATCAGCGGCGGCGACCATCGCGTCGGGGCTCGGTCCGGCGGGGGCGCAGGCACCGAACACGGCGAGCGCGGCGACGAGGGGAAGGCGGCGGGTCCATCGGGATGAATGGCGCACGGATGATTGTCCTTGGTCAGTAAGTGGGGAGGGTGCCGGCCGCAGGGCGGTCACGGGGTGTGCGTTGCCGTCCACACCGCCAGGAAGTTCCGTCCCAGCGAGTGGGTCGTGCCGCGCAGCTGGTCGCCGGCGAGGACGCCGGTGGTGTTGTAGGCTCCGGAGCCGTCGCTGGTGACAAAGGCGAAATGGACGGCATTCCAAGCGCTGTTGATCCGGCCGTGGGTGATCGCCGTGCCGTAGAAGGTACCGACGAGGGTATCGCCCGCGACGCTGGTGACCACGAACTCCTGGAGGTACGCCGGCGCATCGGGGGTCGGCCGGAGGTCGACCTGCCACGTGCCGAGCAGGGCCTCCGCGTCAGGGGTGCCGGCTTCGGCGCGCGGCTGGCACGCGGCCAGGAGCGCTGCAGCGGCGAGCAAGGCGGACAGACGCACCGGACGTCCCCGCGTCATTGGGCAGGGGGCGCTGCCCGCCCGTCATGTCGCGCCTGTACCGGCCCCAGCATGATCGCCTGGAGGCCGTCGCGGCCGACCCGGACCACGGCCTCTGAGGCGAGGGAGTAGATGAGGAGCATCGTGTACAGCCACATGTGGATGACGAGGAACCGCTGCGTCGAGAAATTGTCCGCCTGGCGCCGGAGGGCCGCACCGAGGTCGCCGTGGTGCACGAGGACCGGTACCAGCTCCTCGAGCTGGCGAAGCAGGAGCGCCACGGTCCCGAACAGCACCGTCTTCCAGAGGAGATTGAAGATCAGCCGGCTCGAGAACCAGCGCGCGACGGCGGTGTGCTCCATCAGCAGGATGGTCTTCGCCACGATGATGGCACTGACGGTGGCGAGGGTGCTGGTCGCCACCGTGATGTCGTGCGCCCCCAGAGCCAGTCCCATCGTGAGGGACAGCATGTGAAACGCCACCAGGAAGAACAGCATGGCGGGCACGAGCTCCCGGAGTTCGCGCCGCACCCCCTCGGTAAACTTGCTCATCGTGCCCCCCGTTCTGGTGAACCCGACGGCGCTCAGCCGGCGGCCAACTCCACCGCCAGCGTCATCGGCACCGCCTTGAGCGCCTTGGAGATGATGCAGCCGTTCTTGGCGTCTTCCGCGAACCTGGTGAAGGTGGCCAGGTCGATCCCGGGCACCGTGCCACGCGTCGCCAGGTCGATCCCGACCACGGCGAATCCGGTCGCATCCTTCCCGAGGTGGACCGTGGCGGTGGTGGCGACGCTGGTGGGTGTGTGGCCGGCCTGGGCGAGGGCGTTGGCGAGCGCCATCGAGAAGCAGGCGGCGTGGGCGCCCCCGATCATCTCCTCGGGGTTGGTGCCCGTGCCGTCCTCGAACCGGCTGGCAAAGGAGTAGGAGCCTTCGAAGGCGCCACTTCCGAGCTTGATGGTGCCGTTGCCGGACTTGAGGTCGCCGTTCCAGCGGGCGTTGGCGGTGCGGGCCATGGTCTTCCTCCGTATGGGCGGGCGCCGGGGGGACCGGCAGCCCGAGGGATCGATGGGAGTCGAGAATGAGGCCGCCGGTGCAGGCCGCCTCCTGTCATCATGTCCCCGAAAGGTACCCGGTACCCCCGGCAGAGTTCACCTCCCTCGATCATACCGCCCCAGGTCCCGTCAATCGCCAGGCGCTGCCTGCCGCGCCGCTGCCGGCGCACAGTCAGGCAGGGATATCCGTGCAATGGGAGAGTCGGCGGGTATCAGCCTGACGATGCCACCGCCAGCGGGTCTTCCGCAACCACACCTGCACAAGGGGGAACCTCCATGCGAATGCACAACATGTTGCCGGGGCTTTTGGCCTTCACCGCCGCAGCCTGCGCCGAGCAGACGACGGCACCGAGTGTGAGCGATGCCGGTATCGACTCACCGGTGCTTTCCAGTGCGCATGCCCCCGTCGCCGCGGGGGTCGTGGTCCGGAGTGAGCGGCAGGTGGCGGTCGGCTGGACCGATGAGCGGAACGGGACGTTCGTGATGATCGGGTTCGACCCGGCCGGGCTCTGCACTGGCTCCTATGCGTTCGACATGGCCCCGATCCAGCAGGTCTACCGTCGGGATGGGAGTGCGGCGTTTCAGCACCTCCAGGGCACCGGCGTTCAGACCAGTGTCTGGCCCTTCCCGAGTTTCAACTGTGCCCTGTTCACGACCGTTGCACCGCTGGCACGGGGGCTCTCCGACCTCGTGTACACCGACAATGACTATTCCGGCGCTGGTCCCGCGAACACCAACGCCTTCGGCTACCGGGCCCACGGGACCCTCACGCGTGGCAACGGGACCTCGGCCGCGTTCAGCGCCCATGTGAGCTATCGGTTCAATGGCAACCAGGGGTTCCAGGCCAATTCCCAGATCTCGCTCCACTAGCCCGCGGAGCTTGACGAAGACGCGAGTCGCCTCGCGGGGTTCGGTGCCCGCGGGGCGGTCGCTCGCCGATTCGCCCTT
>JAHECL010000175.1 GCA_024641745.1 Gemmatimonadota bacterium | reverse complement strand
TGGCTGGGGCGGGCCGGACTATGCCATCCGGGACGAGATCAACCAGCGGCGCTTCGACGGGTACGTGCTGGCCATGGCGCTTGCCGGTCCCGATACTGGTGGCAGCCAGTGGTTCCTCACACTGGGACAGCAGCCCCAGCTGGACGGCAGGTATACCGTGTTCGGACGTGTGGTGGGCACTCCCGCCACGCTGCTCCGTGTCACGGAGGGCGACCAGATCAAGCTCATCCGGCGCTGATGTCCTCGAGCTGACTGGCGATAAACTCCTATGCTGCAACACTTTCGGCTTGACCGTCTCGGCGCGATTCCGTATCTTTGCCTCATCGCCGGATGCACCGGTGCAGCCGGCACACCACCGCCGGTGCCGATGCCGTCGATCAGCGTGACGGAGGCGAGGTCGTGGGCCGGAGCCACGGAGCCCGCCGGGCACCGGGTCATCCGGTTTCGGTGGCTCTTCAATGACGGGCAGGCTTCGATTGGCGGGCAGGGAAGCGCCCACGTCGCGGGCCCGGATTCGATGCGGTTCGATATCTCCGGCCCCTTCGGCATTGGAGGGGCGGCCGCGATGGTCGTCGGAGATCGGCCCCGCTGGGTGCAGCCTCCGGAGATCATCGCCAGGCTGATTCCCAGCTACCCGCTGATGTGGGCGATGTTCGGGGTGATCCGTCCCCCGCCAGTCGGCACCCGGGTGCGCGGCAAGCAGCAGGCCGGGGTCACGGCCCTCGAGTGGACCGAGGGGACGGATACACTCCGGTATCGGCTGGGCGCGGGCGATGCGCCGGCCCTCCAGACCCAGTGGCAGCGCGCGGGCGTGACGATGGGAGTGGTCGAGACCCGCCTCGACGCGCGTGGAGCACCGGTCTCCGCGCGCCTGACCGTTCCCTCGGTACCGGCCAGACTGGACATCACGATTGTCGTCGATTCGACTGCTGGCGTCTTTCCCGCGGCTGTGTGGATTCCTCCTGCTCCTTAGTCTTCCGGGGCAGGGAGGATGCTGGTACGGGTTTGCCGGCGGGGGCCTGCCGGCGGACGTCAAGACGGTGGCGATCATGCCCTTCGACAACCTGACCACCGAGCCGACGCTCACCCAGCAGGTGAACACCGCGGTGCAGGTGGCGATGCAGGACCGCCTCGGACTGCGCGCCGCCGGCGAGAACACCGCCGATGCGATCGTGCGCGGATCGATCACCCGCTATGAGCCCGACCTGCCGGTCGCCTACACCGGCACGGCCAACAACGGCGTGAACGTCACCCAGCGAGCCCTGCAGATGACGGTCAACATCGAAATCGTGGACCAGCGCACCACGAAGCCGATCTGGCAGAAGAACGGCCTCATCGTCGAGGCCAACTACGATCCCGGCAACGAGGCCGAGGGGCGTCGCCGCGCGCTGGAGAAGCTCGTCACCGACATCGTGGACGGGGCGCAGTCGCAATGGTGAAGCGGCCAGCCGACCGTCGTGGCTCCAGTTCCACGGGCTGCCTGCTGACGCTGCTGGTGTTTGCCGCCGCCCTGTACTACGGCGTCAACATCGGCGAGGTCTACTGGCGGTACTACCAGTACCAGGACGAGATGCGGTCGCAGGGTCGCCTGGCGCCGAGCCTGAGTGATGGCGTGATCCGCCGGCGGCTCCTGCTCAAGGCCGACCAGCTCGGGCTCCCCGCGGAGGCCCAGAAGATCCACATCAAGCGGACGGCCCGGCCGCGGCAGATCACCATTGATGCCGAGTATGCCGAAGACGTCACCCTGCCGCTGTTCCAGCATACCTTCCATTTCCGACCTCGCGCTGTCGAAGGGCTATGAGACCATGACAAGACGATCCACCGTTCCCCTCCTCGTGGCGGGGGCCGCCGTATTCCTGGCCACGCCGCTTTGGGCCGCCGCCGGTGCGGAGGCGACCCACAATATCTCCAGCTTCCTCCTCACTCTCGCCGGCATCCTCCTCGCCGCCAAGCTGTGCGGGGAGATCGCCGAGCGGGTCGGACAGCCGGCGGTGCTCGGGGAACTGCTGGCGGGTGTCCTGCTTGGCTCGAGCGCCCTGGGAGTGATTCCGGCGACCGGGGCCACAGCGGAGATCATCACGATCCTGGCCGAGCTCGGCGTGCTGGTGCTCCTGTTCGAGATCGGGCTGGAGACCGACCTGCGCGAGATGCGAAAGGTCGGCGGATCCGCGATCGCGGTCGCCCTGGTCGGCGTGGTGCTGCCCTTCCTGGCCGGGTACCTCTATTGGATCAACGTCCCGCACGGGATGGGGGAGGGGAGCACCCTCGGTACGGCGGCGGTCTTCATCGGTGCCGCCCTCACCGCCACGTCGGTCGGCATCACCGCCCGGGTGCTGTCCGACCTGGGCAACCTCAGTTCGATGGAAGGTCGGATCATCATCGGCGCGGCCGTTCTGGACGACGTCCTCGGCCTGGTCATCCTCACGGTGGTGTCCGGGATCGCGGCGGGCGGGACGATGTCGCCCTACAGCGTGGCGCGGATCCTGGCGGTGGCCATCGGCTTCCTGGCCGTCGCGATCGCGGTGGGCGGCTGGGCCGCCCCACGGGTATTCCGCTCGATCGCCAACATGAAGGTGTCGTTTGCGGTGCCGATCATCGCCCTGGCCCTCGCATTCGCGCTGGCAGCAGTCGCCGACATGGCTGGGTCGGCGCTGATCATGGGCGCCTTTGCCGCCGGCGTCATCCTGGCGCGGACGGAGCAGTTTCATGCCATCGAGGAGCGTGTCCGGCCCGTCGGGGCGCTGCTGACGCCCATCTTCTTCGTCAGCGTCGGCAGTTCACTGGACATCAACCTGCTCAATCCGATGCGGCCGGGCGGCGGGACCCTCCTGCTGATCGCCCTGGGCCTCACGCTTCTGGCCATCTTCACCAAGATCGCGGCAGGCTACGCCGCCCCGTGGAAGAAGTTTCGGCGGCTCGCCGTCGGCGTCGGCATGGTCCCCCGCGGCGAGGTCGGACTCATTTTCGCTGATGTCGGGCGTCGGTCCGGCCTGCTCACCGATGACGTGTTCAGCGTCGTCCTGCTCATGGTGATGGGCACCACGTTCGTGGCCCCGCCGCTCCTCAAGCTCCTCTTCCGGGGGGCCACGGTCGACGGGAATCCGGAGCACCTGCTGTGAATACTGCTGGCAAGGTCCGGGACCTCCCGGCCGCCATCGCATGGCGGCGCGACCAGATCGGGCATGTGGTCTTCACCAACGGCGTGTTCGACCTGCTGCACCCCGGTCACCTCGCCCTGCTGGAGGCGGCGCGCACCGAGGGGGGCGCGCTGGTCGTTGGCGTCAACACCGACGCCTCGGTCCGGCGGCTCGGCAAGTCGCCCGACCGGCCGCTGGTGCCCCAGGAGGCCCGGGCGCGCATGCTCGCCGGCTTCGCGGTCGTCGACTGCGTGGTCCTGTTCGACGAGGACACCCCGCTCGAGCTGATCCAGGCCCTCGAGCCCGACGTGCTCGTCAAGGGGGCCGACTACACCCGGGATCAGATCGTCGGTGCCGACTTCGTGGAACGCCGGGGTGGACGCGTCGTCCGCGTCGAGC
>JAHECL010000006.1 GCA_024641745.1 Gemmatimonadota bacterium | reverse complement strand
CTGTTCTACTTCCGTCATCTCCTGCCGACCATCGGTCGCCTCGTCTCCCGGCATTCCAACGCCTATACCTGGCTGCCGGAGTCGGTGCTCGCCTTTCCGGAGCCGAAGGCGCTGGCCGGGCGCATGACGGCAGCCGGGTTCCGCGAGGTGAGCTGGTCGCTCCTCTTTGGCGGAATCTGCGCGCTGCACGTGGGGACGCGGTCGTGAGCGAAGGCCAGACGCTCGCCGGCGAGTCGCTCCTCGTCCGGTACGTCAATTTCGTCAAGCTGCCCCACACCCTCTTCGCGCTCCCCTTCGCCCTGCTCGGTGTGCTCGCCGCGTCCTGGCGGACGCCGGTCGGCTGGCGCATCGTCGGGATCGTCGTCGTGGCGTTCACGGCGGCACGCTGGGTGGCGATGGGATTCAACCGCATCGCCGATCGCGGGTTCGATGCGATGAATCCGCGCACGAAGGAGCGCGAGCTCCCGCGCGGCGTCCTGAGCGTGGCACAGGCCTGGGGCTCCGTGCTGCTGGCCGCCATGCTCTTCATCTGGGCCTCGTACGCGCTGAACCCGCTCTGTCTTGTCCTGAGCCCGCTGGCCCTCCTGTGGGTCATGGGATACAGCCTCTCGAAGCGCTTCACCTGGTGGCCGCATCTCTGGCTCGGGATGAGCCTGGCCATCGCGCCGGTCGGGGGGTGGATTGCCGTGACGGGAGCATGGAGCGATCCCGCCTGGCTGCTCGTGGCCGTCACGGTGGCGGTCACGACCTGGGTGGCCGGATTCGACATCTTCTATGCCCTTCCGGATGCGCATTTCGATCGCACGACGGGGTTGCGGAGCGCGGTGGTTCGTCTGGGCGAGCCGCGGGCCATCCTCCTCGGGAAGCTGCTGCACGGGGTGACGATCCCGGCGCTCCTGCTCTTCGGCTGGGGCGCCGGCTTCGGGGTGTGGTACCTTGCAGGGGTGGGGGTGGCGGCGGTGATCCTTGCCTATGAGCACCAGCTGGTGAAGCCGGGGGATCTCTCCCGGCTCGACGCGGCCTTCTTCCGGATGAACGCGGTCATGTCGGTGACGGTGTTCAGCTTCGCCCTTCTCGACCGGATCCTGTGAGCACCCCGTGACCCCGTCCACCCCGCGATTCGACGGCCTGCAGGACTTCGTGCGTCATCTCGAGGCACGCGGTGAACTGCTGCGCGTCACCGCCGAGGTGGACCCGACGTTCGAGGTGGCGGAGATCGTCCAGCGGGTGATCCGGCAGGACGGGCCCGCGCTCCTGTTCGAACGGGTGAAGGGCGCAGACTTCCCGCTGGCGATGAACCTCTACGGCTCGGCACGGCGGATGGAACTCGCCATCGGCCGGCCGCCGGAGCAGGTCGGCCGGGAACTGATCGACACCTTCCAGCGGCTCAACCCGCCCTCCCTTGGCAGGTTCTGGGAATTGCGTGCGACCCTGCTGAAGGCGCGGTTCATGCGCCCGCGCATGGTGCGCCGCGCGCCGGTCCAGGAAGTCGTCGAGGCGCCCATGCTCGATCGCCTGCCGAACCTCTGGAGCTGGCCGCGGGACGGCGGACCGTTCATCACCTTCGGGCCGACCATCACCCACAACCCCGTCAACGGCATCCGGAACTTCGGCCTCTACCGGCTGCAGGTGTTCGACGCCGCCACCACCGGGATGCACTGGCAGAGCATGAAGGGGGGACGCGGCCACCATCACGAGGCGGAGCGGCGGGGTGAGTCGCTGGAGGCGGCGGTGGTGCTCGGCGGCGACCCGATGACGATGCTCTCCGCGATCCTTCCCCTCCCGGAAGACTTCGATGAACTCGGCCTCGCGGGATTCCTGCGCGGGCGCGCCACGGAGTTCGTCCCGGGCCGGAGCATCGGGCTGCCGGTGCCCGCCAATGCGGAGTTCATCCTCGAGGGGGTCGTGCCGGCGGGGGAGCGGAGGATGGAAGGCCCCTTCGGCGACCATTACGGTCACTACTCCGAGGCATCACCCTTCCCGGTGTTCCACGTGAAGACGGTCACGCGGCGGCGGAACGCCATCTGCCCCGGTGCGGTGGTCGGCAAGCCGCCGCAGGAGGACAAGTGGATCGGGCTCGCGGCGGGCGAGATGATCGGCCCGCTCATTCGGGTGGTCAACCCGAACGTCGTGGACCTCTTCGCGAGCGACGATGCCGTCTTCCACAACCTCCTCACCGTGTCGGTCAAGGTGCGGCATCCGCTGGAGTCGTTCAAGACGGCGCTGAACCTTCTCGGCACCGGGCAGCTCGCCCTCACGAAGTGTGTCGTGATGGTGCGGGATGACGTGCCGGTGCGGCAGTTCGGCCGGACGCTCCGCGAGCTCTGGCACCGCTTCGATCCTCGGGACCGGATGCTGCTGCTGCCTATTGCACCGCTCGACACGCTGGACTACACCTCGTTCGAGATGCACGTCGGCAGCAAACTGGTGCTTGACGCGACGGGCGACGTCGTGACGCCGGAGGCGCCGCCGACGGCGATCGAAGATCCGTCGGCGTTCGACCGCCGCATCGGTGCCCACCGGGTGCTCGACGGCGGGTTCGTCGTGGTGCAGGTGAAGGCCGAGCCGCGCGCGGTCCTGGAGAAGCTGGTGCGCTGGGAGGGACTGGGGCCGGTCAAGTTCGTGGCGGCGGTGAGCGACGACGTGGACCTCGACGACGAAGGCAATATCGTCTGGGGGATCTTCACCCGGTTCGACCCGGCCCGCGACATGATCTTCGAGCGCCAGGCATTCGTGGGGGCCAAGCCGGTGTACGGCGGCCGGATCGCCATCGACGCGACCTGGAAGCCGGGCTACCCGCCGCCGGTCACCATGCCGGAGGAGACGATCCGCCTGGTCGACCGACGCTGGGGGGAGTACTTCGGAGATCGATTGGAACAGAGGAGGCGGGGCAAGTGGTAGGTACGAGTGACCGAGGACTGACCACTGGAGGACCACGATGAAACGCGAACCCCTGATTCCGCCACCGAAGAAGCCCAAGGGGCCATTGGTGCCGCCGGTGGGCCGCAAGCGCCCGCCACCGCCTCGCCCGCCCGCTCACCCGGTGCATGTCCCGACCGGCAATCGGAGAGGTGGATGAGCCAGTATCCGATCGTGCTCGCCGTGTCGGGCGCCTCGGGCGCCCCGTACGCCGTGCGGCTCCTGGAGGTGCTCGCCACCCGCCAGGTGCCGGTCTGGCTCATCGTGACGAGCCACGGCCAGCGCCTGCTCGAGGCGGAATGCGGCATCACCGACCTGGAGGGGCTGCAGGCGGCGACGGGGGGTGACTGGTCAAGCGTCACGGTCTATCCCGATACCGACCGCGGCGCCAAGCCGGCTTCCGGATCCGCGAGGTGGGCGGGGATGGTCATCTGCCCCTGCTCGATGGGCACCGTGTCGGCGATCGCCCAGGGATCGAGCCGCTCGCTGGTGGAGCGGGCGGCTGACGTGGCGCTCAAGGAGCGGCGGAAGCTGATCGTCGTGCCGCGCGAGACGCCCCTTTCGTTGGTGCACCTCCGCAACCTCACGGCGCTGACCGAGGCGGGCGGCGTGGTGATCCCCGCTGCGCCGGGGTTCTACCACCGGCCGAGGGCCATCGGCGAGCTGGTGGACTTCGTCGTGCAGCGGGTGCTCGACCAGCTCGACCTCGGCATCGACATCGCGCCGAGGTGGGGTGGGGAATGAGGCTCGGGATCATCTCCGACACGCACGGATTGCTGCGCCCCGAAGTCTTCGAGGTCTTTGCCGAGGTGGACCGCATCCTCCACGCCGGTGACATCGGCCCGGTCGACATCCTGACCGAGCTGGAGGCGATCGCCCCGGTCACGGCGGTGTACGGGAACACCGACGGCTGGGACCTGAAGGCACGGCTGCCGCAGGTGGCGGAGCTCGAACTGGAGGGGATCCGGATCGTGGTGACCCACGGCAACCAGTTCGGGAGTCCGACGCCGGAAGCGCTGAACGTCGCCTTCCCCGATGCTGACGTGCTGATCTTCGGACACACCCACCGGCCCCTGCTGGCCACCGTGGACATCACCGTGACGGCGATGAACCCCGGTGGGGCAGGGGCCCGGCGGTTCGACCTGCCGCCGTCGGTCGGCATCATGGAGCTGGAGGCGGGGCTTCCGCCGCGAGCCCGCCTGGTGCCCCTGCTCGCGGCGGGAGATGCCTAGCGGCGCGTTACTGATCGGGATCGATCGGGGGGGCCTGGCTCGCCGGGTTGATCCCGATCCCGCGGATCTCCCCGTTGACGATCACAAACCGGATCATGATCGGCTCCGGCGCCATCGAGAAGTCCGCCGTGCGCCAGTACTGGGGATTGCCCTTCCGCATCACGACCGTCTCTGCCACGACCGCCGTTTCCTCCCCCACCTGCGACGTGAACTGGAAGAACTGCTCGGCCATGGCGTCGGGGGACTCCATGCTCGTGCTCATCTCCTCGCTCATGTGCGCGAAAAGGCTGTCGAACTGCGTGGTATAGAGCCATCCCGTGTACTTCCGGCCCAGCTCCAGTTCATTGCCGACCTTCGGATGCACGACGGGCACCGGCGCCGCCGGGTCCGCTGACGGTGACTGCGCCAGCAGGAGGGCGGGCGTGGCGGCCAGGACCGCGGCGAGGACAAAGGTGCGAACAGACATGACAGCCTCAGGGTGATTGGTGGTTTGGTCTTCGCTCACTCTTCCGGGTCGGTCGGCGGCGCCTTGCTGGCGGGATTCATCCCGAGCCCCCCGATCTCGCCATCGACGATGACCCACCGGAGCATGACCGGTTCTTCCATCATCGAGTACCTTCCGGTCCGCCAGTACTGCGGCAGCCCGTTCCGCATCATCACCATCTCGATCAACACCTCCTGTTCCTCCCCCGCATGGCCGGCGAGCTGCTCTCGGGGCTCGGCCATCGCCGCCGGCTCCCCCAGGTCGTCCCGCATGCCCTGGCTCATGTGCGCCCAGAGGCTGTCGTACTGCGCCGCGAAGAACCACGCGGTGTACTTCCGGCCGAGTTCGGTCTCGTTCCCGACGCGCGGGTGCACCGTCGGCGCAGGGGTTGCGACCGTCGCCGGGCTGGATGCGGTTGCGGCAGCTGACTGGGCGGATGCGGCGGTCGGGAGGGCGACGATGGCCGTGCCGACGAGGAGCGTGCGGAGTGACATGGGAACCTCAGCGCAGGAAGACGGGCGACCTGCACCCTACGCAGAGGCGATTAATTGGTTTCAGGGTGAAACGGTCGTACCCCAGTCCTCCAGCGGGGTGGTCCGCTTGAGTGCATCGGGATGGGACCGGAACCAGGACATCAGCAGGAGGAGCTCGTCAATGGCTTCGAGCGGGAGCGGGCCGGTGACCGGTTCCTCCCGCGCGAGCTCATCCCGGACGACGGCCCCGAAGGCGATGCGCTCGATCGGCGTGGTGGGAAAGGGAAAACAGGCGCGCACCGTGCCGCGCCGGACCAGGTAGGCACGGTCGTCGCCGAAGACCCCGGGGTCACGGAAGACGAAGGTGAGCAGCTCCACCGCTGCACGCGACCGGACGGTGGCGGCCAGCAGCCATTCGAGATGTTCGTACCGTTCCCGCATTCGGGCCGCGCGCTCGTAGTCCTGCGCCGTCGCCGCAGCCTGCATCATGGCGACTGCGCGGTCGATCGGCTGGACGGTCCGGCCTTCCAGGAACGCCACCGCGGTCTCGATCCGCCGCCGATAGTCGATCTCGCTGACCAGCCCGGCGCACGGCCCCGTGCACTGCCCCAGCTCGTGACGATGGCAGGCCGCCTGGGTGGTCGCGGTGAACAGGTCGCCCTGGTCCGCGAACACGATCGGCATGCGGGCCTCGCAGTCACGCAGCCCCAGGAGGTCGTTCAGGACCCGCAGCCCCTCGGTGACCCGGGTCCGGGAGCGGAACGGCCCGTACACTCGCCCGTCCTGAGGCCCGATGGTCGCGCCCTGATACACCTTCGGGGCAGGGGAGTCGAGGATCTTGACGAACACCGCGCGCCGGGTGCGGTTCATGGCGACGTTGAACGGCGGACGGAACTCCCGAATCTGCCGGAGCTCACCGAGGCAGGCGGCGAACTCGCTATGGACGTAGTCCCAGGTGATGTCCCCGGCCGCGTGAAGGATCCGGGCCGCCTTGTCGTCGGGGAAGCTGGCGCGGAAGTAGGTCATGAGGCGCGCACGGAGCCGCCTGGCCTTCCCCACGTACAGCACCCGCCCGGCCGGATCGAGCATCCGGTAGACCGCCGGCCGGTTTTCGGCCAGCAGGCGCACCCGCTCCCGCAGGGCGCCGAGATCGGCGGAGGCGAGCGCCAGGGAGGCGAGCTGGGTCATCAGGTCTGGCAGCGGTGGCAGAAGACGGTGATGCGCGCATCGAGCGCGTGGGTGCCGGCCAGCGTGGTGCCGCATTGCACGCACGGCTCGCCCTCACGGCCGTACACCAGCAGCGAGAGCTGGAACTTTCCCCTGGCCCCGGTGCCGGTGCGGTAGTCGCGCACGGTGCTGCCCCGGCCGGCGACCGCCGCCGCAAGGATGCGCCGGAGCTCCCTGTGCAGGGCGGCCCACTCCGGTCCCGAGAGCCGAGCCGCTTCCCGCGAGGGGTCGATCCCCGCCGTGAACAGCGCCTCGTTCGCGTAGATGTTGCCCACGCCGGCGAGCAGCTTCTGGTCCATCAGCGCCTTCTTGATCGACTGGCGGGTGCGGCCCACGGCGGCTTGCATGGCCGCGGCGGTGAAGGCGTGCTCGAGCGGTTCGGGACCGATGGCGGCGTCGTAGCGCTCCCATCCCCGATCGTCCAGCCAGAGCAGCGTGCCCAGGCGCCGGACGTCGCGATAGACCAGGGTGCGCCCGTCGTCCAGCTCCGCGCGCAGCACGGCATACTGCCGTTCGTCGGCGGTGAGCTGGGCGTCGTGGACCACCAGCGAACCGGTCATCCCCGGCTGGACGACGAGGCGTCGCCGGCCGAAGTCGAAGACCGCATGCTTGGCGCGCCGGGAGACCCCCAGGATCCGCGTGCCAGCCAGCCCCCGGAGCAGGGTCGGGCGGGTCACGCCGCGCAGGACGTCCGTGTGGGAGAGGCGGGCGCGCACGATCGTCCGGCCCGCCACGGCGGGCCGGATGTCACGGACGATCGTTTCCACTTCGGGGAGTTCAGGCACGTGCGCGGTACCCGCCGTTCAGGGAAGGCGCCTTACCGTCGAGCCGCTTCTCGCCACCCGATGTCGCGCCGCCAGACCTTGCCCTCGAATGATATGGCCTCGGCGCCCGCGCGGCTTCGGGCCTGGGCCTCGCCGAAGGTGGGGGCGACGGCTGTCACATTGAGCACCCGGCCTCCGGAGGTCCGGAGGACACCGCCGGCATCCCGCGCCGTGCCGGCATGGAAGACGGTGACCCCCTCGGGCAGCTGGTCGGGGATGGTGATCGCCGCGCCCTTCTCGGGAGCGTCCGGATACCCGCGGGCCGCCAGGACGGTGGTGACCGACGCGCCCCTTCGGACCGCGAGCGCTCCCGCCGGCCTGCCCTCGGCCACCCGCAGGAGCGCGTCCGTCAGTCCTCCCTCCAGCAGGGGGAGGACGACCTGGGTCTCGGGATCGCCGAACCGGCAGTTGAACTCCACGACGTTCGGCGTGCCATCGGGCGCGACCATGATGCCCGCGTAGAGACACCCCTGGAAGCGTGCCCCGCGTCGGTCGAGTTCCTCAAGCGCCGGCACCATGACCTCCCGCCTGACGCGGTCGAGCAGCGCCGGCGTGGCGGGGGTCACGGGGGTATAGGCGCCCATCCCGCCGGTATTCGGTCCGCGGTCGCCTTCCCCGAGCCGCTTGTGGTCCTGCGAGGCCGGGAGCAGGGTGAGTTCCTCACCGTTGGTGAGCGCGAGGACGGAGAGTTCCTCCCCCTCCAGGAATGCCTCGATGACGACGGTGCGTCCCGCCTCGCCGAAGCGACCCTCCGCCAGCATCGCCCGGACCGCGCCGGCGGCCTCGCGCCGGGTCGCACAGACGATGGCGCCCTTGCCGGCCGCGAGTCCGGAGGCCTTCACGACGACCGGCTCGGCGTGCGCGTCCACGTAGGCGAGGGCGGGCGCCAGCTCGGTGAAGCTCCGGCTTGCCGCGGTCGGAATCCGCGCCGCCTCCATCACATCCTTCGAGAACGACTTGGAAGCCTCCAGCGCGGCGGCGGCGGCCGACGGTCCGAAGGCCAGGCGCCCCCGGGCACGCAACTGATCGGCGAGTCCCAATGCCAACGGCACTTCGGGCCCGATGACGGTCAGGTCGAACGCCCCCGACACCGCCGCCTCGGCGAGGCGGTCGATATCGTCGGCGGGAATGGGCAGGAGGGTGGCGATGCCGTGCAGCCCCGGGTTGCCCGGGGCGGCGGTCAGTCGGACGGCGGGGTTCTCGTGCCGAAGTGCCCAGCCGAGGGCGTGTTCACGGCCCCCGCCGCCGACGATCAGGACCTTCACGCGCTGGAGCCGCGATTCTGGGCATTGCGGAAGGCCTCGGCCGCCTTGCTCGCCGTGCTCCGGACCGCTTCGCCGACCTGCTGGCCGAAGTCCTTCGCCTCCTTCGCGTAGTACTCCTTCGCGTCGCGCCAGTGGTCGCCCAGCGGCCGCTGGTCTTCGGGGCTGCCGCGGCGGACATACTCGCCGGCCAGGATGCGGTCGTACTCGCCTGCCGCCACCCACTTCTGGATCTCGGCGGCCCGCACCGTGTGCATCGGGTGGGTCACGCCAAGGGTGTGCAGCACCTTGTACACCACATCGAGTCCCTCGTTGGTGTTGACGTACTCGTGCGCCTGCGCCATGAACGGCTCGAGGTTCAGGTCGGCGTCCGTGAAGAAGCCCCCGCGCCCGCCGCCGGCCATCTTCAGGTCGAGGCGCTGGGCCGTCATCACATCCTGACAACCCAGCAGTCCCGCCCGGTCCGCCGAGAGCTCCGCCTTCCGGCTCCACTCGAGGAAGGCGAGCTTCACCGGCAGGAGGGCGATGCCGGCGAACATCGGCAGCGCGCCAAGGCTCACCAGGGCGAGGATGGCGGCGATGGTGCGGTAGAGCGAGTGGCCGCTCATCACGTGGCCGAGCTCGTGGGCGAGCAGCGTCAGGATCTCGTCCTCGTCGAGGATCTCGAGCGCCGCGGAATGCAGCACGATGAACGGATCGTCCACGCCGTAGGCCCCGGCGTTGAAGATGGGGGTCTGGGTCACGTACAGCTCTGGCACCTTGTCCCAGCCGAAGGTGGCGCAGTTCTCGACGTGCATGTGCCAGAGGCGGGGAAACTGCGTCGGCCCCACGCGGACGGCGTTGGCCTGGAACAGCAGCCGGATTCCGCGCTCGCCGCCGAGCATCGCGAGCACCTTCCGGATGATCTCGTCGACGCCGGGAAGGGCGCGGAGCGCCTGCAGCGCGGCCCGGTCGGCGGGGTGCTCCCATGTCACCGGGGCGATGTCTGACAGGGTGCGGCGGGGCCGCGGGGCGGGGAGATTCGACATGTGGTGAGCCTGGTTAGGGGATCATTCCACTACGCCGGCACATGTCCGGTTGTTTCAGAATGATACAACCTGCGCCTCGTCTGCGGCTCAGGCGCCGAGTGCCTGGTCGAGGTCGGCCAGCAGGTCGTCGAGGTCCTCGATCCCGCAGCTCAGCCGGAGCAGGGAGTCGGTCAGGCCCATCGCCGCCCGCATCGCGGGGGGAACCGAGGCGTGTGTCATGCTCGCGGGGTGCCCCATGAGGCTTTCCACCCCCCCGAGTGACTCGGCCAGGACGAAGATCCGGGTGCGTTCGGCGATCCGCCGCGCGCGCGTGGCGTCGCCGACGTCAAACGAGATCATCCCGCCAAACCCGCTCATCTGCCGCCTGGCGAGCTCATGCTGCGGGTGCGAGGTGAGTCCGGGGTAGTAGACCCGCTCGACGTCCTTCCGCGCGGCCAGCCACTGGGCCACCGCGCGCCCGTTCGCGTCGTGCTGACGCATGCGGAGCGGCAGGGTCTTGGTGCCGCGCAGGGCGAGAAAGCAGTCCATCGGCCCCGGCACCGCGCCGGCGGCGTTCTGGATGAAGCCGAACTGCTCGGCCAGGTCGTCACGGCGGGTGACGAGGATGCCCCCCACCATGTCGCTGTGCCCGTTCAGGTACTTGGTGGTGCTGTGCAGGACCACGTCGGCGCCGACTTCGAGGGGCCGCTGGAACACCGGGGTCGCGAAGGTGTTGTCCACGGCAAACAGGTAGCCGTGTGCCTGGGTCAGGTCGCCCACGGCGGCGAGGTCGGTCAGCTGCATCATCGGGTTCGTCGGGGTCTCGCAGTAGATCATCCTGGTTTCGGGGCGGAGCGCGGCCTCGATGTTCCGGATGTCGCGGCTGTCCACGAAGGTGAACTGGAGCCCGAAGCGGGTATAGATCCGCTCCATCAGCCGATGACTGCCCCCGTAGAGGTTTTCCCCGCAGACGACATGATCGCCGCTCTTCAGCACCTTGAGCAGCACATCCAGCGCGGCCAGGCCCGAGCCGTAGGCGAACCCGTGCGTGGCCCCTTCGAGGGACGCCACGTTGCGCTCCAGCGCCTGCCGCGTGGGGTTTTCGGTGCGCGCGTACTCGTAGCCCTTGTGCTTCCCGATCCCCTCCTGGATGTAGGTCGACGTCTGGTAGATCGGCGTCATGACCGCGCCCGAGAGGGGCTCAGGCACCTGTCCGGCGTGCACTGCCCGGGTCCCGAGGCCTGCTGCAAGGTCGTGCGGAAGAACTTGTGTCATGGGTCACACCGGTTGAGGTGGAGGAACCTTATGGGGGAGAAGGCGTTGCGGCAAGTCGTTGCGTTGAGAATTGTCCCCCGCAGTCGTACCTTTCAAGCGTGGTTACCTCCCCCGACAACGCCCCTTCCGCCAGCCCCGTGCAGTGCCTGGTGGTCGATGACGATCCGCAGGTTCGGGACAGCCTCGTGCGTGTCATCCAGGAGCAGGGCCTTGCGTGCCTCGCCACGGCATCGGCGGACGAGGCGCTGGCGTACCTCTCGGCCCACGATGGGGTCGCCGTCCTGATCACCGACATCCGCATGCCGGGGACCGACGGCGTGGCGTTGCTCTCGGAGGTGCGCCGACGCCATCCCGACACGGCGGTCATCATGGTGAGCGCCGTCGCCGACGTGCAGATCGCCGTCGAGTGCCTGAAAATGGGGGCGCTTGATTACATCGCCAAGCCGATGGTGATCGGCGAGGTCCAGGCCCGCGTGGCGAAGGCGCTCGAGAAGCGGGAACTCACCCTCCAGAACCGCTACTACCAGCAGCACCTCGAGACCGAGGTCCGGCGGCAGCGCGCCCGGATCGAGCAGCTCTTCCTCGAGGGGGCGCAGACGCTGACCCACGCCCTCGAGGCGAAGGACGCCTACACCCGCGGCCACTCGCGACGGGTGCGCGAATATGCCGTGCGGACCGCGGTCATGCTCGGCTATACCGGGGACTTCCTCGACAATCTCGGCCTGGGAGCGGAACTGCACGACATCGGGAAGATCGGCACGCGGGAGGCGATCCTCAACAAGCCAGGGGGCCTCACGCCGGAGGAGTTTCGGCATGTCGCCGAGCACACCGTGCTCGGGGAGCGGATTCTCGCTCCGCTCGCCGGGGACCGCCCGGTGGTGCTCCACATCGCGCGCTCGCACCACGAGCGCGTCGACGGGGACGGGTTCCCGGACGGCCTCCGAGGGGACGGGATTCCGATGGAGGCGCGCATTGTCTGCGTCGTCGACGCCTTTGACGCCATGACGACGGATCGCGCCTACCGGGACTCACTGACGGCGGTCAACGCCTTCCGTGAGCTGGAGCGCTGCGCCGGGCTGCAGTTCGACGCTGCAGTCGTCCAGGCTTTCACCTCGGCCTTTCCCGGCCCGGACCACCTTCCTCTCCACACCTCACACCCGCCGATGGCGGGGGATCCCCGATGAGCGACACCCTGATGGTCAGCGTCTCCGGCATGCGCGGGATCGTCGGCAAGGACCTCACGCCCGAGCTGGTTGCCAGGCACGCGGCGGCGCTCGGTTCGTGGGCTGCCGGGCAGGGGCGTCCCTCGGTCGTGGTCGGACGGGACGCCCGCACCAGCGGGCCGATGTTCCTCCGCGCTGCCACGGCGGGGCTGATGTCCGTCGGGGTGGAGGTCATCGACGTGGGGGTGGTGCCGACGCCGACCCTGCAGCTGGCCGTCGAGCACCACCACGCGGGGGCGGGCCTGATGCTGACCGCCAGCCACAATCCGGTCGAGTGGAACGCGCTCAAGCTGGTGGGGCCGGACGGCATCTTCCTCGACGGAGACTCCGGCGCCGCCGTCCGCGCCCTGGCCGACCGGGGTGCGCCCCGAGCGGGATGGGACCGGATCGGGACCGTCCGGGAGGATGGCGAGGCGATCGCCCGTCACCTCGACCAGGTCCTCGGCCTCCCGGTCATCGACGTGGACCGCATCCGCGCCAGACAGTTCCATGTTGCGCTGGACTGTGTGCGCGGTGCGGGGGGCACCTCCATTCCGCCGCTGCTGGAGGCGCTCGGATGCCGGGTGTCCGCCATCAACCTCGAAGCCGACGGGCGCTTTCCCCGTCCACCCGAGCCCCTGCCGGAACACCTCGGCGACCTGTCGAAGCTGGTGCGCGACTCCGGGGCCGACCTGGGCATGGCGGTGGATCCGGACGTCGACCGCCTCGCGCTGGTCGATGAGCGGGGCGAGCCGATCGGGGAGGACTACACCCTCGCCTTCGCCGTCCGGGCCGTGCTGGGCGCCGCGGGGAACGGGGCGGAGCCCGCCACCGTCGTGGTGAACCTCTCCACCAGCCTTGTCGTGGAGGACGCCGCGAAGGAGTTCGGGGCGAGGTTCCTGCGGGCGCCGGTGGGCGAGGCGCATGTGGCCCGGATGATCCGTGACGAGGGGGCGGTCATTGGCGGGGAAGGGAACGGCGGGGTGATCCTCCCGGCCGTGCATATCGGGCGGGATGCGCCGATCGGAGTGGCCCTTATCTTGCAATTGCTTGCATGGTCTGGGAAGTCGGTCTCGGAACTCGTCGGGGCCGCCCCCCGGTATCACATTGTCAAGGCCAAGGCTCCGCGTGGGGTCGACCTTGCCCCGGCCTACCAGGCGCTGCGGAAGCGTTTCGCGGATGCCACGGCGGATGACCGCGACGGCCTCCGGCTGTCCTGGCCCGACCGCTGGGTGCACCTCCGTCCCTCCGGCACCGAACCGATCATCCGGTTCATCGCGGAGGCGCCGACCCGGCGGGACGCCGAGGAACTCATCGAGGCCTGCCGGTCGCTCTTGCGCTGAAGAGGGGAACCCGAATCATGTGTGGTATCGTCGGCTACATCGGACCCAAGCAGGCCACCACGCTGCTCCTCGAAGCGCTGCGTCGGATGGAATACCGCGGCTACGACTCTGCCGGCATCGCGGTGATCAACGGCACGGGGCTGAAGGTGCGGAAGGCGGCCGGCAAGCTCTCCAACCTGGAGAAGCAGGTCGCGGGTGACCTTCCCCGCGGCACCGTCGGCATCGGCCACACCCGGTGGGCCACGCACGGCGCGCCGACCACCCCGAATGCGCATCCCCACACCGACCAGTCCGGCCGGATTGCACTCATTCACAACGGCATCATCGAGAACTCCGGCTCCATCCGGAAGGCGCTGCTCAAGCGGGGGCACACCTTCACGTCCGAGACGGACACGGAGGTGCTCGCGCATCTGGTCGGCGAGCTGTACCAGGGGAGCCTCGAGGAGGCGGTGGCCGCCGCCCTGCGCGAGGTGGACGGGGCGTACGGGATTGCCGTGATCTGCACCGAGGAGCCGGACGTGCTCGTGGCCGCCCGGAACGGGTCGCCGCTGATCGTGGGCATCGGCGAATCGGAGCGGTTCGTGGCCTCGGACGCCTCGCCGTTGCTGGAGCACACCCGGTCGGTGATCTACCTGGACGACGGCGAGATGGTCATCCTGACCCGCGACGGCTACCGGGTCCGTGACCTCGAGGTGAAGCACATCGACAAGCCGGTCAACCAGATCGACTGGGACCTGGCCACCATCGAGCGCGGCGGCTACGAGCACTTCATGCTCAAGGAGATCTGCGAGCAGCCGGAGTCGCTGGCCAACACCCTCCGCGGCCACCTGCTCGAGGACGAGGGGACCGCCCGCGTCGCCGGCCTGAACCTCACCGATGACGAGCTCATGTCGGTCGAGCGGATCATCATCACCGCCTGCGGCACCTCGTGGCACAGCGGGCTCATCGGCGAATACATGCTGGAGGAGCTGGCCCGCGTGCCGGTCGAGGTCGAGTACGCGTCGGAGTTTCGCTACCGCAACCCGGTGGTCAACGACCGGACACTCGTCGTCGGCATCTCGCAGTCGGGCGAGACGGCCGACACCCTCGCCGCGCTTCGCGAGGCGCGGCGACGCGGGGCCCGGACGATCGGGCTGGTGAACGTCGTGGGGAGCACGATCGCCCGGGAGGTGGATGGCGGGACGTATCTGCACGCCGGGCCCGAGGTCGGCGTCGCGTCCACCAAGGCGTTCACCAGCCAGGTGGCGGCGCTGGCGCTCCTCACCCTGCGCATCGGCCGGCTTCGGAACCTGAGCATCCTGCAGGGGCGCCAGTTCATCCAGGCGCTGACGTCGCTGCCCGCCCAGATCGAGCAGATCCTGTCGCGCACCGACGAGCTCAAGGTGCTCGCCGAGCGGTTCTTCACCGGCAACAACGCGCTCTACCTGGGCCGCGGGGTGAACTTCCCCGTCGCGCTGGAGGGGGCCCTGAAGCTGAAGGAAATTTCCTACATCCACGCCGAGGGCTACCCGGCGGCGGAGATGAAGCACGGACCCATCGCGCTCATCGACGAGAACATGCCGGTGGTCTTCATCGCCCCGCGGGACGCCGTGCACTCCAAGATCGTGTCGAACATCGAGGAGGTGAAGGCGCGCGGGGGGAAGGTGCTCGCCATCTGCTCCGAGCATGACACCGAGATCGAGCGGCTGGCGGACGCGACCTTCACCATCCCGCAGACGCTCGACCTGCTCACCCCGATGCTCACGGTGGTGCCGCTGCAGCTGCTGTCGTACTACGTGGCGGTTCGCCGCGGCTGCAACGTGGACCAGCCCCGCAACCTGGCCAAGTCGGTCACCGTCGAGTAGCGGAAGGTGCGCGTCGTCCTCCAGCGCGTGTCGCGCGCCAGCGTGACCGTCGGCGGTCGCGTGACCGGGGCCATCGGGCGCGGGTTCCTCCTCCTTGCCGGTTTTCACCTTACCGATACGCAGGACCAGGTGGACTGGATGGCGGCGAAGGTCGCCGGCCTCCGTCTCTTCCCCGACGACGAGGGCAAGATGAACCTGGGACTCGCCGAGGTGGACGGCGGCGTGCTGGTGGTCAGCCAGTTCACTCTCTACGGCGACGCCGAGCGGGGACGGCGCCCCTCCTTCATCGAGGCGGCGCGTCCGGAGCAGGCGATTCCGCTCTACGAGCGATTCCTCGACCGGCTCCGCGGGGCGGGACTTCCCGTGGCCGCCGGTGAGTTCGGGGCCGACATGCAGGTGGAGCTGCTCAACGACGGTCCGGTCACCCTCCTGCTCGAGCATTCCGCGTGAGCCAGCTCATTCTCGCCTCCGCCTCGCCCCGTCGGCGTCAGCTGCTGGAAATGCTCGGCATCGCGGTGGACGTCCGTCCCTCCCAGGTCCCGGAAGTGCGCGCGCCGGGCGAGGGACCGCGGGACTACGCGCTTCGCCTCGCCCACGACAAGGCCAGCGCGGTGGCCGGCGACCGTGTGCTGGCGGCGGATACGATCGTGGTGCTCGATGACGAATTGCTCGAGAAGCCGGTCGACGAGGACGACGCCGTTCGGATGCTGCTCCGCCTGCAGGGGCGCACCCACCACGTGATCAGCGCGGTCGCGCTCCGCTCGGGTGCGACGGTGTTCGAGGCGGTCGACGTGACGGCGGTGACCTTCCGCCCCGCGCGGGAGGCCACGCTCCGCGCCTATGTGCGGACGGGGGAACCGATGGACAAGGCCGGTGCCTATGGCATCCAGGGGTTCGGGGCCGCGCTGGTGGAGGGGATCGACGGCGACTTCTTCGGCGTGATGGGGCTGCCGATCCGGCTGGTGCTGGACCTGCTGGCGGAGGCCGGGTTCCCCTACGAGTTCCCCAGGCCGTGACGTCTCAGGCGGTTCGCCTCCGGAGGCGGTAGACCGCCACCGTCCCCGCACGACCCCTGATTTCGATGTCCTCGGCCCGCTCCACGGCGGGCTTCTGCGTGCCCAGCTGCCGGTAGAACGCGTCGGCCAGGAGGATCTCGCCGGGGGCCGCCGCCGAGCAGAGCCGGGAGGCCACGTTCACGGCGTCGCCGATGACGGTGTATTCCAGCCGCCGGTGACTGCCGATGTTTCCCGCGAAGACCTCGCCGTAGTTGATCCCGATCCCGATCTCGATGGTGGGGCGGCCCGCTGCGGCCCACCGCCGGTTGATCCCGTCGACGGCGCGCTGCATCCCTTCGGCCGCCTGCAGCGCGCGCTCCACGTCGTCGGGGTGCGCAATCGGCGCGCCCCACTGGGCCATGATGGCGTCCCCGATGAACTTGTCGAGCGTCCCGCCGTGCTCGAAGATCACGTCCACCATTTCGGTCAAGTAGGCGCTCAGCAGGTCGGCGATGGCGTCCGGCGCCATCGATTCCGCCAGGGCGGTGAAGCCGCGAATGTCGCTGAAGAGGATCGTGAGGGGCTTCCGGGTGCCGCCCAGTTCGGCGGCGCCCGTCCGGCCCGCAATCTCGGCGGCGACTGAAGGCGCGAAGTAGCGCTCGAAGTTGGCGCGGGTGGCCGCCTCGTGCTGGGCCCGCTCCGCCGACCGGGCGGCGCGGATACCGCCGGCCGCGATCCCACCGAACGCCACCAGGAACTGCAGGTCCTCCTCCGTGAAGGTCCCTGGCGTCGCGAGGTTGTCGACATACAGCAGGCCCAGCACCTGATCGCCCCCGGCCAGGAGCGGGGCGCACATGGCGCCTCGCACGCTCTGCTGCACCACCGAGGTGCCGGCGAAGCGCTCATCCGCCGCGGCGTTGTCCGTCTGCAGGGCCACACGGTCCTCGATCGCCTTGCGGGCGATGGACTGGGGAACGCGCAGGCCTTCGGCGCCGCCCAGCCGGCTGCGTGAGGCGGCCGGTATCAGTTCCCCGCTGGCCGGGTCGTGCAGCAGGATGGCCACGCGATCCACCTTCAGGACCTGGAAGGTCGTGTCGGCCACGGTGCCGAGGAGGCGGTCGAGGTCCAGCTCGCCAGAGAGCCGGTCGGAGAGCGCGAGCAGGTGGGCGAGCTTCTCTGCCTGGCGTTCTGGTCCCCCGGATCCGAGCCGGAGCAGCCCGTCGGCGGCGATCGCGTCCACGCGCAGCGGGGTATCCGCCTGTACCGGGAGTTGCCGGACGATGCTGCCGCCCTTCGGGCCCGCGGTCGGTGTCGGCATCGGGATCCGGTGTTCCGCCGTCACCTCCACCGCGCGGAGGTAGTACGCAATCTTGCCGAACGCGACGGCGTCGTTGGGCGCCAGCCATCCCTCGGTGACGCGTACGCCGTTGATGGCCGTGCCGTTCGAACTGCCCAGGTCGCGGACGCGGACCCCCTCGCCCGACTCGTCGGCGGTGAGCTCGGCGTGGTGCCGGGAGACGGTGGGATCAAAGACCGGCACGTCGCATTCCACGGCGCGACCGACCAGGAGCGTCCGTCCGGCGGGGAGCTCGAATTTCTGGTCACCACCGAAGCTGATGAGGGAGTAGAGTGGCATGATGGTCCCGAATCTAGCGCGTTCGGTGCCTCAGCGTGGCGCCACGAGCTGGTATCGCCCCAGCTTCGAGATCATCGCCTGCAGGTTGTCGCTCGCGGGCCGGGCCGACCGAAGGGTCTGGAACCGATCACCCCCGCGTTCGGCAAGCGCCACGACCAGCGCCTGCTCGAAGAGCACGTCGGTGGCGTACCGTGCGCGGCTGTCGGACGGCGCCGCGAAGTGGACGGGATACTTGAAGGTCAGCGTGACCGGGGCGGTGAGTGACGCCTCGCTTTCGATGGTGAGCCCATAGACGCCCGGCACCGGGCGAACGGTGAGCGACACCCGATCGGCGCCCGCCGGAGGGGCCAGTGCCCCCGCCGGGATGTCCAGCTCGGCGAAGACGGTATTGTCGGGGGGACCGTGCCGGAGGACGATCGAGCGTGGCCGGGCCGCCAGGAACGTCACGACGGTGTCCGGGGCCTGGGCGCCCCAGACCTCGACGGTGTAGACCTGGTCTGCGGCATAGGAACGCGGTCCCGGGCCAGGCGCCGGCGGCTCGACGCCGGGCGTGGAGCCGCGGCAGCCCGGGAGGCCGGAGGCCGGCAGGAGGAGGAGGAGCACCACAGCGCTTGCTCGGGATGTCCGGCCCCGGGATATTCTCACTCGATGCCCTTCCGGTCCTGGTTCCTGGCGGTGGTGGCGATGGGCGGTGTCCCGTCGCTTGCCGCCCAAGCGTGGAATGCGCCCGCGGTCGTGACCCTCGTCGAGCGGGGATCGGCCCGGCGCCAGCAGGTCCAGGCCGACACCAGCCTGCAATCCTACCGGGCACGCGCGCACGGCTTCGTCTTCTTCCTCGCCCAGGCGGGCTCGGGCCTCGCCGAGCCGCCCCGCCTGGTGAAAGCCGACGAGCTCCAGCTCGAAGTGTATTGGCGGGCCCCGTCGCTCAGCAAGCAGACGATTCTCGGCTGGCGCGACGGGACCTGGCTGCCCACCGACATCAACTACCATCGCGACCATCTCGGCGTCGTCACCAACAACTACGGAAACCGGATCAGGATCGGCGAGGGCGACGAGGTGCGCGACGTCCTGCACCCGCTCTCCCCGGCGGGGCTCCTGGCCTACGAGTTTGCCCTCCAGGACTCCCTCACCGTGGTGGCGAACACCCGCACCATCCAGGTCTATGAGGTGGCGGTGCGGCCCAGGTCGTTCACCCAGCCCCTGGTGGTCGGGACCCTCTACCTCGATGTGGCGACCGCCGAAGTCGTCCAGTTCCGCTTCAGCTTCACGCCCTCGGCGTACCTCGATCCGCAACTTGAGGACATCAGCATCGTCCTCGAGAATGCGCTGTATGAGGGGCGGTACTGGCTCCCCGAGCGCCAGACGATTGAGATCCGGCGGCGGACCACCTGGCTCGACTTCCCGGCCCGGGGCATCATCCGCGGGCGCTGGGAAATCGGGGAGTACGCCTTGAACGCCGAGTTTCCGCAGGCCCTCTACGGGGCGCCCTCGATTGGCGGCTTGCGGGAGCCCGCCCCGGATGCCACGGCGTGGCCGGAGCCGCTGGAGGAGGCGATTGCCGCGGTGGCGGGACCGGTCAACCGCCAGGACATGACCACACTCCGGCGCGAGGTCGAGCGCATCGCCGGGGATCGCGCCCTCAGCGGGCTCCACGGGACGCGCATCGCCGCAAACTCACTCAGCGACATGGCCCGCGTGAATCGGGTGCAGGGGCTGACACTCGGCTTTGGCGTGACGGTCCAGGCGGCCGAACGGCGGCTGACCCTTCGCCCCTATGCGGCCTATGGCACCAGCGACGGGCGCCTCGTCGGCCGGCTCACGGCGGACCTGGGGATCGGCACCACCACCGTCAGCCTGGGTGCGGGGCGCCGGGTGCAGGATGTCAGCGACGTCCTGGTCACGGCCCCGGTGGTGAACTCCCTCACCTCGCAGGAGGGAGGGCAGGACTACGGTGACTACGCCCTGGTGAACTGGGTGGAGGCCGGCGTGCGACGGCCGATCGCCGACCGGACGACCCTGGCACTCACCCTCGGGGTGGCGAACGCGCACGACATGTCGGTGGTGGCCACGCCGGCCCGGGGCACCTACCGCTCCAATCCCGCGCTCGGCGCAGGAGCGTACACGCAGGCGGCGCTGACCCTGCGACGGGAAGCCGCCGGGATGGCGGTGCGCCACGATCTGAGCGGCGAGGTGACGCTTGAGGCGGGCTCCGGGCCCACCGATTACATCCGGGGCGCGGCCGGACTCCGCTGGCGGGCGCCGCTGGGGCCCGGTGCCCTGCGTGTCCTCGCCTACGCCGGGGTCGGGAGTGACGGGACGCCGGCGTATCGGAGCTTTGTGATGGGCGGCCGCGGGACACTCCTCGGATACCCGTTCCGGGCCTACGGCGGTCGAAGCCTCGGCGTGGCGCAGGCGGAGTGGCGCTTCGACCTCCCGGCCCCCGCCATTCCGCTCGGTACCTTCGCGAGCACCGGTCACACCATGGTCCTTGCGCCGTTCATCGGGCTTGGGTGGAGCGAACGCGCGGTGGCGGGGACGCCCTGGGCGGCGAGCAACGGGTTGCGGAGCACCGCCGGCCTGGCCACGGAGTGGTTCATGGGACTGCTTCGGGTGGAGGGGGGCGTGGGGCTCCGCGACGGGTTGTTCGAGTTGACGGTCGATGTCTCGCGGGAGTGGTGGAACATCCTCTAGGGATTCGACACTTCCGATAGGACCCTGGGAGGCCTTTATTTCGGGTTCACGCTCAGCGAGGTAACCTGCGGCATGCCGTTTCTGGACGAGTGGCTGGTCCCCACGTTGGAATCCACGGTGCCGGAGGCGGCCATGGCCGCCATGCGCAAGGCTGCCGAGGAGGCGCCAACGGCGCTGTGGGAGCAGCTGGTCCAGCGCCGTCTCATGACCGACGACGAGATCCTGAACGCCATCGCGGCCCGGTTTCGCTTCCCGCTTGCCGACCTTACCACGATGGACATCAAGGTCCGCGAGTCGGTCCCCGAAGGGGTGGCTCGCAAGCATAACGTGCTGCCGCTGCGGATCACCGACTCGACGCTCGACGCGGCCACCGCCAATCCCTTCGACATTGACGCCGAAAAGATGCTCGCCTTCGCCACCGGGCGGGAGGTGCGCCTCTTCCTGTCGTCGCCGGGGCGCATCCGGGACCGGCTCGACGAGATGTATCGGGGGGAGAACCTCGTCTCCAAGCTGCTCGGCGGCCTGGATTCCGGCGCCGACGTGCAGCAGATCGAGGACATACAGGACGACCTCGGCACCTCGGCGGACGAGGCCAGCCAGAAACCCATTATCCGGCTGGTGGACATGATGCTCGCCGACGGTGTCACCAGCCGGGCGAGCGACATCCACGTCGAACCGATCGACGGCGGCGTCACGGTGCGGTACCGCATCGACGGCGTCCTCCGACAGGTGATGACCGTGCCCCGCGCGGCCGGCATCCCCCTGATTTCGCGCATCAAGATCATGTCGGGCCTCGACATCGCCGACCGGCTGCGGCCGCAGGACGGCCGGGCCCGGATCGCCATCAACGAGAACAAGGTGGACCTTCGCGTCTCGACCCTGCCGTCCACCTACGGCGAGAAGGTCGTGATCCGGATCCTGAACCAGAAGGCGACGGTCCTCTCCCTCGAGTCGCTCGGGCTGTTCCCCGACGAGCAGGTCCAGGTGGAGCGCCTGCTCGGATTCAAGGAAGGGATCATCCTGGTGACGGGGCCCACCGGCTCCGGCAAGACGACGACGCTCTACTCCGCGATTCGGTTGATCCAGAACGAGGGCGTCAACATCGTCACGGTGGAGGACCCGGTCGAGTTCCGGCTCGGCAAGCACATCGTCCAGGTGCAGATCAACGAGAAGGCCGGGCTCAACTTCTCCACGGCGCTGCGCTCCATCCTCCGGCAGGACCCGGATGTCGTCCTGGTGGGCGAGATCCGGGACGGGGAAACGGCGCAGATCGCGATCCAGGCCTCGCTGACCGGCCATCTCGTCCTCTCGACCCTGCACACCAACGACGCGCCGAATTCCGTCACCCGCCTGGTGGACATGGGCATGCAGGCGTACAAGATCGGTGCGGCACTGCGCGGGGTCATCGCCCAGCGACTGATGCGCCGGCTCTGTCTGTCCTGCCGCGTGGTCCAGAAGGAGCCCGTGCCCGAGCGGGTGGTGCCGTACTTCACGAGGGCGAAGACGCTCTATCAGGCCAAGGGATGTCCCGACTGCGCAATGACCGGCTACCGGGGGCGGTTTTCGATTGTCGAGATCCTGACGATGAACCCCGACATCGAGCGACTGATCGGGCAGGGGTCCACCGTGGACCTCATCGCCACCGCGGCACGGCAGAACGGCATGCTGTCGCTGTTCGAGAGCGGGCTGCGCCATGTCCTCGCGGGCGACTCGTCGGTGGACGAACTGCTCCGGGTGACGGATATCCCGATGGAGGGGCGCTACGGCCCCGCCGGGGCGCGACAGGCAGCACTCGGCATCCCGTCGCTCTACCCCACCGGCGTCTTTCCGGCCGTGCCCCAGGCACCGGTGGCGCCGGCGGCCCCGGCCGTGGACCTGGCGACTGCGTTCGAGCTGATTGAGGAGTCGCCCGCCGAGGGGGCGCCGGCGGAGGACGAGTCCCGCGGCGTGTCGGTGCTGCTGGTGGATGACGAGGACCAGCTGCGCCGGGTCATGAAGGACCTGCTCGAGCGGGATGGTTACCTGGTCCATGAGGCTCGCGACGGCGTGCAGGCGCTCGACCAGGTGGACCGCGTCGCCCCGGACATCATCGTGCTCGACCTCAACCTGCCGGGGCTGGACGGATATGAGGTGCTCACCAAGCTCCGCTCCCGGCCGAGTACGCAGGACATTCCCGTCATCGTCCTGACCGCCAAGGGCGACGAGGACAATGAGGTACGGGTCTTCGAGCTGGGCGCCGACGATTTCCTGACCAAGCCGTTCCGCGCCCGGGCGCTCTCGGCCCGCCTCGATGCCGTGCTCAGCCGGCGCCGGGCCACGTAGGGCCCGGCGGAGCGGCGGCGGATGACCGGCATTCGGGTCTCGATGATCGACCTCTACGTGGCTCGCCCTGTCGCGGCGGGCTTCGAGTTTCTGGTGCTGCGCCGGAGCCCCACCGGTCGTTCCCCGGGCGCATGGGAGGTGGTCCATGGCCACCTCGACGACGGGGAAAGGCCGGTGGACGGGGCGCTCCGGGAACTGCATGAGGAGACCGGACTGGTCGCCGGGGCACTCTACAACCTGAGCCGGGTCGAGTCGTTCTACCTGCACCGCACCGATGAAGTCGCGATGATTCCCGCCTTCGTGGCCCTCGTGGATCCGGGGTCCGCGGTCACGGTCTCCGACGAGCACGATGCGGCGGAGTGGCTGTCGGCGGACCTCGCCCGTGGCCGACTCGCATGGCCGCGGTCCCGTCGCGCCCTCGAGGACATCCATCTCCTGCTCGCCGGCGGTGACGCCGGGCCCCTGGAGGACCTGCTCCGCATATGCTGAACCCCATCCCGTTGCTCGCTGCCGGCGCCCTGCTGCTCGCCGCGGCCCCGTCCTCCTCGTCGCCGCCCTGCCTGCGGCTCACCCGCGCCGGCACCCAGGTGCAGGGAGACGTCACGGTGTGTCCGGGGCGGTATCGCATCGCGGACCATGGTGAGATCGGGGTCGTGGTCATCGCGGGGTCGGGCACCCGGTTGGACCTGACCGGCGTGACCCTGGAGAGCGGGGACAGTTTCCCCGAGCGGTACGTTGGCGCCGGCGTGGTGAGCCAGGGACTCGACAACGTCGAGATCTACGGCGGTACCATCCGTGGTTTCCGTCATGGGATCCGGATCGAGGGGGGACGGGGACACCGGATCGCGCGGGTCGACGTGTCGGGCTCCCGGCGCCAGGCGCTCCGCTCGACCCCCGAGCAATACGACGAGGCCGACTGGCTCGACATCTTCAGTGCCGACAGCGCGCAGGCGTACGGCGGCGGTGTCCTGCTCAAGGCGACCAACGGTGCCACCGTGGTGGGGGTGCTGGCGCGGCATGCCCAGAACGGGATCGGGCTCATCGACGCCCGGGGCAGCTACGTCGCGGACAACGTGGTCTCCGACAACAGCGGTTGGGGCGTCCATCTCTGGGCCTCGTCGCAAAACGTGATTGTCCGCAATGAGGCCCACCACAACGTGCGGTGCGAGTCGCCCGCCTACCGTCGGGGCTGCGACTCTGCCGGCATCCTCCTCCGTGAGCAGAGCGACTCGAACCTCGTCGCGGACAACGACATCACCTGGTCGGGTGACGGGTTCTTCCTCAGCGGACAGCCGGGATACGTCCGACCCTCCCAGGGCAACATGGTGCTCCGGAATGACGGTTCTTCGGCGTACCACAACGCCTTTGAGTCGACGTTCAGTCATGGCAACGTCTTCTTGGAGAACCGCGCCGACAGCTCGGACTACGGGTTCTGGCTTGGGTATTCCACCGGGACCACCGTCCAGGGCAACATCGTGCTCGGGTCGCGCTCGGTGGGCATCGCCATCGAGCATGGCAGCGCCAACCGCCTCTTGAGCAACATCGTGATTGGGGGAAAGACGGGGATCCGGCTCTTCATCCGCGACTCCGCGGGCCCCGCGAGCCGGGACTACGTCATCGACGACAACGTGATTGCCGGTGTGGGGCGCGGCCTGGTGCTGGAACGGACGGCCCACGCACGGGTCCGCGGCAATACCTTCGACAACCTGGACGAGGGACTGGTGGCCGATTCCGCCGGGCGGGAGACCCAGGTGTCCGGCAACGTCTTCCTGCGCGCCCAGCGGTGGTTCATCGTGGCCCCGGTGCTGGTGGCGGGCAGCAACTACTGGGCGACGGCCACCGAGGCGGACGCTGTCCGGCGCGTGCAGGGCGAGATCGTCGTCACCCCCTGGTTTCCAGCGTCCGCGGCGGGGTACTGACCGGGCTCAGCGATCGAGGATCGCCCGGATCACCTTTCGCGCCTCGCGCGGCACCAGCGGCTTCGGCAGCCGGGGGATGTCCACCAGGGCAGGGTCGTCCGAATCGTGGTCGCTGGTGAGGAGCACCAGGCGGGAGGCGAGGTCGGGATGGCGGGCGAGGAGGGAGGGCAGCAGCGGCTCCGTGGCACCGCCGAGCGCCGGATCAAGGAGCAGCAGGACCCAGGCCAGGTCGGCGAGCGCCGACCGGAGGTCGCCGGCCGTCCGGACCGAGTGAACGGCGATGCCCTCGCGCGCCAGCAGTGCGCCAGCCGAACGGTGGACCGATTCGTCGGCGGCCGCCACCAGGACGGTCGGCGCTCCCGCCTCCGTTGTGTTCTCCCCGCGATGCGCCGGCAGCCACACCGTGAACACCGACCCGCCGTCCGGACCGCGTGCGTAGGACAGGCGCCCGCCGTGCGATTCCACAATGCGATAGCTGATCGACAATCCCAGCCCGGTTCCCTCCCCGGGCTGCTTCGTCGTGAAGAACGGCGTGAAGATTCGGCCGACCAGGTCCTCGGCGATGCCGCGGCCGGTATCCGACACCCGGATGAAGGCCTGCTCCCCCTCCTGCCCGGTTTCCACCGAGATCGTCCGTGGCGTCCCGGCCGGCACCTCGGACAGGGCGTGCACGGCGTTCGTCAGCAGGTTGAGCAGGACCTGCTGGATTTCGTACCGATCGCCGCTCACCACCGCGGGTGCCTCGGTGTGTCGCGTGAGGGTGATGCTCCGGAGCTTGAGTTCCGCCTGAATGAGGAGCGTGGTCCGCTGGGCCACATCATCGAGGTCGACCGCGGCCTGTTCGGGGCTTCCCTTTCTCGCGAAGGTCAGGAGATTGGCCACGATCCGGCCGGCGCGGTCGGCCTGCTCGTGGATCACCTGCAGGTGTTCCCGGGCGTCGTCCGGGACCCGAGCCTGCTCGATCAGCAACTCCGACAGGCCGGCGATCGAGGTGAGCGGGTTGTTCAACTCGTGGGCCACGCCGGAGACGAGCTGGCCGACGGCGGCCATCTTCTCGTTCTGGATCAGCTGCGCCTCGAGTGCCCGCTGCTCGGTCACGTCCTCCACCATCACTACGACCGACCCCGGGCCTTCCTCGGCGGTGAGCGGCGCCCCGGCCAGGCGGAGGATCCGGTTCAGCTTCGCCGTGGGCAGGAGCGTCGGAATCCGGGAGGTCCCGAGTCTGGCGCCGGCGACGAGGTCGTCGGCGGCGCGCGATTCGCCGAACAGCGATGCGACGAACGACCGCCCGATCAGCGACGCCAGGGGCACGCCGGCGAGGAGCGCCAGTGCCCGGTTGGCCCGGGTGATGCGGCCGGCGCCGTCCACCAGCGCGATGCCCTCCGAGAGCGCGTCGAAGGTGGTTTCCCACTCCTCCTTGCCACGCCGGAGCAGGGTGAAGAAACGGCTGTTGGTAAGGACCACCGCCGCCTGCATCGCCACCGTGGAGATGAGCCAGAGGTCCTGCGTGGAGAAGGGGCGGTCGCTCCTGGTCGCCACGGCGAGGGCGCCGAGGGTCATGCCGTGCGCCCGGAGCGGCGCGATGGCGGTCCGTTCCACCTTCAGGCCGGCGACCAGCTCGACCCCCGGCGCGGGGCCATCAGCGAGCTCGATGCGTTCCCGCCCGATCGCCTGGGTGATGAGTCTCCCCTGTGCCGAGGGGATCGATCGTCCGAGCAGGCCCGCAAGCGTGCCTTCCGCCGCCGCGACCTTCAGGTCGGGGCTGTCCTCCGAGGAGAGCACGACCAGCGTTCCCTCCGCCTCCAGGAAGCGCGCGGTGAAGCGCGCCACCTGCTCGACGATGCGCTCCGTCTGGAGCGATTCGGACAGGATGTAGCTGAGTTCCTGGAGGGAGAAGATCTCGTTGATGCGCCGGTCGAGGCGTCGCGCGAAGTCGTCGCGCTCCTCGTGGACGGCGGCGAGCCGGGTGGCGAGCTCCGCCGCCCGGACGGCGAGCCGGCGGCGCTCCCGCCACGACCACGCCAGCGCGAGCGCCCCGGCGAGCAGGGTGGCGACGATGATGCCGTTCAGGGGGACTCCGGCTCGCCCTCGCGGCGCGCCACGAGGTCGGTGGGTGTGGTTTCCACGGGCGCGTTGGGCTTGACCCGGACCGACTTGGCGGGGATGCCGACGTTCACGTGATACGGACGGACATTCTTCGTGGCCACCGCATTCGCCCCGACCATCCCGTTCCGGCCCACCCGCACGCCGGCGAGAACGGTCGCGTGATAGGTGATGCGCGTGTCGTCCTCGAGGACGGTCCGCGCGTTCGTGACTTCCCGCTGGTCGACGATGCTGTGGGTGTGGCTGTAGACGTTGGCGTAGTCCGAAATGCTCACCCGGTCCCCAAGGGTGAGGCCACCGCGGTCATCGAGGAGGACATGCCGGTGGACCACCACGTCGTCGCCGACCTCCATGTTGTAGCCGTAGGAAAACTCGACGTGCTGGAAGCACTTGAAGTTGCGTCCACAGCGGGCGAAGATCCGCGGCGCGAGGCGCCGCCGGAGCGCGACCCCGAGGGCCACGTTCTGCCCCGCGAGGGGAGCCCGGTCGAAGCTGTACCACAGCCACAGGAGCGGCTTCACCAGGGCGAAGCGCGCCGGGTCGACATCGGCGTAATATTCCGGCTCCAGGGTGATATTCCGCGGGTCCAGCGCCAGCAGCGACGCGCGCGCCGCGAGCGAGCCCGAGGAGGCGTCGAGGGCCGCTTCCCAGGTGCCTGGTCCGGGATGAAAAAGTCCCAGGAGGGTGTCACGCACGACCACCGACGCATTCGCGCCGGCGGCATCCAGGCGCGATTCGAGGTCATCAAGCCAGGCGTCATAGTGCTGGCGCGCCTGCTCGGGCAGGCTCAGCGATCGCAGGGGTAGAAATGCCATTGGTTCTCCGCAGTTTCCCTGAGTTTACCGGGGTGGGGACGCCGGCGCCACGGTCTCGTGGGCGGGCGGCACGCCTGGGCGCGTGGTCGCTCGTCCTGCTCGCCTCTCTCGCCGCGTCGGCGTGCAATCCTCGCGGCATCGGGAGCGGCCCGGTCTGGGTCGAGCGCGACGGCAGCGCGATGGGCTCCAGGCTCCACATGCACCTCGAGGCCCCCACCCGTGCGCAGGCCGTCACGGCCTCGGAGGCCGTCCTCAGCGCCATCGGTGCCGCGGATGCGCTCCTCTCCCCGCTGCGCCAGGACAGCAGGGTCAGCCTGCTGAACCGCGGGGCGATCGGGGCGACGGCTCCGATGGATCCCGATCTCTGTCGCGCGCTCCGGGAAGCCGACCAGTCGGCGGCCCTGGTCCCGGGTGCGTTTGACCTGGTGATCGGCTCCCTCCTCGATGCCTGGGGCATCGACGGGGAGGGCCGGGTGCCATCGGTTGTCGAGTTGGAGGCGGCCCGCCGGGCCGCGGGCAGCGCGGGCATGGTGCTCGATCTCCAGCGGTGCACCGGGCAGCGACTCGCGTCCACGGCGACGCTCCTGCCGTGGGGATTCGTGAAGGGCTACGCGCTTCGGGCGGCCCGCGACTCGCTGTACGCGCACGGCGTCCACTCGGCCCGGGTGAGCTTCGGGACCCAGATCGTGGTGCTCGGCCCCTCGGACCAGGGGGGGCCATGGCGAATCCCCATCCCGAGCCCGGAAGACGGGGAGGCCGAGGTGTTCACGCTCTGGCTCGCGAGCGGGTCGGCGTCGACCTCGAGTCAGTCGCACCGGTACGTCAAGGCGGCGGGTCAGACGATCGGCCACATCCTCGATCCGCGCACCGGCACGCCGGTGCCGGGATGGGGGAGCCTGACGGTGGTGGCGGAAGATCCCGTGCGCGCCGATGTCCTCTCCACCGCCCTGTTTGTCCTGGGGCCGGACAGCGCGCTGGCGTGGGCTGTCCGGCATCCCGAGGTCGGGGTGCTGATCCTCGATCGTCGCGACGGGGCGGTACGCTCCCGCTGGAACGCCGGGCTGGGTCCGGCGCTGGACTCCGCGACGGCGACGCCGCTGCGGTGAGGGGACGGGCTACGGGGAGGGGACGCTGTCCGGGGCGCTCTGGGCAGCCTGGGAGCGCGCCCGGGAGGCGACGCGGGCGAGTTCCCGGTCAAAGGTCGAGATCTTGTTGCTCCATCCCTCCGCCGCCACCGTGCCGTAGGTGAAGACCATCGGCGAGTAGACCGGGAGTTCCTCCGAGAAGACGAACAGCCCCATCCCCACCGTCCTGATTGCGAGCTGCTGCCGGTTGAAATTGGCATCGAGCGGAATGATGCCGATCGGCTCGATCCGCCGCGCGTTCACGCTCACGCCCACGAGCGTGGGGTCAAATCGCACGTCCGGCACGTTCCCGTACACCGTCACCAGCATGAGGCCCGGTTGTGTCGAGCCGCTGTAGCGGCTGACCGAGTCGATCGCCGCGCTCCGATTGGCGATGAGGCCGGACAGGGCCCGGTAGGCGTCGGGCGCCAGCAGCCGGAGGAGCCGCTCGTTGAGCGGCTCGAAACGCAAGGTCAACTGGCTGTTGGCGATGGTCAGCGAAATGTCCTGCTGGGTGAGCGACCCCAGACCCGGGGGGGGCATGGTGCCCATCGGATCCGACGGTTCCTGGGATCGCATGGAGGCCGGGCGGGCGCAGGCGCAGAGGGCCAGGAGCATGAGGAAGCGGGAGATCCGGATCATGATGGGGTTCCTTGGTCTGCAACGGCGAGGATGCTCTCCCCGAGTTCGGCGATCCCTTCGCCGCTGACGATGCTGGTCGGTTGAAGTTCGTCGACCGCGAGGCCGAGCTCGGCGGCCAGCGCCGCCATCCGATCCTGCGCGGCGGCGCGTCCCAGTTTGTCGAGCTTGGTCAGCACCGCGAGCACCGGCCGGCCCGACGCCGCCAGCAGGGCGCGGACTTCCTGGTCGTCGGTGGAGAGGGCTCGCCGGCTGTCCAGCAACCAGACGACGCCGGCCAGGGAGTCGCGGTGTTCCACGTAGCCGTTCAGGAGGCGCCGGAAGCCGGCACGATCCACCTTGCTGGCCCGGGCAAAACCGTATCCGGGCAGGTCCACCAGGTACAGCGCCGGCAGCCGGAAGACGTTGACGAGCCGCGTCTTTCCCGGTGTCCCGCTGACCCGCGCGAGGCCCTTCTTCCCGACCAGGGCGTTCAGGAGGCTCGACTTCCCCACGTTGGACCGACCGACGAACGCCACTTCCGGCAGCGGGGGGTCAAGGCGAACGTGGGGATCGGGAAAGGACCCGACAAACTCGACAGGGAGGCTCGACAGCGAGGCCGTGGGGGGCTCCTACGCTTCTTTCTTCTGCTTGGCGCGCTCGGTGACCACCAGCGGCGCCTTCCCATCCGTCACGCATTCCGGCGTGATGACCACCTCCCGAACGTCCTCGCGATCCGGCAGCTCGAACATGATGTCGGTCATGGTCGTTTCCAGAATGGCGCGGAGCCCGCGGGCGCCGGTGCCCCGCTTGAGCGCCTTGCGGGCCACGGCGCGGAGCGCCTCGGGATCGAACGTCAGCCTGGCGTCCTCGAGCTCGAACAGTTTCCGGTATTGCTTTGTCAGGGCGTTCCTCGGCTCGAGCAGGATCCTGACCAGGGCCTCCTCGTCCAGGGACTCGAGCGACACCGAGACCGGAAGCCGGCCGACCAGTTCCGGAATGAGGCCGAACCGCAGCAGGTCATCGGGCTCCACCTCGGAGAACGGGTCATGGGGGCCTTCCGCCGGCCGCTCGTTGCGCGGGCCGGAGGTGAAACCGATCTTCTGCCGCCCGATCCGGGCCTCGATGATCTTCTCGAGTCCGTCGAACGCCCCGCCGCAGATGAACAGGATGTCCTTCGTGTTGATCTGGATGTACTCCTGCTGCGGATGCTTCCGGCCGCCCTGGGGCGGCACCGAGGCCACGGTGCCCTCGAGAATCTTCAGCAGCGCCTGCTGCACCCCTTCACCCGAGACGTCACGGGTGATGCTGGGGTTTTCCGACTTCCGGGCGACCTTGTCGATCTCGTCGATGTAGACGATTCCCCGCTCACATTCCGCCACGTTGAATTCACCGGCCTGCAGCAGGCGGACGAGGATGTTCTCCACGTCCTCACCCACGTAGCCCGCCTCCGTCAGCGTGGTGGCGTCGGCGATGGTGAAGGGCACGTCGAGGATGCGGGCCAGGGTCTGGGCCAGGAGGGTCTTGCCGACGCCGGTGGGACCGAGCAGGAGGATGTTGGACTTTTCCAGCTCGACGTCGCCGTCCCTGGCGGCCGCCGCGTTGATCCGCTTGTAATGATTGTAGACGGCCACCGCGAGCGTGCGCTTGGCCCGCTCCTGCCCGATCACGTACTCGTCGAGCGTCACCTTGATTTCGGCCGGCGTCGGGACCGAGGTGATACTCTCGGCAACCTCCCGCTCCTCATCCTCTGCCAGGATCTCATTGCAGAGGGTGATGCATTCGTTGCAAATGTAGACAGACGGTCCGGAGATGAACTTCCGAACCGAGTCCTTGGATTTGCCGCAGAAGGAGCAGCGGAGGTGCTTGTCGTTCGACATGCGCTGGCCGCCGGGGCTAGAGGTGGAACCCGCCCCGAAAGGTGGGCCGGGTTCCGGGGGGCGTCAAGGCTGGGTGGGGGGAGCGAGCCAATCCTTCTGGGGCTCGAACACGGTGTCGATCAAGCCGTATTCCTTGGCTTCTTCGGCGCTCATGAACCGGTCCCGGTCCATGTCCCGCTCGATCGTCTCGATCGGCTGACCGGTGTGCAAGCTGTAGAGCTGATTCATCTTGGACCGAAGGTAAAGGATCTCCCGGGCCTGGATTTCGATGTCCGAGGCGGTGCCCTGGGCCCCGCCGGAGGGCTGGTGGATCATGATCCGGCTGTGGGGCAGCGCGCTCCGCTTGCCCTTGGCGCCTGCCGACAGGAGGAACGACCCCATCGAGGCCGCCATGCCCATGCAGATGGTGTTCACCGGGGCCCGCAGGTGCTGCATGGTGTCGTAGATGGCCATCCCGCTGGACACCACTCCGCCCGGGCTGTTCAGGTACAGGTAGATGTCCTTCTCGGGATTGTCGGCTTCCAGGAACAGCAACTGGGCGATGATGATGTTGGCCACATCGTCGTTGATGGGGGCGCCGAGGAAGACGATCCGGTCCATGAGCAGGCGGCTGAAGATGTCGTAGGTCCGCTCGCCGCGACTGGACCGCTCGATGATGTACGGAGGATAGACTGACACGGGCTCACCCTTCCACGGTGGATTGCTGGAGCAGGTAGCCGAAGACCTTGTCTTCGGTGATGGCGCGCTCGAGTTCGGCGAGACGATTGGCCTTCTGCAGGGAGGCGTAGACCTGACCCGCGGGGACATCGCGCGCCGCGGCCATGGTCCCGATGCGGGCGTCCACGTCGGCTTCCGTGGCGTAGAGTCCCTGCGCCTCGGCCACCGCCGCGAGCACGAGGTCCCGCCGGACCTGGGCCTCCGCCACCGGCTGGAACTGCGCCGCGAACTCCGGTTCCTTCTCGTGGGGTACCCCATAGGCGTGCAGGTACCCGTGAATCACCCGGTGCACCAGGGACGGCGGGGCCTCGATCCCGTTGGCCTCGACCAGCTTCTGGATCAGCTGATCCCGCACCCGCGCATCGGCCTCCCGTTCCGCGTCCTGCGCCAGGTCCTTCCCGACGGTGGACCGAAGCGCGCCCAGGTCCTCGAAATCCCCGACTTCCCGCGCGAAGGCGTCGTCGAGCGGTGGCAGTTCCTGCCGCTTCACCTCGTGCAGTGCCAGCTTCAGCTTCCTGACCATGCCGCGCCTGGTTTCATCCGGGTGATCCTCGGGCAGCGTGATCTGCGTCTCGACGACCTCACCGGGCTGCAGTTCCATGATCCGCGCTTCCAGCTCCGGGAGCGCCTGCCCCTCACCCAGGACAATCGAGTGCGGCTGCGGTTCGGCGGGGTCGCCCTCCTCGAACGAGGTGACCTCCACCTGGACCATCTGGCCGGGGGAGGGTCGCTGGCCTTCGACCGGGAGCCAGGTGGCCTTCTGCTCGCGCAGCCGGTTGAGCTGCTCGTCCACCTGCTCGTCGGTGACGGGGGCCACCTCACGCTTCAGGGTGAACCCACCAGCCGTGGCGACGGTGACTTCCGGCCGCACCTCGACGTGCAGCTCGAACTCGATCGGCCCGCCATCCTCGAACTTGAGGTTGTGGACCGAGGGATCAGCCACCGGCTTGAGCGACTCGGATGTCCGCGCCTGTTCCCAGCTCTCGCGGATCACCTCGTCGAGGACGGTCTGGCGGATGGCGTCGTGGAACTTCTTGCGGACGATGGTCGCCGGGGCGTGGCCCGCGCGGAAACCGGGGAGGCGCACCCGGCGGGCGACCTGCTGCACCGCGCGGTCCTGGGCGAGGCGCACCCGCTCGGCGGGCACGGTCACCTGCAGGGACTTCGAGGCGGCGTCGCCGCTGGTCTCTTGGATCGTGATGGTTGTCATGGCGGGGGAAATCTACCCGACCGCCGGGACCCGGGCAAACGAGGAAACGGCTCAGCTCCCCGGGCGGGGCGGGAGGTTCCGGGCGATGGCCGGGTCCCGGAATCCCTCCCGGGCGTGGGCGCCGTCGCAGAAGGGCTTGTTGCCGGAGTGTCCGCAGCGGCAGAGGGAGATCATCGGTCGGCCGCCAAGGCCGAAGGCCGTCCCCTCGACATCGACGATCGTGAAATCCCCCTCGAGGCGAAGGGCGCCATTCGGATTGACGACGATGCGGCTTGGGATGCGTCCTCCAGGGTGTGATGCGACCGGAGGGACTCGAACCCCCACGGGTTTCCCCACCTGGTCCTAAGCCAGGCGCGTCTGCCATTCCGCCACGGTCGCGCGTGGTGTCTTCCTGCCGGAACTAGGAGGCGTCGCCGGAGTCCTCGCCCAGCTCCCGCTCGATCGCCTGCAGCGAGGCGTGGGCCTCCGCGTCGTTGTCGCCGCGCTTGCGAAGCCGCTTCGCCTCCCGGGCCAGCTCCTTCCTGAACAGCTCCTCCGCCACCTCCTGGCGCTGCCGCAGCTCGGCGGCGAAGGCTGGATCCTCCGCGAGCCGCCGCATGTCCTCCCGAACCCGCGTGAGGAGCTCTCCGACGTGCTCCCGGGCGTGGGAGGCGTCCGGGTCATCGGCGGGAAGTCGATCGAGCCGCCTCCCGACGCGCTCGAGCAGGGCAAGGTAGGCGCCGCTCGGCGTCGCCTGCCGGACCTGGTCGAGGTCCGCGGCCGCGGTGGGGTCGGTGCGCGCGCGCTGCTCGAGTTCGGCCGTCTCCGCGATCAATGCCCCCGCGACAAGGTTGGCCGCGCTCCGGAACTCGCCGTAGGACTCGCGGCCGCTCCGGCCGAGGGCCCGGGCGATGGTCCATCCGCCCAGTCCACCGAGGGCCGCCACGACAAACGGCGCCAGGGGCCGGTCCAGCCCCAGCGCCTGCCCGCGCCCGACCACCCGGAGCAGCCAGAGGTAGATCAGGGCCCCCCCGGCATTGCTGACGATCCAGAGGGCGTAGTAGCCCCAGCGCCCCGCTCCCCTCAGCCCGCCCAGCACGAGGGCGAGGGCGCCGCCGGCGGCGCCGCCGAGGATGCCTGCCATCCCCATGTCCAGGACGGCGGCGGGAATGTCCCCGCGTCCCTGGAGGAGCCAGACCGGGGCGCTGGCGAGGATGAGGACGGCCGTGACGGCGAGCCCGAGCAGCGCTCCCCAGAACGGGGGCTGCAGCGCGGGGTGCAGGCGCTCGGCAGTCTCGACGATGCGGATAAGGCGGGAACGGGCCATCAGGTGGTCACTCCAGCAGCCAGCCGAGGAAGATCCAGGATATCCGGTCGTCATCGATCCGGACGCGCATCACGTGCAAGCCGTTGGCATCGTCGGGCGCGACGTAGTCCCATGTGCCGTTGGACCCGCGGTGCGGTCGGCCGTACAGCTCGCGGAGCCGAGCGGAGGCGTCACCGGTCTGCAGGCCGCGGCGGGTGGCGACCCCCGGGCCCGTCAGCGTGACGCCGTATCGGAGCCCGTCGTCGCCGAGGGCGATGGCCAGGTCGGGGTAGGCCCACGCCAGCAGCTCGATGTCCGGCTCGTCGGGGTCCGGCAGCGAGATGATCGAGTCCGGTTCGCCGAGGGTGGCGAGCACTTCCGACGAGTCGGCGTCGTCCGGTAGCCCGGCCACCACGAAGTCGCTGTCGGTGAGCCAGGGGCTCCCCTCGCTTCGTCCGGACTCTCCTGCACATGCGAGGCAGGCGGCGGCGAGCAGGGGGTAGAGGTAGAGGGTTCGTCGATCCACGCCGTAATCTACAAGCAGAAGGGCGAGGCGGCACCGGTGTGCCCCTCGCCCCCCGCCGGCGCGCCAGGGGGACAGGCCCCCCGGGGTCACTCGCTGTTCAGCTTGATCCGGTCGATTTCCCGCACGCCGCCGGCCTGGGTCGGCCGGAGGACTTCGAGCGTCACGATACCGCTCGGCCCCGGCCGCTTCAGGGCGGCCCGGAGTTCGGCTTCCGTGGACACGGCCGCGCCTTCCACGCTCAGGATGATGCTGGGTGGCGTGCCCGACCCTGCGGCGAAGAGCACGCCCCAGGAGGGTCCGTCGGGGGTGACGTCGGTGACCACGAGGCCACCGGTGCCCTTCGGCAACCCGACTTCCACGGCCTCCGCCGGCTTGAGCGGCTGCACCGTCACCCCGAGCGGCGACATCACTGTCCCGGCTTCGGCCGGCGCCTCTTCGACCGCGGGATCGGCGTTCGCCGCCGCCGTCTGCGGAGTGTCGAGGGCGATCAGGCGGACGGCGTAGGTCTTCCGCACGCCGCCCTTCCGGGCGACCTCCACCTGCACCACCTGGCCCGGCCGGCTGAAGCCGATGATCTGCTGCAACTGGGCGACGTAGTTGACCGGCTTCCCGTCGACGCTGATGATGACGTCGCCCGTCACCAGCCCCGCCTTCCTGGCGGGGGACCCCTCGGTGAATTCGGACAGCAGCACGCCACGGATTTCCGGCAGCCCCACGTAGGCGGCGTCGTTCGGGCCCGCTTCCCGGATGGACACGCCCAGGGCCGCCCGTTCCACCCGGCCGGTCGTGACGAGCTGGTCCATGACCTGCTTGGCCAGGTTGATCGGGATGGCGAAGCCGTAGCCGGCGTTCAACCCGGTCTCGCTGGCGATGGCGGAATTCACGCCGATGACTTCACCTCGCACGTTCAGGAGCGGCCCGCCCGAATTGCCGGGATTGATGGCCGCGTCGGTCTGGATGAAGTCCTGGATGGAACGATTGGAGCGGTTCGGCAGGCCGGTCAGCCCGCGGCCCGTCGCGCTGATGATGCCGCTCGTGACGGTAAAGGTCAGGGCGCTGCCCAGCGGATTGCCGATGGCGAGGACCCACTCGCCCACCCGGGCCTCGTCGCTGTTGCCCAGCACCGCCGGCTTGAGCCCGGCGGCCGTGATCCGGACCACGGCGATGTCCGTGTTGGCGTCGCTCCCGATGACCGTCGCGTCGAAGGTCCGGCGGTCGGGCAGCTCAACGGTCACCTTGTCCGCGCCCTCGACCACATGGTTGTTGGTCATGATGAGGCCGTCGGCCGAGACGATGAAGCCGGTGCCGCCCCCCTGTTCCACCCGCGGGCCCTGCCGGAGGTGTGGAAAGAACTGCTCGTACCCCGGGGGAAGCTGCCGCTGCGGGGCCGCGTTGGTCTTCTGGGAGCGGATGAACACGACGCTCGGCTTGACGCTCTCGGCCACGTTCGCGAACGCATCGCTCAGGGCGACGAGCATGTCGGCACCGGTGCCGGTGACTGCCGCCGGCGCCCGCGAAAGGGCGGGCGCTGAGGCCTGGCTGACCTGGGCCTGGGGCAGGAGGCCCGATTCCGACTGGGCCTGGGTGGCCCCTGGCAACTCCAGGACGCCGGCGAACATCAGGCCGAGCAGGAAGGCCAGGCTCACCAGGCTTCCGAACTTCAACCAATTGCGGGTGCGAACAGACATGGGGCGGACTCTCGATCGAGGATGTATGGCTGCACTTCCCGGCGCCTCCGGGCTATTCCATCATAACCCGGATGCGTGGGGAAAAGTTTCCGTCGCGCGTTACTTCTTCGGCTCGTCGACGATTTCGTAGTCGGCTTCGACGACGTCCTCCGCCGGGGCCGCTTCTTCCGTCGTGCCCCCGGCGCTGGGCTCGGCACTGCCCTGGGCGCTCTGGTAGAGCGAGGCGCCCGCCGCCGAATAGGCGGCGTTCAGCTCGTCAAGCGCCCGCCGGATAAGGTCCGGGTCGCCGGTCTTGAGCGCCCCGCGGCCACCTTCCAATGCGTTGTCCAGCTTGGACTTAGCATCTTCAGCGAGCCGGTCGACCCACTCCTTGCTGTCCTTCTCCACCTTGTACACCATGCCATCGAGCTGGTTGCGGGCCTCGATCTCGTCGCGGCGCTTCTTGTCGTCCGTGGCGTGCGACTCGGCCGCCTTGACCATCTTCTCGATGTCCTGGTCGGAGAGCCCGCTCGAGGCCTCGATCCGGATCTTCTGTTCCTTGCCCGTGGTCTTGTCGGTCGCGGACACGTGCAGGATGCCGTTTGCGTCGATGTCGAACGCGACCTCGACCTGCGGCATGCCGCGTGGTGCCGGCGGGATCCCGGTGAGCTGGAACTTGCCGATGGTCCGGTTGTCGACCGCCATCTGACGCTCGCCCTGCAGGACGTGAATTTCGACGGTGGTCTGGTTGTCCTCGGCCGTGGAGAAGACCTCCGACTTCTTGGTCGGGATCGTGGTGTTCCGCGGGATGAGGACGGTGGTCACGCCACCCAGCGTCTCGATGCCGAGCGACAGCGGGCTGACGTCGAGCAGGAGGACGTCCTTCACGTCGCCGCCCAGCACGCCGCCCTGGATCGCCGCGCCGATGCCCACCACTTCGTCGGGGTTGACCGAGCGGTTCGGCTCCTTGCCGAAGAACTCCTTCACGATCTCCTGGATCTTCGGGATGCGGGTCGAGCCGCCGACCAGGATCACCTCGTCGATGCTCTTCGGGTCGATGCCCGCGTCCTTGAGCGCCTGCTGCATCGGGGGCATGGTGCGCTGGATGAGGTCGTCCACCAGCTGTTCGAACTTGGCCCGGGTCAGGGTGTAGTTCAGGTGCTTCGGACCCGACTGGTCCGCCGTGATGAACGGCAGGTTGACGTCGGTCTGCTGGGTGCTCGACAGCTCCATCTTCGCCTTCTCGGCGGCTTCCTTGAGGCGCTGGAGCGCCATCGGGTCCTTCGAGAGGTCGATGCCCTGGTCCTTCTTGAACTCCGCCGCGAGCCAGTCGATGACACGCTGGTCGAAGTCGTCGCCGCCCAGGTGCGTGTCGCCGTTGGTGCTCTTCACCTCGAAGACGCCTTCGGCGAGTTCCAGCACGGAGATGTCATAGGTGCCGCCGCCGAGGTCGAACACGGCGATCTTTTCGTCCTTTTTCTTGTCGAGGCCGTAGGCCAGTGCCGCCGCGGTCGGCTCGTTGATGATCCGCTTGACGTCGAGGCCGGCGATCTTGCCGGCGTCCTTGGTGGCCTGCCGCTGGCTGTCGTTGAAGTACGCCGGCACCGTGATGACCGCCTCGGTCACGGTGGTGCCGAGATAGTCCTCCGCGGTCTGCTTCATCTTCTGCAGGATCATCGCGGAAATCTCGGAGGGCGTGTACTTCTTGCCCTGGATCTCGACTGCGGCGAGTCCGTTCGGACCGTCGGCGACGGGGTAGGGGACGCGGCTCGCCTCCTCCTTGACCTCGCTGGTGCGCCGACCCATGAACCGCTTGATGGAGAAGATGGTCTGCTTCGGGTTGGTGACCGCCTGGCGCTTGGCGACCTGGCCGACCAGCCGCTCGCCGTCCTTGGTGAACGCCACAACCGACGGGGTGGTCCGCCCGCCCTCGGCGTTGGGGATGACGACGGGATCGCCGCCTTCCATGACGGCGACGACGGAGTTGGTCGTGCCGAGGTCGATGCCAATGATCTTCGAGGCCATGCTGTCTCGTTCCTTTCTCGTGTGGTCGCGCGCGCTCCCGAAGGTCAGGGGACCCGGGACGGCGCACAGGGATGCGCCCAGTGCAAGGGCAACCCCCGTACCGCGATTTACTGCCGTTATGGCATAGCTTGTAAAGCGTTATATGGCAGCGTTTTAAGCGAAAGACCGACCCGGTTTCCCGGGCCGGTCTCCTTGTCCTGCCACCCGATCAGAAGGACTGCGCGAAGGAGAAGGTGAAGCTGGGCTGCACGTCGCTGTCCAGGGGGATGGCCAGCCCGAATCCGAGCAGCGTTCCGAACAGGCTCAGCCGGATTTCGCTGGTCCACCGCCTCGAACCCGACACCGTGGAAAACGGCTGGGTCACGCCATCGACCACCTGGCTGCCCACATTCTCGAGTTGCGCGGCGGCGGCGTCGTTCGTGGTCTCGGTGTAGCCCCAGTAGACGCGCAGCGAGAGGTTGGGGGCAATGGGGGGGATGGTCGCATTCCGGACGGTCAGCGGGGCCTGGAGGAATGGCAGTGGGGCGGCCACCATGGCTCGGCCGAGCAGGGCGAGGTTGCCGCCGAACTCATCGTAGTCGTAGCCCGGCATGGTGCCTGGGCCGCCGATCAGGAAAAGCTGCTGGGTCGGCAGCGAATCCGAGATCGTGTAGCCGGCATTGCCGACGATGGTGAAGGCCAGCGACTTCCAGTTGGCACGTCCCTCGACGGCGCCCTGGATGCGCTGGTACGGCAGGTCGCCCCAGCCAGCCTCGTAGGATGCCGACAGCCCGATGCCCGGCCGGGTGAAGTGGGAGCTGATCTGCGGATGCCAGTCCACCTCCACCCGCACCCGGGGGTACGCATAGGGATCCACGTTCGGATTGATGGTGTACTCCTGCCCCAGCGGTCCGCTCGAGAGGTCGGCAACGGTACTCCGGTCCTTCACCCAGTCGAACGAGACCGAGACGCTGCCTGGCCCGGCCGCCGAGAAGTAGCGGGCGAGGCCGGCGCCGGCGGTCACGCGATCCACATAGTCGTAGTTGTCCTGCTGAAAGAGCGCGCGGACGCCGCGATTGTAGTCGAGCGGGTCCCCGAATTTCGTGGCGAGCTCGAGGTCACGCATCAGGCGTGCGCTCGCCGCCCAGCTCCCTCGCGTCAGTTCGGCGACGAGGCCGCCCCGGGGCAGCCCCGGCCAGAAGGCGTAACCGGCGGTGCCGCGGAGTTCCAGGCCGGGCATGGCGTCGCGGAGCCGGAGCGTTCCCGACACGCCGGTGTAGAGCCCCTCGACCCGGTTGAACCGCAGGGCCTGGAGTGTCGTCGGTCCGCGCCAGAAATACACCGGTGGCCCGTCGGGGCGGAGGCGGGGTGGTCCGACATCGAACAGGTCGGCGAGCTGCACCGAATTGACCATGACGTCGGGCTTCCTCCACCAGCCGTCATACGCGCCGAGGCTGTCCTTTGAGACCGCCGAGCGTCCCGGCGTGTACGGCAGCGCCCCGGCGACTGGATTGTCCGCCGGCCGCACGTCGCGCAGGGTGGTCATGACCCGGAGCGTGCTCCAGCTCTCGGTCGTCAGCGGGATGAGGACCTCGAGGTCGATCCGCTGGTAGGTGGGAACCCAACCAGCGCCGGGCACCGCACTGGTGATGATGTCGAAGACGGCGGCGTTCACGACGAATCCATTGATGAACTTTGCTTTTCCGCCTGGCGGCGGGCCGCCGACCGTCAGGAACTGTCCCCGCAGCCGGCGCACGGCACCCGTGGCCGGATCGAGGTAGAGGTCACCGCGGAACAGCTTGGCACGTTCGGCGAGCGAATCGCGCGGCCAGACGATGATCCGAACGACCTGCTGTGGCGGCCCCTGCGGGAAGTCGAGCATGAGGGTGTCCCCCCCCTCAAATCGATAGTATCGGTCCCGCGCGGCGCCGAGCGGCGATTCGGCGGCGGCGGTCCCGCTCGAGTCCTGTCCCGCCGAGGTGGGTGCCCCGCTGTTGGCCCCGAAGAGGTCGTAGCTGGATCCGGTCAGCGTCGGGATGATCCACCCGTTGGCCAGCGCGGCGGAGCCGGGCAGCGGCACGCCGGTGGTGACGACGCGATACCCCTCCTGGTGCTGTCCGAAGCCCCGTCCGGCCACCCAGGCAAACTCCCCCGCCGTTTGCTCGATCGTCGAGGAACCTTCGACGCGATCGGGCAGCAGCTTGGCGAGCGCCACTTCGGACTCGTAGCGTGCCGTGTACCCGCGCAGCTCGGCGGGCGCCGCGGCGTTGGCCGCCTCCGCCCGGGCAATGAGCGCCCGGAGAGCGGGATTGGCGTACTGCCCCGTATCGGCGATCTGAGGCTGGGAGAGGAACAGCAGGAATGCGAGCATGGAGAGTGATCCGTCTCAGGGTTGATCCAGCTAGAACGAGAAGCCGCCGCCGGCGTTGATGAAGACACCCTGTCCCCCCCCGGTGGCGACGTTCAGGCTTGCCGCCAGGGAGCGATCGAGCAGGGCGACCCAGAGGCCGCCGCCGAAGCTCGGATGCCAGGTGCTCGACTGCTCCCCGGTGACCCAGACACGCCCGAGGTCGGCAAGCCCGAGGATACCGAAGTCCCACGGCAGGACGAACTGCACCTGCGAGAGACGAAATCGGAGGTCGATGTTGCCGAATGCGGCCTGGTTGCCTTCATACCGTCCCTGCGGGAGGCCGCGCACCGTCCGCCCGCCACCGATGAAGGCGGCCTCGAAGTACGGCACGCCGCCCCAGGTATGGGTTCCGGACACCCGGGCAGCCACGGTCAGGGCCGGCCACCGGCGCGGCGTCCAGTAGGTGGCGACGGAACCCGTCACGGTGCCGAACCCGCTGCCCCCTTCGTCGGTCAGCGGGTACCAGGCGCCGGTGACGGCGGCCAGTACCCCCTTCCTTGGTGCGCCGTGAACGTCGCGGGAGTCGAAGATGAGTTCCCCGGTGAGGCCCGCTTCCCCGAAACGCCCGACACCGTACGGCTGGTCCACGCCGATGAACAGGGTATCCGGTGTCGGTGTCTCCACCGATTTCAATTCCAGTCCCGCTCCCGCGCGGAGCCGATCCGAGAGGGGAAGGACCAGGGTGGGCGCGAATCCGAGCACGGTCCGTCCGGCCCGGTAGTAGCTCTCGGTGCTGTCTCCGGGCGTGTCGTTCCCGAATCCGTAGAAGTAGACCGCGCCCACGCCGGAAGCGACGGCCTCGACATGCAGTTGCAGGGGGGAGTGCGCCCACCGGAAGTCGGTCAGGAGCTGCACGATGCCGTTGTGGGAGTCGGTCCCGTAGCCGGCGCGCAGCGTGGCGCGATTCCGATATGGCCGGGCCTCACCGGACCAGTCGGTCCGGATCACGCCGCCGCCGATGAGCCAGCCGACCCCGGAGGAGAGCGAGAGCCAGCCTGTCGGCGTGAAGTCCTTTTGACCGTCGGTGCGCTCGGCCCCGGTGCTGTCGAGGTTCACGAGGGCGCTCCGGACCGAGGAATTCCGCACGGCGATCCTCCCCGGCGGGGTGATCCGCTCTGCGACTCCCTTGCCATAGACGGCCACCGGGCTGTCCGACGGGTCGCCCTCGATCGTGAGCGGCGCCTCCGGCGTGGGCACCAGCCGGAGCTCCGGCGCCCGGCCCTCGTTTCCAATGAATCGGACGGTATCGGGGCTGCCGCCCAGGAAGAGGGTCACCTTCCGCGTCTCGCTGGCGGCATAGTCCCGTTCGTGCACCCCGAACCGGATGCGCAGCGAGTCCTCGGCGGGCCACTCCACGGAGACCAGGTCCGTTGCGGCGCTCGCGTGCATCTCGGCGTCTTGCCGGACCGACCTGAAGAGGTACTCCACCGCGGTCGGCAGATTGTCCCGGCGATTGCGCAGGATGCGGATGAGGTGGTCGCCGTCCCGCGCCCGGTAGGCGGGCGGCATCTTCCCGACGGCCATTTCGATCACCGCATCGGTCAGGCGCTCCTGCATCGCCTGGGCGGTGGAATCCCAGGCGCGGCGGGGAAGGGCGCCCAGCAGGAATCGGTAGGCACTCGTTTGGTCGGGAGATCCGGTCAGGGTATGCGGATAGTGCGAGCGGAAGCTGGTCAGGTCGGGCTGGAGGGGCCGTCCGGCGTAGGTGACGATCCCATCGTACCGGGCGAGCGCGGTCTGGCGGAACATCCCCAGCGGTCGCCAGACAATGGCCTCATCGGTTCGCGCAGCTGCCCACCGCCATTCGAGGAAATGTGGGTGCAGGCTGTTGAGATAGATGTTGAACAGTGTCGCCTGCAGCACCGCCAGGTCGTCCACACGATTGTCGGCATCGCCCAGCCGCCGGTGAAGCATCGCGAGGGAGGTCAGAACGTCCCCCGTGGCCACCGGGCCGGCCGTATCCGACCTGGCCACGGGGTCCGCCCGGACCAGGTAGCCCGCCCGCGGGGCGCCGGTCCCCCCGGTATCCGCGGGCAGGGTGTGGGGTGGCAGGGCGAGGAGCCAGGCCTCGGGGTTCGGGACGCCCGCGGCCTCCGCGAGCGCGGCCGCCACCAGCGGTCCGGCGGGATGCCGACCGCTGGTCAGGTCTTCGACGAGCCCCGTCGCCACGCTCGGCGGGACGATGCTGGCTCCGATGACGCGGGAATCGGTCCGATCCAGCGGCCAGAACGTCCAGTGGGTGCCATCGCCCCCCTCGAAGTAGTAGAGGCCGGCATCGTCTCCCTGCCCCTGTCCGCTCAGCCGCAGGCCCCCCGCGGTGGCGGGCAGGTCCAGCAGCGGGAGCGTGACCGGAGTGGCCCACGTATGGCGGTAGCGCCCGCCGAAGAGCGGGGTTCCGAGCCAGCGGATCCAGGAGGTGGTACTGAACTGCGGGCCCGGCACCAGTGTCACGCTGTCGCGGGTCGCCGGGGCCTGGGCGGTGAGCGGCATGACCGAGAGTGTGCAAAGGAGAATCGCGAGGAGAGCGCGCGATCCGGCGCGGTGAGCTCGGCGGGAGGCTTGCAACGGACGTGACCCCGTGCGCGGGAAGCGATCTGCCGGGCGGGTCGCCCCCTGGGGGGCGTTCCGCCCGTGATGAATCGAGCCTGCGGAGGGAAGTATACCTTGGTGCCGCGCGGGATTCTAACGCCCTTCGGCTACGGCAGCTTGCCGAGGGCTTCCCCCGTTACGCGCTGGACCATCGGGTTGTCGGGGAACTGCTGATTCACCCCCTGCAGGACGGCCCGCGCCGAGTCGGGCTGGCCCAATGCCACGTAGGCGTCACTCCGGAGGATGGCCACCTGCAGGTTCATCCGGGCGTTATCGACCGGGACCGCGATGGTCTCCAGGGAGGCCATTGTCGCGGTGGGGTCGTGCCGGTCGATGAGCAGGGAGCGCGCGGCCAGCACCTGGACGGTGAAGTCATTCGGCATCTGCCGGGCCAGTTCCTCGGTCAGGCGCGCGGCGGTGGCAGTGTCCCCCGATTCCCGATCTGCCTTCGCGGACTGGTACAGGCCGGCCACCAGCAGGTTCTTCACGTGCTCCGGGTGCCCTGACCGGGTGCCCACTCCGCCGGCGTAATTGTAGACCACCTCCCCGCCATGCTCCGCCGTCTCGAAGAGGAAGAAGGCCGCCACGATGCCCGTGACCGCGGAGCCGACCAGCGCCACACGGCGCACTTTCTCCTTCTTCGCCATGGCCAGCGCCAGGATCTCGAACCCTGCCACGAGCAGGAAGAGGTTGCGGGTGCGTTCTCCCAGCGCCTCGTGCTTCTGCACCGCCTCGCGTGCCCCCGGGATGCTCTCGGCCGGGCGGTGGGCCTCGTCGCCCGACTTGACGGCCAGCACGCTGGCGACCGTCGCCGCCAGCAGGGCGAGGACGGCGACCGGCTTGACCCACTCCCACTTGAGTACGAAGGAGAGGACCCGGAGCCCGACCCCGATGAAGCCGAGGACGACGATGAAATGCACGATCTGCGGGTGGAACGAGGCGATGTTTGGCATGGCTCCGTGCGTCAGTTGGGGGGGGGCACGTCGGGCTTCTGCACCGCGCGGCCGACGATCAGGGTGATGTTGTCACTGCCGCCATCCTCGAGCGCATCGGCCAGCAGCTGCTCGCAGACCTGCTTGGCCGAGGTCATCGACCGGAGCCGATCCGCGATCTTCTCATCCGACACATGCTTGGTGAGTCCATCGCTGCACAGCATCGTCACCTGGTTCCACACGTTGTCGATCCGGGTGACCACTGGCGCCGTCTGGTGCCCGCCGATGGCGCTGGACAGCACGTGCGCCCAGCGGGTGCGTGGCGCGTCGGCCTTGGTCAGGACGCCCTGATCCACCAGTTCCTGGGCCATCGTCTGGTCCCGGGTGATCTGGGTGAGCACGCCGTCCCGCATCACGTAGCAGCGGCTGTCTCCCAGCTGCAGGAGGTAGGCCCGCGGCCAGACCCCGAGGTACAGCGTCAGGGTGCTCGCCATGTTGCGGCCGCTGGGGTCGGACTTGGCCTGTTCGACCACTCGCGCGTGGACCTGCATTGCGCCCTCCTGGAGGGCGGTCATGAAATCCTCGTCCGCCGTGGCGTCGGCGGTGTAGTACACCTTCATGCTTCCCGCCACGTATTCGGTGACTCCCTGCACGGCGAGGCGGCTCGCCTCCGCCCCCTGGGCACCGCCGCCGACGCCGTCGGCCACCATGGCCAGAAAGGCGAGGCGCTCGGTCGTGGGCCAGCGTCCCCCGTCGGGGAGGCTGGTGCGGTGGATCTGGACCTGCCGGCGGAGCGAGGCGATCAGGAAGTGATCCTGGTTCTCCTTCCGGACGCTCCCGACATGGGTCAGTCCGTAGACGTCGACTTCCTCGTCCGTCGGCTTGCGGGTCGAGGGCATCCCCGGTTGGGTCTCGAAGGATGGACTCATCTGTTTCCCTCTCGCTGGCGGCTACGGAGTGGCCGGTGCCCGGGTGGCGTCGCTGCCGATCGTGCGCCGGAGGAAGCCGTCGGACACGTCCAGGATCATCCGGAAGCTCGCGAAATTGTAGGCGGCGCCGTGCCGGCCGGGCGGGTAGATCCGCAGCTCGGCGTCCACGCCGGCGTCGGTCAGGGCCGTGAGCAGCTGCATCGTGTTCACCGGGTGGACGTTGTCGTCCATCATCGAATGGATGACGAGCAGCTTGCCCGTGATCCGCCCGGCGCGCGGAAGCACCGACGCACTGTCGTATCCCGCCGCGTTGTCGGGCAGCACGTCCATGTAGCGCTCGGCGTAGATCGTGTCATAGAGACGCCAGTCGGTCACCGCCGAATTGGCGACGCCGGAGGCGAACACGTCGGGATAGGCGGCCATCGTGTAGAGGACGCTGTACCCGCCGTAGCTCGTGCCGTCGATGGCGATCCGCCCGCCGTCCACGTAGGGCTGCCGAGCCAGCCACCGGGCCGTCTCGGCGAAGTCCAGCGCCTCGTACTTCCCGAGGTACTGGTAGACCTGCTTCATGAACGCGCGGCCGTAGTTGTTGGACCCGCGGTTGTTCAGGCCCACCACGATGTACCCCTGCTGGGCGCGCCACTGGTCGACCCCGCTGGCGCCGAAGCGGTCGTACACCTGCTGCGACCCGGGCCCGCCATAGATGGCCAGGATCACGGGGTACGTGCGGCCGGGGTCGAAGTCCGGCGGCTTGATCATCGAGCCGTCGAGCAACTGGCCATCGGAGGTGGTGAACTGGAACAGCTCGACCGGGGAGTAGGCGTGCGTCTCGAGCCACGTCGAGACGGACGCGTTGTCCTCCAGCGTCTGGAGCTTCCTGCCGCCGGCGGCCCAGAGCTCGACCTGTTTCGGCTGGGTGGTGGACGACCAGCGGTCGATGTAGTAGCGCGCGTTCGGCCCCATGTCGATCGCGTGGGTTCCCGCCGTGGTGGTCAACCGCCGCTTGCCTTTCCCGTCGAATCCCACCACGGAGAGCTGGCGCTGCAGCGGGGACACCTCGGTCGAACTGTAGTAGAGCAGCTTGCGGGCCGGGTCGATGCCCTCGATCCGCGTCACCGTCCACTCGCCGCTCGTGACCTGCTTGATGAGCGTGCCGGAGTAGTCGTAGCGGTAGATGTGCTGCCAGCCGTCCTGGTCCGAGATCCAGAAGAACTCCCGGCTCCCGGCGGGAAAGGTCATCATGTCCTGGATGCCGGCGTAGAAGTCGTACACGTCCAGCCAGGTGTCGCTGGTCCAGGTGCGCACCAGGCGCTTGCCGGCGTCGTTCACGTTGAAGAAGAAGAGGCGCAGGGTGTTCTGCTTCCGGTTCAGCTCCAGCACGGCGAGGGTGTCGGCCGCGCTGGTCCAGTAGATCCGCGGAATGTAGAACTCGCCCTCGGCCCCGGTGTCCAGCCAGACCTGCGCGCCCGAGGCCACGTTGACCACGCCAATCCGCACCTTGGGGTTCGAATCCCCCGGCTGCGGAATGCGGAGCGTGTCCCACTCGGGGTGCAGGCCGGCGTAGTCCGTCAGCTGGACGAACGGTTCGGCGCTGGCGTCCACCTGCCAGTACGCCATGTGGCGGCTGTCCGGCGACCAGTTCCACGCCTGTGCCATCCCGAACTCTTCCTCGTAGACCCAGTCAAATCGGCCGTTGAAGAGGGTCTCGGTCGCCCCGGTCGTCAGCCGCTGGTCGTGATCGGTGGCCAGATCGCGCACATAGAGGTCCCCGCCGAGCTCGTACCCGAAGAGCGCGCCGTTCGGGGAGAGCTCCCCGGTCTGCGCACCCCGGGCGGCAAGCTGCATCGACTGGTCGGACAGGGAGTACACGAAGTAGTCGGATGTGCCCGATCGCCGGTAGATCTGCTTGAACCGGGTCTGGAAGACGAGGTGGCGCGAGTCCTGCGCGAACTGGAACGACTGATAGGTGAACGGCGCGGCGGTGTCGGGGAAGCTCACGCCCTTGGCCGAGAAGAGCAGCGTGTCCTGTCCGGTCGCCGGGTCTGACGCACGAATTTCCTCACCGTCCGCGCCCCGGGTGGTGTAGGAGTACCGGTTCCCCCCGTCGATCCAGTTGACGCTGCGCGGGCCGGAGCGTCCCGCCATGGCCCCGGACGCCTGCATCGCTTCCATGACATTGGCGAATGTCTTCTTGTCCTGGGCCTGGCTCGGGGAGGCGAGGAGGACAAGGCCGAGGGCGGTGAAGCAGATGGGGCGGGGTCGCATGGCGTCGGGAGTCCTGGTTCGGGGGTCGAAAGATGGTCGAATCCTGAAGGTACGCCTGCCGGGGGGTTCTGCAATCCCGTTCGGGGTCGGGGCAATCATGGAAAGATCGCCCCGGTTCCTGCGCACCGCCAGCCGGTTCCCGATCCCGTATATTAGGGCGTAGCGTTTCAGCTGTGGTGCGGCACGGCCGCCCATCCCCAGGGAGCGACATGGCCTCCAGCCCCGCCCGCCAGGGCGCCCCGCCGGCAGAATTCGCCCTCCCGGTGCACCCCCGGAATCCCGGCACGCCGCTGGACCTGTCCTGGGTGCGGTCGGTCCGGGCCAACCGGAGCGCGATCGAGCGCCGAGCCGCCACGATCCCGCGGCGCCGCACCGTCAAGAAGGAATACCAGGCGGCGTGGCTGCTCCGTGCCATCACCCTGATGGACCTCACCACCCTGCAGGGCGACGACACCCCCGCCCGCGTGCGGCGGCTCTGTGCCAAGGCGCGCGCGCCGGTCCGGGCCGACCTCCTCGCCGCGCTCGGCGCCGAGGGCCTCGGCATGCGTGTCGCGGCGGTCTGCGTCTACCATGCCCTGGTGCCTGCCGCCGTCGAGGCGCTCCGGGGAACCGGCATCCCGGTGGCGGCGGTCTCCACCGGATTTCCGGCGGGGCTCAGCCCGATGGCCCAGCGGATCGGCGAGATCCGCGCGTCACTCGAGGCCGGCGCGGACGAGATCGATGTCGTCATCACGCGCGGTCACGTGCTCGGCGGCGACTGGCCCGCGCTCTACGAGGAGGTTCGCACCTTCCGGGAGGCCTGCGGCGACGCGCACATCAAGGTCATTCTCGGGACCGGCGAGCTTGGCACGCTGCGCAACGTGGCCCGGGCAAGCCTGGTGGCGATGATGGCAGGCGCCGACTTCATCAAGACGTCCACCGGCAAGGAGCCGGTCAACGCCACCCTGCCGGTCGGCCTGACCATGGTCCGTGCCATCCGCGAGTACGGTGAGCGTACCGACGTCCGCGTCGGCTTCAAGCCGGCCGGGGGCATCCGCACCGCCAAGGACGCCCTTGACTGGCTTGCCATGATGAAGGACGAGCTCGGCGATCCGTGGCTGCGACCCGAACTCTTCCGCTTCGGCGCGAGCGGCCTGCTCGCGGACATCGAACGGCAACTCGAATTCTTCGTGACCGGGCGCTACTCGGCGTTCCACCGTCACCCCCTGGCCTGACGCCCACGGACTGCGCACAAGGATCGATCCATGGCATCCATTCCCGACATCTTCGCCTCCATGGCGTACGGCCCCGCGCCGGAATCCGCCAGACCCGCCGAAGACTGGCTCGATCGGCATGACCGCCGGTTCGGGATGTTCATCGGCGGGGCGTGGACATCGCCGGGCGACCTCTTCGAGACCGTGAATCCCGGGACCGGCACGCCCCTGGCCCGGGTGACGCAGGCCTCGGACGCCGACGTCGATCGTGCGGTGGCTGCGGCGCGGGAGGCGCAGGGCCGCTGGTGGACGATCGGGGGACACGGCCGGGCGCGACACCTGTACGCACTGGCGCGGGCGGTGCAGCGAAACGCCCGCCTCCTCTCGGTGGTGGAATCCCTCGACAACGGCAAGCCGATCCGGGAGTCGCGGGACATCGACATTCCGCTGGTGGCCCGGCATTTCTATCACCACGCCGGCTGGGCACAGCTGATGGCGCGTGAGCTGCCGGGGATGGAGCCGGTCGGGGTCGCGGGACAGATCATCCCCTGGAACTTTCCGCTCCTGATGCTGGCCTGGAAGATCGCGCCCGCCCTCGCGATGGGAAACACGGTGGTGCTGAAGCCGGCGGAGTTCACGTCGCTCACGGCGCTGCTGTTCGCCGAACTGTGCGAGGAGGCGGGTCTCCCCGCCGGGGTGGTGAACATCATCACCGGCGACGGACGGACGGGCGCGGCGCTCGTGGCGCATCCCGGCGTGGACAAGATCGCCTTCACCGGATCAACCGAGGTCGGGCGGATGATCCGGGTCGCCACCGCGGGGTCGGGCAAGAAGCTCTCGCTCGAGCTGGGCGGAAAGTCGCCGTTCATCGTCTTCGACGACGCGGACCTCGACAGCGTGGTCGAGGGGGTGGTGGACGCCATCTGGTTCAACCAGGGGCAGGTCTGCTGCGCCGGGTCCCGCATCCTGGCCCACGAGGCGATCGCTCCCCGGCTCGAGGCGAAGCTGAAGGCGCGCATGGAGACGCTTCGCATCGGGGATCCCCTGGACAAGGCGGTGGACATCGGCGCCATCGTCGCGCCGGTGCAGCTCGACCTGATCCGGGAGCTGGTCCGGCAGGGCGAGGAGGAAGGGGCCCGGATCTGGCAGCCGTCGTGGAGTTGCCCCACCGAGGGCTATTTCTATCCCCCGACGCTGTGCACCGACGTGGCGCCGTCGGCGACGATCGCCCAGGTGGAGATCTTCGGGCCGGTCGTCGTGATGATGAGCTTCCGCACGCCGGCGGAGGCGGTGGAACTGGCCAACAACACGCGATATGGACTGGCGGCGAGTCTCTGGACGGAAAGCATCAACCTCGCGCTGGACGTTGCCCCGAAGCTGAAGGCCGGTTCGGTCTGGATCAACTGCACCAATGTCTTCGACGCCGCCGCCGGGTTCGGCGGCTACCGCGAGAGCGGCTTCGGTCGGGAGGGTGGGAAGGAAGGGTTGTGGGAGTACGTCCGGGAGTCCACGAGGCAGGGAGACAGGGGGGCAGCGGTGCCCTACGAGGGCTCCACGCGCGCAACCGCCTCCCGGCCGCGCGGCACCTCGGCCCCGCCGATCGACCGCACCGCCAAGCTTTACATCGGCGGCGCGCAGGTGCGGCCTGACTCGGGGTACAGTGAGCCGGTGCTCGACGCCTCAGGGGGAGTGGCGGGCGACGTCGGGGTGGGCAGCCGGAAGGACATCCGCAACGCCGTCGAGAAGGCGCATGCCGCGGCCGCCGGCTGGGCGCGGGCCACGGCACACCTGCGGGCGCAGGTCCTCTACTACATCGCCGAGAACCTGGGTACCCGGCGGGACGAGTTTGCCGCGCGACTCGTCGCCCTCACGGGGCGGTCGCGAAAGCAGGGCCGTGCGGAAGTTGATCTCTCCCTGGCGCGGCTGTTCAGCTACGCCGCCTGGGCCGACA
>JAHECL010000005.1 GCA_024641745.1 Gemmatimonadota bacterium | reverse complement strand
TCCGGACCATCCCGGGGGGGTTCGTCCCCACGGAGGACAAGGGGTACTTCGCCATGGCGGTCCAGCTGCCTTCCGGCGCCTCGCTGCAGCGGACCGATGCCGCCCTGGCCAGGATCGAGGATGTCGTGCGGCGCCAGCCCGGCGTGGCCAACGTCATCGTCCTGAGCGGGCTCGACTTCATCCAGAGCGCCAACCTCACCAACAGCGCCTCGATCTTCGTGATGCTGAAGCCGTGGGGCGAACGCACTGACGAGGCGACCCGGATCGGCACCATCATCGCCACCATCAACCGCGAGCTGTCCCAGCTGCCCGAGGCCACCGCCTTCGCCTTCAACCTGCCGGAGATTCCCGGCCTCGGCAGCACCGCCGGCCTCGAAATGAACCTGCTCGACCGGTCCGGAGGGAGCGTCAAGGAATTTGCCGGGCTGGTGAACGAGTTCGTCGGCGCCGCCCGGCAGTCCCCCGATGTCACCGGCGCGCGCGCCATGCTGGCCGTCAACACCCCCCAGGTATACGTGACGGTGGACCGGGAGAAGGTGAAGTCGCTCGGCGTGTCGCTCACCGACGTCTTCCAGACGCTGCAGGCGATGCTCTCCGCCGTCTACATCAACGACTTCAACCTCTTCGGCCGGACCTACCGGGTGCAGGCGGAGGCGCAACCCCGGTTCCGCATCACCCCCGACGACATCGGCAAGCTCTACGTTGCGGCGCCCGGTGGCGCGATGGTGCCCATCTCGTCGCTGACGACGACGGCGTTCATCGGCGGCCCGTCGGTCGTGACCCGCTTCAACGGGTTTACCTCGGCGCTGGTGACCGCGGAGCCAGCGCCCGGCCGCAGCACCGGCCAGATGATGGCCGCCGTGGAAGCCGCCGCCGCCCCCTTTGCCGATCGCGACGTCGCCTATGCCTACAGCGGCCAGTCGTACCAGGAAAAGCTGGCGCAGGGTCAGGGGAACATGGTCTTCGTGCTCGGGGTCATCCTCGTCTTCCTGGTCCTCGCGGCCCAGTACGAGAGCTGGTCCGTTCCCTTCGGCGTGCTGCTCGGGGTGCCGTTCGGCGTGGTCGGCGCCCTCCTCGGCATCCTGCTGCGCGGCGTGCCCAACGACGTGTACTTCCAGATCGGGCTCGTCACCGTCATCGGTCTGGCCGCCAAGAACGCCATCCTCATCGTGGAGTTCGCCAACGCGCTGCGGGCCGGCGGGGCCTCGATCCGCGACGCCACCCTCGAGGCGGCGAAGGACCGGTTCCGCCCGATCCTGATGACCTCCTTCGCCTTCATCCTCGGCGTGGTGCCGATGCTGATCGCCAGCGGCGCGGGTGCGCAGAGTCGGCACTCGCTCGCCACCGGCGTCTTCGCCGGGATGCTCATCGCGACCGCCCTCGGGGTGCTCTTCATTCCGCTGTTCTTCTTCGTGATCTCGAGCCTGACCCGGACACGGGATGCCGAGGGAGGGGCCATCTGATGCGCGCCCTGCCGTTCGCGGTTCTGGCCACCGTCGCCCTGGGCGCCTGTGCCGTCGGTCCGGGCTATGAGCGGCCGCCGACGCCCACCCCGGCCGCCTATCGGGGGGACACCCTTCAGCTGGTCCGGGACTCCGCCATCGCGATCCCGGCGCTGATCTCACCGCCGGCACCGGCCCCTGCCGCCGCTCCCGCCTGGAACCAGACGCTGGGCGATACCGTCCTGCTGGCCCTGATGGACACCGCGCGGGCGCACAACCAGGACCTGCAGGCCACGATCGCCGTGACGCGTGAGTTCCAGGCTCGCTATGCCATTGCCCGGAGCGGCTTCTTTCCGCAGGTGGGCCTGACCGGCATCGGCGGTACCGCGACGACCAAGATCCCGGGCGTGCCCGCCATTACCGGCGACCGCTACGAAGCCGCGGCGCAGGCGGCGTGGGAGCTTGACCTCTGGGGCCGGGTCCGGCGCACCAGCGAGGCGGGCAAGGCGTCCTACTTTGCGCGGACTGAAGAGCTGCGCGGTGCAGAGCTGAGCCTCGCCGCTGCGGTCGCCACCGGGTATTTCGCACTCCTCCAGTTCGACCAGCAGCTGGCTGTCGCTGAGCGCACGCTCACGTCGCGCCAGGTGACGGCCGCCCTGTCACGGGCACGCTTCCGCGAGGGTCAGGTGTCGCGCCTCGATGTGCTGCAGTTCGAGTCGCAGGTGCAGGAGGCGCAGGCTCAGCTCGCAGCGATCGCGCGGATCCGGTCGGAGCAGGAGAATGCGCTCAGCGCCCTCGTGGGCCTGCCGCCGCGCGCCCTCCCGCGCGGACTGCCGCTGGATCAGCAGGTGTCCAGATTCGACGTCCCCGAAGGCCTGCCCTCGGACCTGCTCTCGCGTCGGCCCGACGTGCGGGCCGCGGAGGAAGAACTGCACGCGGCCACGGCGCGCATCGGCGTGGCGTGGGGCGGCCGCCTGCCCGAGGTGGTGCTCACCGGTCAGTACGGCTACGTGAGCAACGACCTGTCCACGCTGTTCGAGAGCGCCAACAACACCAGCCAGTTGTTCCTGGGCATCACGGTGCCGCTGTTCACTGGCGGACGGCTCCAGGGCGAAGTCGACGTGGCCGAGGCGCAGGCGGAGCAGGCGCGGGCGCGGTACGAACAGGTGGTGCTCCGGGCCCTGCAGGATGTCGAAGATGCGCTCGTCGCCGTGCGGACGAGCAAGGAGCAGGCGACGGCGCTTGCCGCGCAGGTCGGGACGCTCACCATTTCGCTCACGCTGGTCCAGCACCGGTATGAGAACGGCCTCGCGACCTACCTGGAGGTGCTCGACGCCCAGCGGACGCTTTTCGCCTCCGAATTGAATTTGGCCCAGGTCCAGGCCCTTCAGCTGGCCAGCGGCGTCCGGCTGTACAAGGCGCTGGGCGGGCCCTGGTCCGAGCTGGGTACCGCGAGGGAGTGATGCCACGGCGGTGGCTGCGGTGCGCGGCACTCCTGGCGGTCCTGGTTCCCGCCGTGGCGCGCGCACAGGTCGCCGCCGACTCGCTGGTTCCGGCAAGCTCCGCGTATCGCTTCTCCGGCGGCTCCGCAGGGTTTGACCGGTGGATCTACGGCAGCCGATACCGGTCCCTCTGGGCCATTCCGGTGGCCGCCCCCGCGCTGCGGGTCGACCTCGGCCGCTCTGACAGCGTGCCTGGTGAACGAAGAGTCTGGGTGTGGACACCCGACGGTGAACTCTGGGAGTACTTCCCGCTCGACCGCGATCTCGTGTCCAGCGCCCCACCAGCCTTCCAGCAGAACCTGCTTCCCACCACCATCCAGGGCCTCAACCCGGTACGCCATCCCGGTGCAGCGCCGGTGGTCGAGGCACTCGCCACTGCGGTTGGGGTGCCGATCTCCCCCACCTCGCTGGTCCGGCTGGTCGATACCACCACCGAGACCGATGGCGGACGGCTCGGATGGCTCGTTCGGGCCGGCAGCGGGGGACGCACCACGGTCGAGGTGCTCGACAGCCTGCGCGCCCGCGGCGGTCGGGACTTCGATGCGCGCGCCTACCTCCGCGACCGCCTCTTCGACACCTTCATCGGCCAATGGGATGTCGCGCCCGAGCAGTGGCGCTGGCGTCGGGACGAGGGGTCCGGACGCTGGATCCCGGAGCCGCGCTCCCGCGAGTTCGCCTTTGCCAAGTTCGATGGACTCCTGGCGCGGTTCGCCGGGGCGTTCCTGCCCGGCTTCGTGAATTTCGACAGGTCGTACCAGGGTCAGCTCGGTGTGACGCCCTACCAGCGGGGCCTCGACCGCCAGCTGCTCGCGCTGCTCGACCGGCCGGTCTGGGACTCGGTGGCCGCCGCCCTGCAAACCGCCCTGACGGACGGGGTGATTGATTCGGCGGTCGGACAGCTTCCCCCGGAGTACCGTGCAGCCGCAGCCGCCCCGCTGGCGACGGCCCTGCAGAGCCGTCGCGACCGCCTTCCCCATGCCGCGCGGGATCTCTATCGACTCGTCAACCGGGAAGCGGCCTTCTTCGGCAGCACCGGCGCGGACACGGTGACCGTCACCCGCACACCACACGGCGGTCTCGAACTCGCGTTCAACACCGGATTCCACCGCGCATACGGTCCCGACGAGACCGATGCGGTGGCGCTCTACCTGCTGGGTGGAGCGGACCAGATCCACCTCGAGGGGCCCGGCGTCGCCGGTCCCCTCCTCGACGTCGCCTGGGCGCCGGGACTCACCGTGACCGGCGCCCGCCGCAGCGGCAGCCGGACGATCATCTATGGCGGTGCCCCCGCCGCCGATTCACTTCGGCTGAGCCCGGTGCCGGACGCCCTGCCCATGCCGACCGTGACCGACCTGGACCTGTCGGTGGCGCCACCGGAACCGCTCCACGGGACCGCCGCCGCACCAATTCCCTGGTTCGGGGCCAATTCGGACATCGGGCTCCTGCTCGGCGGCGGGGTCAGCCTCACGACGTACCGCGTCGGCCACAATCCGTACTATCGGAAGGTGAGGATTCGGGCGGGGTACACGACGGGACTGCAGCGCGTCGCGGTCGAGCTGCATGCCGAGTTCACCCGGTGGCGCTCACTCACCACGTTCACCCTCGATGTCGGCATCCCGGCGCTCACCGACCTCAGGTTCTTCGGCTACGGCAACTCGACGCCGTTCACCGCATCGGCCGACTACTACCGGACCACCCAGCGGGAGATCTACATCTACCCCGCCTGGCATTACCGGCTGGGTCGGAGCGGCCAGCTGGGGCTCGGTCCGATCTTCAAGCAGGTCCTGACCGACACGACCCAGGACGACTTCATCAGCCAGGACCGCCCCTACGGCGTGCCGGACTTCGCGCAGCTTGGCGCGGAAGTGATCGCCAGCTGGGACACGCGCGATCACGCCGGCTTCGCCCGCTCCGGCTGGCATGCCCTGGCGGGTGGCAGTTACTACCCGGTGACGTTCGGGTCGGGGACCGCGTTCGGCAGCGTGCGCGGGTCGGTGGCGACCTACCTGACCCCCCGCGGGATGGACCGGCTCACGCTCGCGCTCCGCGCCGGCGGGCGCCTCACCATGGGCGAGGTGCCGGTGCACGAGGCGGCGTATGTCGGAGGATCCAGCACGCTGCGGGGGTATCAGTCGGGGCGGTACGCCGGGGATGCCGGCGCGTGGTTCAACAGTGAGCTCCGCGCCGAGCTCGGTCGCATCGCATTCGTGGCACCGTGGCGATTCGGTGTCCTGGGCATCGGGGACCTGGGGCGGGTCTTCAATGACACCGATGACCCCGACGTGTGGCACGCAAGCGCCGGCGGCGGGTTCTGGATGGCGCTGCCCGATCGCTCGACGGGCATCGTGCTGACGGCGGTCCTCAGCGATCAAGGAACGGCCTTCTGGTTCGGCTCACAGTTCATGTACTAGGGTGCCCGCAAGTCCTCCAGCGCCCGGCGCACAATCACCGCTGCCATCTCCTTGCGCCACCCGATCGTGAAATCGGTGTTGTCGAGCGGCTTGGCGAGCCTCGAGGTCCGTCGCGCCGCCTCATCCACCTCTTCACCGGTCAGCGTCCCGCCGACGAGGGCGGCGGCGGCATCCGGGACCGACTTCGGGTAGGACCCCGCCGCGCCGAGCACGACGCGGGCGCCGGTGACGCAGCCCGCCCCGTCGAACGCCGCCCACGCCGCCACCCCCAGCACCGGAAAATCGAAGGCACCGCGCCGCCGGAGCTTGCGGTAGCTCGCACGCGACCCCGTCAGCGGTGGCACCTCGATGCGCACCAGCAGCTCCTCCGGCTGCTTGGTCAGGAACGCCATCCCATCGTCATGATAGAGTGCCGAGGCGGGAATCGTCCGCTCACCGTCCGGCCCCGCCAGCACAACCTGCGCATCCAGCGCCACCATCACCGGCACCAGGTCGCTCGACTGGACCGCCCAGCAGCGCGGACTCGACGGCGCCACCCAGCAGGTGTCGCCATCCTTCTTCATGCAGAAATTGATGGACTTCCGCCACTCGTATCCCTGGTCGTAGTAGTTGCACCGGGTGTCGAGCAGGAGGTTGCCGCCCACCGTACCCATGTTCTGGAGTAGTGGCGTGGAGATTTCCCCCGCCGCGCAGGCGAGGACGTGCCAACCGGCACGGACCCGTGCGTCGCGAATCAGGCGGGTGAGCGTCACGCCCGCGCCGATGACCAGGGCCCCGTCGTTCCCCACCTCCAGCCGCCCCAGCTCCGGGATCCGCCGCACGTCGATGACGCGCTTCGGCTCCTGCTGCCGCCGCTTCATGTTGGGGTAGAGGTCGGTGCCCCCGGCCACGTAGGAGCCCGCGGCGCCGGCCGACACGCGCTGCGCGACCGCGTCGGCGATCGACGTCGGGAAGGTTGTCTCGTGCGGCGGTAGTCTCAGCATGATGTCATGTCCCCGTCTCAGTCCCGTCCGTTTCCACCCTGCGCCGGCGTCCGCACATACGTTCGCTCCGGCCACGGCACCGACGGCGTGCCGGTCGGCCCGAAGCGCGGGTCCTTCCCCTTCGCCTTCGCCTGGATCGCCTTCAGCACCTTCGGCGCGCTCATCGGCACCTCATCGATCCGCACCCCCACCGCGTCGTAGATCGCGTTGGCGATGGCGGGCATCACCGGATTGAGCGGCCCCTGCCCCGCCTCCTTGGCGCCGAACGGGCCGTTCGGATCGGGATCCTCGATCAGGTAGGTGATGACGTCGCACATCTCCATCGTGGTCGGGCTCTTGTACTCGAGCATCGACGGCCACTTGTGCACCGACCCCAGCTTCTCGCGGTACGCCATCTCCTCCATCAGCGCCTCGCCGAGGCCCATGTAGACGCCCCCTTCGACCTGGCCCATCACCAGCGCGGGGTTGATGCACTGCCCGATGTCGTGCCCGATCCAGATGGTCGGCACCCGCACGATGCCGCTGTCGGGGTCCACCTCCACTTCCGCCACCGCGGCGGAATAGCTGTACGCCGCCGACGGCCCGACACCGGCGCCGCGATAGCGACCCGGTGACCGGGGCGGCGTGTAGCTCCCCACCGCCCCCAGCGTCCCGTGCTTCGCCTCGGCGGCACCCACCGCCTCCCGGAAGGTGAGCCCGACCTCGGGGTCCTGGGCGTCGAACACGCGACGGCCGCCGAACACCAGCCGGTCCACCGGGACGTCGAGCCTGGGGGCCACGGCCGTCGCGATGAGGTCGCGCACCCGTGAGGCGGCCTGCATCGCCGCCTGGCCCGTCATGAGCGTCACCCGCGAGGAATAGCTGCCGAGGTCGACCGGGGTCAGGTCGGTGTCGGCGGTGACGACCTTGATGTCGGCGGGTTCGATGCCGAGCACCTCGGCGGTGACGTACGCCAGCACCGACTCGGAGCCCTGGCCGATGTCGGTCGAGCCGCAGAAGATGGTGACGCCGCCGCCGCGGTCGCACTTGATCTGGGCGCCGGAATGCGGCATGTCGTTCCAGTAGATCGGCAGCCCGGCCCCAGTGATATAGGAGGAGCAGGCCAGCCCGAGTCCGCGGCCGTAGGGCAGCTTCCGGAACCGTTCCTTCCAGCGCGAGCCCGCCACCACCTTGTGAATGCACGCCTCGAGCCCGACGGTCCCGAGCTGGAGCCAGTTGGCGGTCACGGTGTCCGGCTTCACCAGGTGCGTCAGCCGAAGTTCCGCGGGATCGACCTGCAGCTGCTCGGCGATCTTGTCGAGGTGCACCTCGACCGCGAAGCGGGGCTGGGTGGTGCCATGCCCGCGCTTCGGCCCGCCGGGCGGCTTGTTGGTAAAGGCGCGCGCGCCGCGAAAGCGGTAGGTCGGGACGTCGTAGGTGACGGTCTGGAGGGCCCCGGTGTAGTAGAGGGATGCCACGCCATAGGAACCGTAGGCCCCGCCGTCGAGGTAGGACTCGAAGTCCATGGCGGTGATCGCGCCGTCCTTGGTGACCCCGGTCCGGATCTTCATCAGCGCCTGGTGCCGCCCGCGGTGGCAGTAGAACACTTCCTCGCGGGTGAGTCCGATCTTGACCGGGCGCCCCGTGACCTGGCTCAGCTTCGCGACCACGATTTCGTGATTGAACGGATCACTCTTGCCGCCGAACCCGCCGCCGTTCGGCGTGGCAATCACCCGGATGCGGGCGGGCCGCAGCTCCAGCACCTTCGAGAGCGCGCGGTGCAGGTAGTGCGGGGTCTGGGTGCTGGACCAGATCGTGACCCGGCCATCGGGGGTCGCGTGCGCGATGGAGGCGTGCTGTTCCATCGGCAGGTGGGTGTTGCCCTCGTAGAGGAAGAGGTCCTCCCGCACCAGGTCGGCGCGCGCGAATCCCTCTTCAAGCTCGCCGAACTGCAGGTGCACCAGCTTGTGCCAGTTGCCCTCATCGGCGTAGTCGTGGAGCTGGGGTGCCGGGATGGCGGCGGCGTCATCAACGGAGCCGATGGCCGGGAGTGGCTCGTAGGTGACGTCAATCAGGTCGCATGCCGCCAGCGCCGTCTCCTCATCCACGGCCGCCACCGCCGCCACCGGATCGCCCACGAAGCGGACGACGTCGGGACAGAGGGCGTGTTCGTCCTGGCTCACGGGGAGAATGCCGAACGGGATGGGCGTGTCGGCGCCGGTGAGCACCGCCTCGACGCCGGGGAGGGCCAGCGCCTTCGATGCGTCGATCGACACGATGCGGGCGTGGGGATGCGGGCTCCGGAGCAGCTTGCACCAGAGCATGCGCGGCAGCACGATGTCGTCCGCAAACAGGGTCTGGCCCGACACTTTGCCTGGGGCGTCGGTCTTGGGGCGCGCGGTACCGATGACAGCGAAGTCGCTCGGGCCGACCGGCGGTGGAGCGGTGGTGGTACGGCCGGCGTGCCCCCCTGCCCCAGCCTGGCGGAGCCGGTCAGTACCCATACAGGCTCTCCCGCCGCGGCTCCGCCGACTCTCCCTGCATCCGTGCGGCTGCCAGCTCGATCGCCTCGTAGATCTTGATGTAGCCGGTGCAGCGACAGAGGTTGCCCGAGAGCGCCAGCTTGATCTCGTCGCGGGTCGGCTTCGGCGTCCCGGCCAGCAGGGCGTCGGCGGCCAGCAGGACGCCGGGCGTGCAGTAGCCGCACTGCGCCGCGCCGACCTCGACGAAGGCTTCCTGCAGCGGGTGCAGGTCGGGCCCGTCGGCCATCCCCTCGATCGTCGTGATCTCCTGCCCCTCGACCGCCTGCGCCAGCACCAGGCAGGAGAGCACCGGGATACCGTCCACCGTCACGGTACAGGCGCCGCACTCGCCGAGTTCGCAACCGTGCTTGGTGCCCGTCAGCTGCAGGTCCTCGCGCAGCAGCTCGAGAAGCGTCAGGTGCGGCCGGTACAGCACCTCACGTGTCTCGCCGTTGACACGAAAGGCACCGCGGATACGGGGAGGGGCATGACCAAGCTGGACCAGGTCGGGTGATGTCATCGGCATCCTCGGTGTTCATGTCACGTCTATAACGGTTTCAGCTTCGCCAGGACCTCGTCGACCACGGCGGAGGGCACGCGACCCGCCACTTCCGCACGGCGCTCGTTCCAGTCGGCGCTGCGCAGGTGATCCGCCAGCACGACCCCCTCGACGGGAAGGCCAGCCGGCAGCACGACCTCGAAGGGGTATCCCTTCGCCTGCCGGCTGATCGCGCACATCAGCGCCAGGCCGGAGCGCGCATTGTACAACGTCGGCGAGACGACGAGCGCGGGACGCCGGGTCGGCGCCCCGCCGTTGCCGGGTTCGATTGTCACCCAGACCAGGTCGCCGCGATCCGGGACTACCACACCTCACGGCCTTTCGGACGGCCCCAGTCGGATTCATGGTGACGATTCTCTCCCGTGATGCCGTCCACCAGCTCCTCCAGCGCGTACGCCCGCCCCGCCGCCGAGAGGATCAGCTTTCCGTCGCGGACCGTCAGTTCGACCTGAGATCCCTCGGAGAGCCCCAACTCCTCCACGAAAGGCTTCGGGAGTCGCACCGCTAAGCTGTTGCCCCACTTCGATATGTGCGTGAGCACCTTGATGAATCCTCTCGTAGATACATTGAGTATACATCTTGGCGTGAGTCTCGGCAACGGCGACCTGAAAAGACGGTGGATTGCGCATTTCTCGCGGCGATGTATCGTGAAGCCATCCTTAGATTATCCCGATGGCCCCAGGTGCCGTGGTCGCGCCCTACTCGCAAGGGAGAATTGCCCATGTCGTGGTCGCCCCGAAGAATCAGTCGCCTTCCCGCTGTGTGCGCATTGCTCGCACTGCTCGCCTCGCCCTCGATCGGCCAGGCGCAGGATGCCCCGGTCTTGTCGCCGGAACTGGCGTCCGTACGCGGTGGACTCGACAAGTACCAGGATCCGATGGTCGCGGTGCGGGACGGCTATCTCTCGACGGTGGCATGCATCGATTTTCCCAAGGGACACAGTGAAGGCGAGATGCAATACGTCGCCGGCGGCATGGGCGTCCACTTCCTCAACCTCTCGTACGTCGGCCCCACCCTGGACCCGATGAAACCGCAGGTCCTCATCTACGAGCCAGATGGCTCGAAGCTCCGCCTGGTAGCGGCCGAGTGGTTCGCCCCCGTCGCCGCCGTCGGCGACAGCCCGCCCTCCATCTTTGGCAAGCAGCTGGAGGGTCCGATGGAGGGCCACGAGCCGATCATGCCGACGGGCCTGCACCACTATGACCTCCATGTGTGGCTCTGGAAGGCGAACCCGGCGGGCGTGTTCTCCCCGACCAACCCATCGTTGTCCTGCCCGAAGTCCGGTTACAACTTCTCGGGCGACGCGCCGCACATGGTCGACGCCCACTCGCACTGAGTGCCCGGGGCCGGGAGGGGGCTGCTCGCCTCCCGGCCCAGCGGGGCCTCGACGCCCTTGTCCATCCCTTCCCGCTCCCGCACATTCCACTTCGTGATCATCCTCGCCCGCCGGCTCCGCGCGGCCCTCATTCTGGGGGTCTTCCTCACCGGAACCTTCGGCGTGCCGATCGCCGACGCGGCGATGTTCCATCTGGCCGGCCGGGACCCCTGCGCTGGCGTCACGCACATCGAGGCGCACGGCGGGCAGCACCACGCCGATCACTGCACCCTTGCCCATCCGGTCGCGGCGCAGCGTGAGTCGATCGGCAGCGCGCAGGCCGTCCGGGTCGCGCCGCCGATGGCGGCTCGGGCCATCACCCCCGACGCCGCGGTCCCCACCGACACCGAGCTCGTCGCCCTCCAGCACTCCCGCGCGCCGCCCGCCTGACCCTCCTGTCCCTGTCCTGACAACGACATCGGGAACCGGCTCCCCCCGGATCCCATCAACAGGAATGAGGAGGCCCATGCGGCTGTCTTTCCGCACGGCTGTGCTGATCACCACCCTGATGGCCCTTGCCCCCGCGGCGGCCCAGGGACAGGGAGTGCCCACCAGCACGGTGGACTCGCTCCAGCGCACCGTCCGGTCGCTGAGCGCACGCCTCGACTCGCTCGACGCCGGCGCCTGTCCCACCTCCCCGCTTCCCGGCCCGGCGCCGAAGCAGCCCACCGGCAACGCCGCGGTGGATTCGCTGGTCGTGGCCGTGGCGCGGCTGACGGCCCGGGCGAACACCGCTGCGACCCGGTGCGCCGCCGCCCCGCCTGCACCCGTCACGCCCGATACGACCGATCCCCTCGCCGCCATTCGCGCGGCAGCCGACAGCGCCGCCGCCACCGCCACCGCCGGGGTGCCGGTGATGCCCGACACCGCGGGCGCAGACCCGACCGAATTCGTGAGCAAGCAGCGCAACCAGTCGTCGATGAACCCGGAGATCAGCGCCACCGGCAATGTCCAGTTCGCGGCGCAGACCGACATCGAGGGCCTCGACCTCCAGCTCGCCGAGGTCGAGGTCGCCTTCCAGGCCACGCTGGACCCCTACTCCGCCACCAAGATCTTCCTCACCTGGGGCGAGGACGAAATCGGCGTCGAGGAAGCGTACATCTACTGGACGGGCCTCCCGGGCAAGTTTCGCGGCGACCTCGGCAAGTACCGGATGGCGGTCGGCGAGCTCAACCGCTGGCACCGGCACGCCCTGCCGGAGACCAACTATCCCCTGGTCTACCAGGCGTTCCTCGGCGAGGACGGATTGAGCGGCGTCGGCGCAAGTCTCTACAACCTCCTCCCGGTCTCGATCGCCAAGGGAACCTCCGAGATCTTCCTGCAGGCCGCCGCCATCGAGAGCGAGCCGCTCAACGACCTCAGCACCCAGCCGGCGCTGCTGGCCCGCCTGCAGAATTTCTGGCAGTTGTCCCGCAGTACCTACATGCAGATCGGCTTCACCGGACTCGGCGCCCGGAACGGCGACGTGAACCTCACCAGCAACCTCATCGGCGCCGACGTCCGGTTCACCATCCGCCCGCCCGACGCCGGCACCCGGAAGGACATCACCTTTCGCACCGAGGGATACCGACTGCAGCGCCTCGGCGAGGGGCCGACCACCACGCGGTACGGCATGTATTCGGACCTCACCTGGCGCCTCGACCGGCGCTGGATCCTCGGTGGCCGGTACGACTACGTCGAGGCGCCGTCCGGTCCCGATGAATCGACCTGGCGCGCCACCGGTGCGGTCACCTGGTGGCAAAGCGAGTTCGTGTACCTCCGGCTGCAGGCGTTTCGCAACCATCTCGACTCCACCGGATCGCTCGACAACCTGACACTGCAGGTCGTCTGGGCGATGGGTCCTCACAAACACGAGACATACTGACATGCTCTCCACGGCATTGCTCCTGCTGGCCGCCCTCGGGTCCACACCGCCAGCCGCCCAGGTGAAGGTGGTCACCAGCCTCACCACCTACGGTTCCATTGCCCGGGAGATCGTCGGGGACCGCGGCACCGTCACCTCAATCGCCCAGGGCGACGAAGATCCGCACTTCGTCCAGCCCAAGCCGAGCTTCGTGGCGCTGCTGCGCGACGCCGACCTCTTCGTCACCACCGGCCTCGACCTCGAACTGTGGGTGCCGACGCTCCTCGACCGTGCGGGCAACCGCAAGATCATGGAGGGCGGCCCGGGGTACGTGGCGGCCTACACCGGGATCGTCCTCCTCGAGGTGCCGACCTCCCTCAGCCGCGCCGGCGGGGACATCCACGCGGAAGGCAACCCGCACATCCACACCGACCCGGTCAACGGCATTCTGATCGGGCGGAACATCCTGGCGGGGCTGCTGAAGGTGGACCCCGCCAACGCCGACTACTACAGGGGGCGCCAAGCCGATTTCGAGCGGCGGGTTCTCGACGCCACCATCGGCAAGCCGCTGGTGGAGCTGCTCACCCCCGCCGCCGCGTTCAACCTCCTGCGAGCGAACCAGTTCGACGACTTCGTCACCAAGACCATGCTGCACGGCAAGCCGCTCGCGGAGCAGCTGGGTGGCTGGCTGAAGCGGGGCGCGGACTTCAAGGGGAAGGAGATGGCCTGCTACCACAAGGAGTGGGCCTACTTCAGCGCCCGCTTCCAGGTCGCGTGCATCGCCTACATCGAGGCGAAGCCAGGCATCCCGCCGACCCCTGGACATGTGCAGGAGGTCATCGACCTGATGAAGCAGAAGCAGATCCCTGCCCTCTTCGCATCCAACTACTTCTCTCGCTCCCAGATCGAGCAGGTATCAGCCAAGACCGGCGCCACCGCCGTGATCGTGCCGGAGAACACCTACGGCACCCCCGGGGTCACCACCTATTTCGATCTCGTCAACACCTGGGTGGACGGCCTGTCCGCCGCCTTCGGAAGGAAGAACTGACGCGATGCTCGACCTGATCCTGCCGCCGCTCGCGGCCTGCATGGTGATCGTGGCCATCCACTCCTACCTCGGCCTGCACATCATCGCGCGCGAGGTCATCTTCGTCGACCTCTCCCTCGCGCAGATGGCGGCCCTCGGCTCCACCGTGGCCATCTTCGCCGGCTCCGATCCCGGGTCGACGATGTCCTACGTGTATGCGCTGGGGTTCACGACCATCGGCGCCGGGCTCTTCGCGCTCACGCGTACGCACGACAAGGGGCGCGTTCCCCAGGAGGCGATCATCGGCATCGTCTACGTGGTGGCGTCCGCCGCCGCCATCCTGGTGGCGGACCGCGTGCCGCGCGGCGGCGAGGCGATCAAGGACATCCTGGTGGGCAGCCTGCTCTGGGTGACCTGGCCGGCCATCATCAAGATGGCGGCGGTCTACGCCGGGCTGGGGGTCTTCCACTTCGTGCTGCGGAAGCGGTTCCTGACCATTTCGTTCGAGCCGGCAACGGCGCTGGCCAACGGCTGGAGCATCCGCTGGTGGGACTTCTGGTTCTACCTCAGTTTCGGCGTGGTGATCACCCTGTCCGTGCCGATCGCCGGCGTGCTGCTGGTCTTCTCCTTCCTGGTGGTGCCGGCGGCGGTGGCGTTCCAGTTCTCCGGCAACCAGAAGTACCTGGCGATCTCGTCCTGGATCACCGGGGTGCTCGCCTCGGCGGCAGGCCTCGCGGTGTCGTTCAAGTTCGACCTGCCCACCGGCCCCGTCATCGTCTGCGCCTTCGGCGTGGCGCTGCTGCTGGCGTTTCTCATCCGGCGGTTCCTGCCAGCCGGCGCGATGGAATCGAAACCCGCCTAGCGGCCGCCGCACGGCCGCCCGGACCGATGACGAAGGGGGCAACCGATCGATGGTTGCCCCCTTTGCCTGCCTTCGTGCCTGCCCTGACCGGCCCGCTGCCCTATGGGCGGCGCCGCCACCCCTGTGCCAGCGGCGAGGGCGACAGCGCCGCTCGGCGGAGCAGCTCGAGGTGCGGGGCCACGACGTCGGCGAGCTGCTGTGCCAGCGCGATGTCGGCTCGGGTGAACGCATCGGCGCCGGCCGCGAGGAGCGTCAGGCACCCGAAGATCCGGCCGCCGACCCGCAGCGGGACCACCAGCGCGGCGGTCGGCCGGGTCGGCCCGGTCTCGCGCTCCAGCTGTCGACGTGCCGAGGCGTAGGCATGCGGCAGCTCGCCGCGGAGCACCCGACCAAGTTCCGTCCCCGCGACGGATACGAGCGGCACATCCGGCAGGGGCCGGGCATCGCCCGGCGAGACGATGACCACCTCGTCGGCCTCGCCGAGCTTCAGCGAGAATTCCATTCGGTCGAACGGGAGGACGGTGGAGGCTTCTCGCGCGAACAGGCGCGTGGCCGCCCCGACGTGAGCCGTCGTCGCCAGCACTTCGGCGATGCGCCCGAGATGCGCCGGCACGTTGCGCAGCACGCTGAGGTGCGAGCGCATGACCTGCACCTGCCAGGCGAGGAGGAAGCTGTCCACCCGCACCGCCACCAGCGGGGCGACCTGGCGCAGGAGTTCGAGGTCCTCGCGCCGGAAGAAGTCGGGACCGTCCCCACCGAGGAGGAGGTACCCCGCGACACGGGTTTGTGAGAGGAGCCGGACCCCGACCACCGAGCGCGCGGCGGCGGGCGCGGCACCGCCCCCCGGCGTGTCGGGGCACCACGCCAGGAGCCCCTGCCCCGTGCCGGTGTCGCCGACCAGGATGTCGTCGGCGTCGCCGAACAGCGCCGCCGGGTCGAACTGGGCCCGGGTCACGACCAGCGCCGGATCGGACCAGAAGGTGCCGGGCCCATGCCGATCGAAGCGGTAGTGTTCCTGGGCGGAGGCGTCCGGGACCAGCAACTGGATGCGGTCGTGCGGCAGCATCGACTGGACCGCCTTCGACACGAATTCGGTGAATTCTCTCGGCGTGCGTGACGCCGACTCCGCCAGCCCGAGATTGGCGAGGAGTGCATTGAGCTCGAGCAGTTTCCGCCCCGGCTCCGACCGCCGTCGCTCCGGCGGAGGCGGCGTCCCGTCCACACGCGGCGGGGGCAGCGAGTCCCTGCCCTGCCGCGCCACGCGCGCCAGGGTCGATCCGAGCGAGTCGGCCACGTTCCGGAGGAGGACTGCCTCAGGCAGTCCGTAGCGAGCGGGTCGGAGGTCGGCCAGCAGGAGGAGGCCGACGTCGCGGTCGCCGTGCGGGACCGCCATGCAGACCACCGACGCATATCCGGCCGTGCGGATTCGCTGCTCCATCGTGTAGAGCTCGTCCTGCCCCAGGTGCGGAGCCGGTGCCGGGATCTCGAGGTGATCCTGGGCCAGGGCGGAGGGGCCGACGAGCACCGCCGGACCGTTGGGGGGATAGACCCAGAGCGCCATCAGGTCGTGCGGGAGTTCCGGGGCAAGCAGCCCGGAAAGCGCCTCGAGCCAGGTCTCGAGCGCCACCTCGTCCCACGAGTTTCCCTTCAGGCGGAGAAGCGGGACCCTCATGTCGAGGTCCTCGATCTCGCTCCCCTGGGAGGAGGATGGGAAAGACCCGCGGTCGTGATTCATAATCGTCCCTAGTGCACTTTGCATGCCCTGTCTCTGCTCACAGGATCGCAAAGACTTGTCACGTTGGGAGTTAGGTGTTTTTCCGTGGCAGGCGCCTCCTGGGAGCACCGCCGATTTCATATTGCAAATCACTTCTGGTCAAGAAGTTCTGACCTGCCGATAGAACATATTGACATACCCCCCTCCCCTATATATCTTGGAATCCATTTTCGCCGCTCGGCCCTGGGCTGATGACCACGCTGCAGATCCAAGAACAGGGTGCGAGACATAGTTAGTAGTTATGACTACTACATGATTGGACTATGGAAAATCTCATCCTCCACATCGAAGGCATGTCCTGCGGGCACTGCCTGAACGCCGTGAACAAGGCCCTCGACGCCCTCGACGGCATCGAAGTCGATTCGGTCAAGATCGGGCGGGCGGAACTGCGGTTCGACCCGGCCAGGATCGACGCGGCCCGAATCGCCGCCGCCGTCACCGAAGAGGGCTACCGCGCCACCCCCGCTCCCAGCGCCACGTGACACGACGCCGATGACCACCGCCACCGAACGCGCGACCATTCCCGTGACCGGGATGACCTGCGCCGCCTGCAGCGCGCGCATCCAGCGCACGCTGGAGCGCACCCCGGGGGTGGCATCGGCCAACGTCAACCTGATGACCAACTCCGCCACCGTCGAGTTCGATCCGGCGGCGGCCACCCTCGACTCGCTTGTCGCCACCATCCGGGACACCGGGTACGGCGCCGAGCTGCCCCGCCCCGTCACCGGCGCCGGTGAGGAGGAGACGGCCGATGAGCTGCGGCTCGCCACCGAGCGGCGCGTGCTCCGGCGGAAGGTCGTGGTCAGCCTGGTCATCGCCGCGCTCGCGATGCTCATCGGCGTCCCGCTCGGCGAGGCCGCGGCCGCCCAGGGGGCCGCCGATCCGCTGATGCACCTGATGATGCCGCTGGGCGATGTGCTGCGCGCCGTCGCCCCCGGGCTCTTCCGCGTCAGTGCGGACACCTGGCGATGGACGCTCCTCGCCCTGACGCTCCCCGTGGTCTTCTGGGCCGGCCGCCACTTCTATGTCCGCGCCTGGGCGGCGGCACGGCACCGCGGCGCCGACATGAACACCCTGGTCGCCGTCGGCACCGGGGCCGCCTTCCTCTTCAGCCTCGCAATGACGATCGGCGCGCCCTTCTTCCTGGCCCGCGGCGTCGAGCCCCACGTCTATTACGAAGCGGTCACCTGGATCATCGCGCTCATCCTCCTCGGCAACTATCTCGAGGCGCGCGCCAAGGGACGCACCTCGGCGGCCATCCGGAAGCTGGTGGCGCTGCGGCCCGACACCGCGCACGTGATGCGGGGCGGGGAAGTGGTCGAGCTTCCGCTCGGCCAGGTCCGCACCGGTGACCAGCTCCTCGTGCGCCCGGGCGAGACGATCCCGGTGGACGGCGTCGTCCTCGAGGGGACCACCTCGGTGGATGAGGCGATGCTGACCGGGGAACCGACCCCGGTGGCGAAGCAGCCCGGCAGCCCGGTCACCGGGGCCACCCTCAACCGCGCGGGCGCCTTCCGCATGCGCGCCACGCGTGTCGGCCCCGACACCGTCCTCGCACAGATCATCCGCATGGTGCGGGAGGCGCAGGGCGCCAAGGCCCCGATCCAGCAGCTCTCCGACCGGATCGCGGCGGTCTTCGTCCCGACGGTCATCGTCCTCGCGCTCATCACCTTCGCCACCTGGTACCTCGTCGGCCCCGAGCCGCGCGTGGTGCGCGCCCTCGCCGCCGCGGTCACGGTGCTGATCATCGCCTGTCCCTGTGCCATGGGACTGGCGGTTCCCACCGCGGTCATGGTCGCGACGGGGCGGGGCGCCGAGCGTGGCGTGCTGTTCAAGGGGGGCAACATCCTCCAGCGCGCCGCCGAGCTCGACGTCGTGGTGCTCGACAAGACCGGGACGATCACCGAAGGCCGACCCGCCGTCACGGCGGTCCGGAGCGCCGGGGCAGGGACGGAGGCGGCCATCGTGCTCCACGCCGCTGCGCTGGAGCGGATGAGCGAACATCCGCTCGGTGAGGCCATCGTCGCCGCGGCCACGGAGCGCGGACTGACCATCCCCGCCGTCGAGACCTTCCAGGTCTTTCCCGGCAAGGGCGTGGTGGGCGTCGTCGACGGAGACGGCGTGCTGGCCGGCAACCGCGCCCTCTTCGCCGACTGGGGTGTCGACTCGACCGTCCTGCACGAGGCCGCCGATGCGCTCGCCCATCTCGGCGCGACACCGGTCCTCGTCGCGATCGGCGGTGCCGCCGCGGGGGTCATCGGGGTGGCCGACCCGGTCAAGCCGACCAGTCGTGCCGCGGTGGCGGCGCTCCGTGCGCTCGGCCTCGAGGTCATCATGCTGACCGGCGATGCCCGCGGGACGGCGGAGAGCGTGGCACGGCAGGTGGGCATCGATCGCGTGGTGCCGGAGGTGCTCCCCGAGCACAAGCGCGACGTGGTGCAGCGGCTGCAAGGGGAAGGGAAGGTGGTCGGCATGGTGGGCGACGGGCTCAACGACGCCCCCGCGCTCGCGCAGGCCGATGTCGGGATCGCCATCGGCACCGGGACCGACGTCGCGGTGGAGGCGGGCGACGTCACCCTGATGCGCGGCGACCTGGCCGGGGTCCCCGAGGCCGTCCGCCTGGCGCGCCGCACGCTGCGCGTCATCAAGCAGAACCTCTTCTGGGCGTTCGCCTACAACGTGGTGGGGATTCCGGTGGCGGCCGGCGTGCTCTATCCGGTGTTCGGCATCCTGCTCACGCCGACCATCGCGGCGGCGGCGATGGCCGTGAGCAGCGTCTCCGTCGTGACCAACAGCCTCCGGCTCCGGAGGGCCTGATGCCCACCCCTGACACGACGCCACCGGCCGACGGGACCCTCGCCCCCTGCGCCTGTGCGCGGCCCGGCGACGGCACGCACGCCGTGGCGGTGGACCCCGAGATGAAGGCGGCGGCCCTGCGGCGTCTGCGGCGCATCGAGGGGCAGGTGCGCGGACTGCAGAAGATGCTGGACGAGGAGCGGTACTGCGCCGACATCCTCACGCAGGTCTCCTCGGTGCACGAGGCGCTGCGCGGCGTGGCCCGCATCCTCTTCCGCAACCACCTCGAGCACTGTGCCGCCAGCGCCATCCGGTCCGGCGATCCGGAGCAGTCCGGCGCGATGTACGACGAGCTGGTCGAGTTGCTGTACCGGAATGCGAGGTAGGCGGGGCAGGGGGTGAGGAGAGCCCGTCAGCCGGTGGGCCTGGCCGTGACCACCGGATGTGTCGTCGTCGTCCGCGCCAGCATGAACTCCATGTCCCGCAGGACCGTTCCCACCCCCATGAAGAGCACGACACCGCCGGCGATGGCCGCGGCGGGCAGGATGAAGATCGCGCGGTCGATGCCGAACCGGTCGGAGAGGAAGCCCACCAGCGGCAGCGCAATCGCGTCACCAGCCACGTGGATGAAGAGCAGGTAGGCGCCGACTACCGTGGCCCCGATGCGCGCCGGCACCACGTCGAACACCGCGGCGATCACCGGACCGTTGTAGAGCGTCAGGAAGAAGAATGCCGTCGCGAAGACCGGCACGAAGAGGCCGAGGTCCCGCACCGCCAGCAGCCAGATGGCGAGCGGTCCGCCGATCAGGAGCCCCACCGACGACGCGATCATCCGCCCCCGGCCGGTGTACTTCCCGAGCCAGTCGGCGAAGAACCCGCCCGCCAGCGTCCCGGCCGTCCCCGCCAGCAGCCCCCATTGGCCCAGCAGCAGCGTCCCCTGGGCGATCGTCAGCCCGAGTTCCCTCGACATGAAGGTCGGGGCCCATCCCACCAGCCCGTTCATGCCGAACGACACCAGGGCGCCGCCGACGAAGAGGTACTTCAGCGTCGGGGTCCGGAACACCGTGTCGACGGCGAGCCGCATCTCGCCGAGGGCGTCGTTCATGCTGTCGGCGGGAATGAAGTCGAAGCTCCCGTCCTTCCGCCGGTTCGCGCGGATCACCAGCACGAGGTTGCCGGCGAGGCCGAGGCCGATACCGGTGGCCAGTGCGGCGGTGTCCAGCGTGGAGGTGGACCCGTACCTGGTCTCCAGCAGCCAGGCCGCCAGCGCGCCGGCCAGCGAACCGACCAGGAGCGGCCAGGCCACCCGCAGGGCACCGGTGGCGCCGATCTCGAGCTCCCGCCAGTACTGGCGCACCGTCAGCGTCGGCGGTGGACGGGTCGGATCGTTGAGCCGCACCACGAGGGCGGCCAGCAGGAAGCCCGGCACCGCCACCGCCATCATCGCGATGCGCCAGCCGTACAGCGCATCAAGCTGCCCCCCGATGGCGATGCCGACCACCCCGCCGATGGGGATCCCGGCGGAGAAGACGCCCATCGCCACCGCCCGCCGGTTCCCGGGGAAGTAGTCGGCCACCAGCGACGCCGCCGCCGCGGTGAACGCCGCCGCGCCGATGCCCACCACGGCGCGGGTCAGGAAGAGGCCCCAGAAGCCGCGCGAGAGGCCCGCCAGGAAGGCGAAGGCGCTCCAGACCACCACGCCCACTGCCGCCACCGCCCGCCGGGAGCGCAGGTCGCTCAGGACGCCGAAGGGAAAGACCGCCACCGAGAAGAGCAGGACGAAGGCGGAGGCGATCCATCCGATGTGGGTGTCGGTGAGGTGAAGGTCGAGCTCGATCGGGGGCACGAGGGCGAAGAGGACGTTGCGGTTGACGTAGCTCAGCAGGTTGAGCAGGGCGAGCAGGGCCAGCGCGTACCAGCCGTACGCGCGCGTCGGCCCCGGAAAGACGGCACCGCTAGTCGCCAACCCGGTCCCCCTTGGCGTCCTCGGCCCGCTGGTCGCGGAAGGCCAGCGCCGATCGATACTCCGACACCAGCCGTTCCATCATCGCCTCCCGGCGATCGTACAGCCGCTTGACCGGCCGCGGCGCCACCCGCTGCAGCGCATAGGCCGTCAGGAGGGGCAGGGTGATGGTGTTGTCGGCGTAGACCACCACCGTCCCCGGCAGCTGGTCGGGATCGATCTTCCCCCAGCTGACCGCCTCGTTGGGGGTGGCACCGGAGAGCCCCCCGACGTCGGGCCGGGCGTCGGTCATCTGCAGGAAGTAGTCGTGCCCCCGCTCGTCGATCCCGAGCACCTCCTGGATCTGCGGCTCGGTCTGCAGCATGAAGTTCTTCGGACTCCCGCCGCCCGCGATCAGCACCCCGCTCTTGCCGCCGGTCCGCTTGGCCTCGAGGACGATGGCGGCCGTCTCGTTCACGTCGGCGCTCACGTCGAACCGGAGCAGGCTGCCCGCCAGCGCCTGTTCCGCCACGTTCATCCCGATCGAACTGTCGCCCGGCGAGCTGGTGTAGATCGGCACCGCCAGCTCGTGCGCGGTCGACAGCACCGAACGCCGGGACAACCCGAGAGCCGCCTCCCGCTCGCGGAGGTACCCGCCGAGGAGGTAGTGGTACTCCGCGGAGCTCATCGCGCGCTGGAATTCCGGCCGGGCCGACACCTCGCGCACAAACGCGTCGGTCGAGAGCAGCACGTTGTAGTCGAAGAAGATGTCGTAGATCCGGACCACGCCCTTGTCGCGGAGCTCGACGTCGTCGGCGTCGTGCCGGCCCTGGTGAAGGGCCAGCCCCAGCGCGAAGTGGGCATCGTGATAAAGATTGGCGCCGGTGGAGATGATCCAGTCGACGAAGCCGGCCTCCATGAGCGGGATGAGGCAGCTCATGCCGATGCCCGCGGGCGTCATCGCACCGGTCAGGCTCATCCCCACGGTGGTGTCGGGCTGGAGCATCCGGTTCGTGAAGAGCTGGCACCCCTCGCGAAGCCGGCCGGCGTTGTAGGCCAGGAAGGCGTTGTCCACCAGGTCGGCCACCTGCTCGGCGCCGGTGATGGCCGTGGGATCGATGCGCCGGCCGCGAAGGTAGGGGCCCGAGGGACGTGACATGCGCTGCTCCGGTCTGGTCGGCTGGTCAGGCCCGCTTGGCGCGGGCTTCGAGGACGATGCGGACGGCCTCTTCCGGGTCGTCGGTCACGTGGAAGAGCGTCAGGTCGGCGGCGTCGATGTTGCCCTCGCCCGCCACGGTGCGCGAGAGCCACTCCACCATCCCCTCCCAGTACGCCCGCCCGAAGAGGATCACGGGAAAGGACTTCACCTTCCCGGTCTGGATGAGGGTGAGGGCCTCGAACAGTTCGTCCATCGTGCCGAACCCGCCGGGAAAGACGATGAACGCCGTGGCGTACTTCACGAACATGGTCTTCCGGACGAAGAAGAACTTGAAGAGAAGGTTGCGGGTGACATAGGGGTTGGAGCCCTGCTCGAACGGCAGTTCGATGTTGCACCCGACCGATTCGCCCCCCGCTTCCCTGGCGCCGCGGTTGCCCGCCTCCATGATGCCGGGGCCGCCGCCGGTGATGACCGGAATCCCCCGTTCGGCGAGCAGCCGGGACACGGCCACCGCCTGCGCGTAGTAGCGGTGGTCCGACCGGGTCCGCGCCGAGCCAAAGATGGACACGCCATTCTTGATCGAGGCGAGGTTGTCGAATCCCCAGACAAATTCCCCCATGATGCGGAGCACCCGCCACGAGTCGCTGACCTTCAGCGCCGTGGCGCGTGCGCGCTCGGCATCGGTGGCGAAGCGCTCGAAGAGCAGTTCGTCCTCGGTCAGGCTCCGATCGGCGGGGCGTTCAGGCGGGGTGGGCACGTCAGCGGCCATGGGTCAGGCACTCCAGGAACGCCCGGTGATCATCGGGCACGTTGTAGAAGTAGGGCGACACCCGCACATGGCCCGGCCGCGCATCGGCGATGAAGCCGGCCTCGGCGAGCCGCCGGACGTCGGCGTGCGGGTCCTCGGCGGGCAGCATCACGATGGCGCTCCGCGCCTCCGCCCGCGCGGCCACCTTCGGCACCAGGCCGCGGGCGCGTGCCCCGTCGATCAGGTCCTCGGTGAGCGCCGCCGTGGCCATCCGGATCGCCGGGATGCCCACCTCCTCGAGCACGTCGAGCCCGCCGAGCTGCGCGTAGACCGGCATCAGGGGCGGGGTCCCGGCCTCGAGTCGGCGGGCGTCGTCGTGCAGCTCCAGCGCGCGGGAATCAAACCGGAACTGTTCCCGGTGCGCAAACCATCCGGTGACGGTCGGCTGCAGCGACGCCAGCAGTTCCGACCGGGCATGGAGGAACGCCACGCCGGTGCCGCCGAGCAGCCACTTGAGGCCGCCGCCGAGGTAGAAGTCCACATCCAGCGCCTCCACATCCACCGGCAGCTGGCCGGCGGCCTGGTAGCCGTCCACCAGGCAGAGCGCCCCGGCCCGGTGGGCAATGGCGGACAACGCCGCCACGTCCTGGATCGCCCCGCTGGTGAAGTAGACGTGGCTGGTGGCGATGAGCGCGGTGCGGCCATCGACCGCCCGCTCGAACGCTTCCAGCGGCACGCCGATCCCGTCGGGGCTCTCGAGGACGACGACCTCGACCCCCGCGCGCGCCTTGGCCATCCACTGGTAGCCGATGGTGGGGAAATCGAGGCTGGTGACGATGACACGCGGGCGCACCCGGTAGTCCAGCGCGGAGGCCACCACGCCGAGGGCGCTGGAGACGTTCGGGTGGAGTGCGATGGTGCCGGCCGGCGCGCCGATGACCCGGCCGTAGCGGGTTCGCAGCTCCTCGAGCGCGGCCCACCAGGTGTCGTACCAGGCGGAGGCCCCGCGCGCGTCCCACAGGTCCAGGTACTCGTTCACCCGGGCGCGCGACCGGCGCGACAGCGCGCCGAGCGAGCAGCTGTTGAGGTAGGTGCAGCGCTCGAAGATCGGGAACTCGCCGCGGTAGGCGGCGGGCGGGCGCGGGGTCACGCTATTCGTTTCCAAAGGTCCAGCTGAGCCCGGAATTGAATCCGTAGTCGCTGCCCGAGGAGCCGGCCGGCGGCTGGGTGTCCCAGTTGCCGTAGAAGGAGAGATTCCAGTTCACGGCACCGAACAGCTTGACGAAATAGCTGGCGTTGGCGTTGAAGTAGAATCGCCCCAGGTCGTTCAGTGCCGGGAGCACGTTGGCGTTCACGGACAGGGAGGTCTTCTTGAACTTCACGTAGGAGAGCCTGCCCGCGATCAGGGCGGCAATCACATCCTCGCTGTTCCCGGAAATGTCCGAAGTGTAGGTCGTCGCCTGGTACGCCGCCCCGCCGGTCATGCTGATCTTCAGCGTGCTGGTGTCCTTGAAGTACTTCCCGATACCGCCGCTGACGCTTCCCTGAAAGGTGATGCTCTGCTCCGTGCTCTGCAGGCCGGAGAACGCACCCGAATAGAACCAGGTGTTCCAGCGCAGGAGCTTCGAGGCGCCCAGCCCGAACTGGTTGCGGGTCGAGGTGGTCGTGCCGTCGGAGGAGGAGAGGTTGGAGTTGAGGAACAGCGAGGCGCTCCAGCGGGCGCGGGGATAGTTGACGGCGGAGCTGAAGTTGTAGGTGGTGCTGTTGTTGCCCTTCGAGTACCCGAAGCCAGACGTCACGTCGCCGTTCAACCGCCCCCAGAACTTGTCCGACGTCCCGCCGAGGCCCGCGATCTGGGACTTGTCGAAGGCCACGCTCGTGCCGTCGAGCTGGACCAGTCGCACCAGGACCGAGTCGGTCCCCTCCTCGGGCAGGATGGACATCCGCCCCGTGTAGACCGTGCCGTCCACCAGCTTGACGATGAACAAACGAGTGCTCTCCAGCCGCGCCACCCGGGACCACTCCACCGAGATCGTCCCGTCCACGTAGTCGAGGCTGACGTAGAGCGCTCCCGCGTTCATGGTCTTGATCTCGCACGTCATCTTGTCGCCGTTCTTCATGTACAGCACATCCGTCTTGGGCTCGAGGACGGTCGGTGCATTGATGAGGAGGGCGGCGCCCAGCAGGGCGGTTCCAAAGAGCATGCCTGCTCCGATTCGGGGTCGCGTCAACGGGACCGGGTCGCGGGCTGACGAGCCGGTGGAGAAGAATACCACCGCCCTCCCGGCCGGGCGAACGCCGCTCCTCCGCGTATATTTCCGGCATGTCCGCCCACCTCGACCATCCCGGCGCCGCCCGATACCGGGGCTCCTGGGCCCGCCTGCTCGGTGCCGCGGCGCTTCGTGCGCTGCTCAACCCGCGGCTGGCGCTGGACCTGCTCGGCGCCGGCTGGGCATTTCGGCGGCGGGCGTGGTGGGCGGCGTTCCCCTTCCTCCCGGTGCCCGACCGGACCTACCTGGCGTGGCGGATGTACACCGCCTACGGGGCGGAAGACACTGTCCCCCCGCTCGAGGACCTGCTGCGGTTCGTCCGGTGGCGCCGGGACACGATGGGGCTGTGAGCACATCTGCCCGGATGCCGTGACCCTCACCGCGCTTGATGTGAAGGCCCGTGCCGCCGAACTGGGGTTCGTGGCGTGCGGGATCACCGATCTCGGCCCCTCCGCACGCGCGGATGCCCTCGAGCACTGGCTCCGGGCCGGGTACGGCGGGAACATGCGGTACATCCACCGCCAGGCGAAGAAGCGAAAGGACCTGAGACTGATCGACCGTGATGCGACGCGTGCCGTTGTTATTCTTGACAACTACTACTACAAGGATTCTGATCCAGACAATTCGGCACCAAGAATCGCAAGGTATGGTCGTAGCAAAGACTACCACTCTGTTACACTAAATAGAATCAACGACTTAGCTTCCATGCTGATGGAGGCCGGCGCCAGAACGGCCAGGCCATACGTTGACACCGGCCCAGTGCCTGAACGCGAACTCGCCGAACGCGCCGGGCTCGGCTGGATCGGCAAGAACACGATGCTCCTCCGGCCTGGTCTCGGCTCCTGGTTTGTCATCGGGAGCATCTTCACCGACCTGCCGCTTGCCGTCGATCCGCCCTTCACCGCCGATCACTGCGGCAGCTGCACGAGGTGCCTCGACGCCTGTCCCACCGGGGCCTTCATCGGACCCTACGTTCTCGATGCCACCAAGTGCATCTCGTACCTCACAATTGAGTACAAACCGGAGATTCCAGCCGATATGGCCGGCCACTTCGGCGGCTGGGCGTTCGGATGTGATGTCTGCAATGATGTCTGTCCCTGGAATCTGCGTTTTGCGATGGATTCGGCCATTCCGGAGTTCCGCGATCGCGGCGAATTGCGAGGGACTGATGAGGGGTTCTTCGAACGGATGTCGGCCGGAGAGTTCGAGGCCAGGTTCGGCGACACCCCACTGGCCCGGCCCGGACTGGAGCGCATGCGGCGGAACTGGCGCAACGCCTGGTTCAGTCTCCGGGAGGCTCAGCGGCGAGCGGCTACCCCCCGCCAGTAGAGGTAGACCGGCACGGCGAGCACCAGCAGCCCGGCCCCGCGCAGCGCGTTTCCCGGATTGGACACGATGGACCCCACCACCACATACGCCGCCACCCCCACGAAGAGCCAGAGCGTGACCGGATAGCCCGGCACCCGGAACTGAACCTCCGCCATCCCGTCGCGGCGCCGGAACACGAGGAGCGTCAGCGCCGTCAGGCCGAAGAAGATCCAGTCGGCAAAGACGACGTAGTCCAGCAGGGCACCGTACTGGCCGGAGTAGACCAGGATCGAGGACCACACCCCAAGGAAGACGATGGCGGCCACCGGCGTCCGAAACCTCGGGTGCAGGCGGGCAAACCGATCGAAGAATAGCCCGTCGGCTGCCATCGCCTGGAACACGCGCGGCGTCACCAGAATCACGAGATTCAGGAAACCGAAGGTCGAGAAGACGATCCCGGCCGTGATGAGGGCGCGTCCGGTGGTGCCCAGCAGCGCCTCCATCGTATCGGCCGCCGGGGCAGAGCTCGCCGCCAGCCCCGCCACGCCGAGCGCGCCGAGGTAGGCGGCGTTGGCAAGCACATATACCAGCACCACGATCACCACGCCCAGCACCAGCGCCTTCGGCAGGTTCCGCTCGGCATCGATCATCTCCTCGGCGATGAAGTTGGTCTGCTGCCAACCGCCGTAGGAGAAGAGCACCGGTACCAGCGCCGCGCCCACCACGCCGACCATCGGCAGGCCACCGGATGGCGACGGCAGGGCGGCGCAGTCCAGGCAGGGCGGCGGCGGGTGCCCGATGGTGAGGAGACCGGCGACGACGACGGCGCCGATGGCGGCCAGCTTGAGGAGGGTGAAGATGTTCTGGGTGATGGCCCCGAAGGTGACGCCGAGGCAATTGATGAGCGTGAGCAGGAGGATGGCGGCGACCGCCGCCGGGCGGGCCACCGCCGGCGAGACGCCCAGGAGCGCCGCCCCGTAGTTGCCGAAGGTGACCGCCACGGCGGCAATGGCCCCCGGCGCGATGATCAGCAGCAGCGCCCAGGCATAGAGGAAGGCGGGGAAGGGCCCGAACGCCTCACGCAGGTAGGCGTAGCCGCCGCCCACCTTCGGGCGGCGCTGGCCCAGTTCGCCGTAGACGAACGCCCCGATCAGCGCCACCGCGCCGCCGAGCACCCAGACACCGATCGTCGCCGTCGGGGTTCCGACCCGCTGGGCGACGATGGCAGGGTTGAGGAAGATGCCGGCGCCGATGATCCCGCCGACGACGGACATGGTGCCCGAGAAGAGCCCCAGACGACGGGCATAGGTGACGGCCAAGGGAACTCCCGAGGAGGTGACCGGCGAATGTACGGCGGGGCGGGGGAGGGCGCTAGCTTACGGTCACCATGACACCCACCCCGAAGCAGTCGAAGCGCGGCACCGCCCCGCCAGAGCCCGCCCTGAGGTTTCCACTCACCGAGGCATCCCACGCGAGGATGAGTGAGGTCCTCACCGCGCTCGAGCAGGCCGACGATCCTGAAGACCACAGGGAAGAACTGGCCGACCTGGTGGCGGACCTGACGCAGGCCGGCATGGACTACTACTACCTGCGCGCACTGAAGCTGGCCGGGGCGGGCGCCGTGGCCACCGGATCAGCAAAGGTCGGAATTTCCACCGCCGTCAAGATGATCAGCTCGGTCAGCCGCTCCTTCATCATGCGGATGGACACGAAGCAGTTGTTGAAGGTGTCGACCCATATCCGGAGCCTTGCCGAATAGGCGCTCGCGCGTCATCATCAGGTCGGCTGTGCTCGTCCTTTCTTCAGAGGTGAGGCACGGATGACCGACCGGATGAAGTCGTGGCTCATGCTGGCGTGGGGCACCCTGGCCGCCGGCGCCATCTACTGGCCGCCATCGTACACCGAGCTCAACAACACCGACCGTGGCTTCCTGCTGCAGTGGGCACTCGCAGGGCTGGTGGCCGGCGGGATCGCGCAGCGGTTCCTGCGGCTCAGACCCTCCCGCACCACCGCACTCATCACGCTGGGATTCGTGGCGGCGGTGATGCTTCGTGTCGTCGTGGAAACCTGGGCCGACCCGACCGACCACAATCTCTGGCCGTTCGAAGTGGTGATCGGTGCGGTGGTGGGATTGGTCGGTGGAGGGATCGGCGCGCAGTGTGGAAGGTTGATCACCCCAACGTCGACGTCCGGGTAGACTCGCGAAGCGCCGGGTCGCGGCGCACGGCCCATCGGTTCACGGCGGGGCTCCCCATTATCTTGGCAGGAACGCGGTCAGCAGATGACTGACACGCTTCCGGCTTCCCGCTTCCCCACTGACCTTCCCATATGCCCCATCTCTACAGCGTCGCCGTCTTCGTCACCGACCTTGACCGGGCCCTGCTCTTCTACCGCGACCATCTGGGACTGCCCCTCCTTCGGCAGGGCTCCTTCGGCGCGGAGTTCCTCGAAGGGGAGACCCGACTCGGTGTGCACCCGGCGGTGCATGCCGATGCCAAGGCGCTGGTGGGCCGGCACACCGGCCTCACCTTCCACGTGGAAGACCTGCTCGACTACTGCGAGCGCCTGCACCAGCGGGGCGTGACATTCGTCGCCGAACCGACCCAGCAGGGGTTCGGCATCATGGCGATGGTGGCCGATCCGGATGGAAACGTCTTCGCGCTCTGGGAAGACAAGGTCGAGTAGCGCATTCTGCCCGGGATCCCGGTGTGTGCCGACCTTCGCCACGTACGTCCAACCCATTATGAGGGAATCACTTCCACCGCCGATGCCGAGTCGGCACATCGGTTGCCCGGGGGAACAGGGGTGACCCTCCCCCGACCCGGACATCCTGCCGTGGCTTCTCGCCCCGTTCGCCTCCCCGCCCTGATCCCGGTGGCAGTGCTCCTGTTCGCCGCCGCCTGCGGCGGCAAGGACACCACGACCGGACCCACCGTCGGGGGACTGACGGTGACCGTGTCGGGGCTGCCCCCCGCGACCGGTGCGACCGTCTCGGTCACGGGACCGGCGGGATTCGCCGCGGCGGTGGATTCGTTTCCCACGACCCTGACCGGACTGGCACCAGGCAGCTACACCGTTGCCGGAACACCGGTGACCGCCGGCAGCACCGTCTACACCCCGACACCCGCCACGCAGTCCGTCCAGGTCGCTTCAGGCGGGACGGCCTCCGCCGCCGTGGCCTACGCGACCATGCCCGGATCGCTCACGCTGAGCGTCAGCGGCCTGCCGCCCGGCACCAGTGCGGCGATCACGATCACCGGCCCCGCGGGCTATTCCTCCCTCCAGACCGCGGGCGCCGCACTGACCGGCCTCGCGCCTGGTGCCTACACCGTGGCCGCCTCCGTGGTCGGGACGACGACGCTCTACGACCCCGCTCCGCTGAGCCAGGTCGTCCAGGTCGTGAGCAACGGCGCCGCGTCCGCCGGGGTGACCTACACCGCCCGTGCCGTGACATCGCTGAACCTGGTGATCCACGGATTCCACATCACGCAGAGCGTGCAGACCTACGACCGTGCCGTGCCGCTGGTCGGCGGACGGGCGGGCCTGCTTCGGGTCTTCGTCGTCGCCAACGAAGCGAACACCGACACCCCTGACGTCCGCGCCAGGTTCTATCGAGCGGGCGTGCTGCTGCAGACCCTCACGATCCCGGCGCCCGGCGCGTCGGTCCCGACCGACACCGTGGGCAGTCAGGCGGCGCTGTCACGCACTTGGAACGCGACGCTTCCCGCCACCCTGCTCGATCCGGGGCTCGACATCGTCCTCGACGTCGATCCGGCCAACGTGGTGGCCGAGTCGAGCGACGCCGACAACAGCTACCCTGCGGGGGGGAGCCCCCTCAGCCTGCAGGTGCAGACGGTGGCGGCGTTCGACCTCCGGTTCGTGCCGATCCTGCGCACCGCCGACAACACCACGGGGAATGTGACCGCCGGCAATGCGGCACAGTTCATCGACCAGACGATCCGGATGCATCCGCTCGCGGCGGTGGATGTGGATGTGCGGGTCCCGTACACCTTCACCGACGCGGCGCAGATTCAGTCCAACGACGGGAACGGGGTCTGGCTGCGCATCCTGAGCGAAGTCAATACCCTCCAGGCGGCGGAGGGCGGGACGCGGAGTTACTACGGCGTCATCGCCGTGCCCTACGGCGGGGGCATTGCAGGCTACGGGTACATCCCGGGTCGCACGGCAGTCGGGTGGGACAAGCTGCCGAGCGGGTCGGGGGTCGTGGCCCACGAACTGGGGCACAACTTCGGGCGTTCGCACGCCCCGTGCGGGGGCGTCAGCAGCTCGGACCCCAACTACCCCTATGCCGGCGGGGTGACCGGCCAGTGGGGATACGACCTCGTGGGCGGGACGCTCAAGGCACCGACCGCCACCGACCTCATGGGGTACTGCGGCAACACCTGGATCAGTGACTACACCTATGTCGGCGTGATGAACCGGCGGGGTCCCGCCACGATCCAGGTCGGGACGGTGCGCGAGCCGAGCCTGGTGATCTGGGGCCGCATTCGTGACGGCGCGGTGATCCTCGAGCCGGCCTTCGAGGCGGTCACCGAGTCCCGGTTGCCGGTCGGCGCCGGACCCAACCTGCTCCGCGGACTCACCGCGACGGGCGGGGAAGCCTTCCGCCTCGCGTTCGGCGGGACGCCGGTGGCTGATGCGCCGAACAACGAGGAGCAGTTCGCCTTCGCGGTGCCGCTCCGGATGATCCGGGGTTCGCTCGCCGAGCTGCGCTTGGACGGCCGGGGAATGCAGGCAGCCTTGCGTGCCACCGGTGCCGCTGCCGCCGGTCGGGCGACCGGGCTTCGGGTGGACCGCACCGGCACGGGGGCGACGGTCCGGTGGAATGCCGCCGAGTATCCCCTGGCCGTGATTCGCGACGGCGCCACCGGGCAGATCCGGTCGCTGGCGAGGGGCGGGTCGGTGACCCTGACCGGGGCACCCGGGGCGCTCGACGTCACGGTATCGGATCGCGTCCGCAGCCGGACGGAACAGGGGCGGTAACCCTCGCTATCTTTCCTGCATGCGCCGCTTCCTGCAGACCCTCGGCTCCGCCTGGGGATGGTTCTGGATCGCCCTGGTCATCATCGCCTGGTTCCCGACGATGGTGCTGGTGTATGTACTCACCGTCCCGTTCGACCGCGGGCGCTACATCGTCGGATGGTGGTTCCGCCGCATGGGTGTGGCGATGGCGACCGTCAATCCCTACTGGAGCTTTCGGCGCGGTGGCGTGCACGTCGCCGACCCGCGGCGGCCCTACGTCGTGGTCTCCAATCACGAATCGTTTGCCGACATCCTGCTCATTTGCCATCTCCCCTTCGAAATGAAGTGGCTGTCCAAGGTCGAGATCCTGAAGATCCCGCTGATCGGGTGGATGATGCGGATGGCGGGCGACATCCCGCTCAAGCGGGGATTCGGCCCCAGCGCGGTGGAGGCGATGCAGCGCTGCCATGTGTCGCTGCGGAATCGCGTGTCGGTGATCTTCTTTCCCGAGGGAACCCGGTCGCCTGACGGGCGACTGCTGCCGTTCAAGGATGGCGCGTTCCGACTGGCGCTCGAGGCCGGCGTCCCGATCCTTCCCCTCGTCGTGGCGGGCACCGGCACTGCCCTTCCCAAGCACGACTGGCGTTTCACCCGGGCGCGGGCGCGGGTGGAGGTCCTCCCGCCGATCGAGACCGCCGGCATGACCCTCGACGACCTGCCCGAGCTCAAGGCGCGGGTCCGAGCCACCATCGAGACGGCGCGGGACGAACTCCGGCGAAAGCTGGCCTGACGCTACCCGCCGCCCAGCGCCTTCTTGACCCGGGCACGCATGCGCTCCGCGATCGCCCGGCCCGCCGGCACTTCCCTGGCCACCCATTCCGCATTCTGGAAGACATGCGGCCCGCCAGCCGCCCGGAGCTCCTTCAGGTAGGGCTCCACCCGCGCATAGAGCAGCAGCCCCTCCGCATTGTTCTCCACCAGGAAATCGCCGTGGATGATGCCGTGCCGCGCCATCCGGTAGACCATCTCCCAGTAGGTGGAGACCTGCCGGTACACCCGGTTCAGCGGATGCCCGTGCTCCAGGACCGCCACCGCATCCTTGGCGTTCTTCGGCCAGAACTCCCGGGCAAGCTCTTCCCGGGCTTCCCGCAGCCCGGCCTCCCGGCGCAGGTCGTACAGCTTGAGGATCAGGTCAGCATCGAGGTGGTCCGGCGCATCCTTCATCATGCGGCCTCCGGCGGCGCGCGCAGCGCCTCGGCGACCCGCGTCAGTCGGGCGCTCACCTCGGCCGCCACCGAGCGGAGGGTGTCGTCCGCTTCCATCCCGCCCACCGAGAGCATCACGTCGGGATTCCCGATCCGTACCAGGGATCCGTCGCCGGCGGCCTCGACCGTCACGTTGCACGGCAGCAGGAGTCCCACCTCCGCATTGTGACTCAGCACCTTGTGGGCGAGGGGCGGGTTACAGGCGCCGAGGATCGAATAGGGACGGAACTCCACCCCGATCTTCTCCTTCAGCGTCGTGTGCACGTCGATCCGGGTCAGCACACCGAACCCTTCGACCTTCAGCGCGGCGGTGACGAGGTCGATGGCCTGGTCGTATGGCGCGGTCAACCGGACTTCGAATGCGAGCGAGGTGGCCGTCATGACGCGGATCCCTTCTTGATGTAGGTCCCCATGAGCACCGCCTGTTCCAGGACGTGCCCTTCCATCGCCGCTTCCAGCCCCGCCTTGGTGGGCGTCCCCAGGTCGGGGAGCACGGCGTCGAGCGCATACAGCTTGTGATAGTACCGGTGCCGGCCGATGGGCGGGCAGGGGCCGCCGTACCCGGTTCGCTTCCAGTCGTTGAGTCCCTCACGGGTGCCCACGGGGAGCTGCCCGGGTGTGATCCCTTCGGGCAGCGCGATCGCATCGGCCGGCATGTTGTAGAGCACCCAGTGGACATAGACCATCCTGGGCGCCGCCGGGTCGGGGGCGTCGGGGTCGTCCACGATCAGCGCGAAGCTCCTGGTCCCGGCGGGGGCGCCGGACCAGGCGAGGGCCGGGGCGATGTCCTTCCCTTCACAGGTGCAGCGCGTGGGAATTTCGCCGTCGGGGGCGAAGGTGGTGGATGTCAGGGTGAGGGACATGCGACTCCTCCGTTCGTTCAGGCACCGGCGCCGCTGGGCACCGGCGCAGGTGCCGCGCCGACCCCGATCGGTGCGCGCACCGCCGCGCCCGGGCTGTCGGGCACCCGGCTCATGGCATACTCGGCCAGGGCGGTGATCGTGAGGCTCGGGTTGACCCCGGGATTGGCCGGGACGATCGAGCCGTCGATGGCATACAGCCCCGGATAGTTGTGCACCTGGCAGTCGAGGCCGACCACGCCGTCGGCCGCGCTCTCGCCGAAGGGGCAGCCGCCGAGAATGTGTGCGGTCATCGGAATGCCGAGCAACCCCTCGTTGATGGAGCCGGCCGGGATGCCGCCGACCTTCTCGGCGAATCGCCGCGTCACCTTCCGGCTGATCTCGATGGCCGAGGGATGGCCGCTCTCCGGATCGGGGTGGGACACCAGCCCGCGGCGGAAGAGGGTGAAGATGCTGCGTCCGAACCGGAAGCGGAGCCGGGTGTCGTCGGTCTGCATGGCAAGGATGATCGTGGTGCGCTGCGCCCAGCGGGACCGAAGGTGCGTGCGCGCGAAATCAGCGGGCCGGGAGATGACCTGCCAGGCCGACTGTGCCAGTCGGCTCAGGAAGCCCCCCGACTCGATGATGGGACCGGTCAGGAGGCGCATCATCGAGGAGCCCGGCGAGTACCGCACCGGCTCGATCGTCGTGATCGGGTCGGCGTGCATGATGGAGGTGATGGCGATGCCCTGGGAAAAATCGGCCTTGTCGTCCCGGGCGATCACGCCGAGCAGTGATTCGTTGTTGGTCCGCACGATGTCGCCGAGGCGGGGTGACAGGCGGGGCAGGGACCCGGTCACGTCCCGGCAGCGGAAGAGCAGCCGCATGGTGCCGAGGGCGCCGGCGGCCACGATCACGTTGCGCGCGCGGATGCGCCGTTCCCGCTTGAACAGGAGGGCAGACGCCGACCGACAGACCACTTCGTAGCGGGCCCCGTCCGGCTGCCCCGCGGGCAGCGGCACGATATCACGCACCTCGACCTCGGCCTCCACCTCGGCGCCCCACTTTTCCGCCAGGTAGAGGTAGTTCTTGACCAGCGTGTTCTTGGCGTTGTACCGGCAACCGACCATGCAGCCGCCGCAGTGGATGCATCCCGCGCGCGGCGGACCCTCGCCGCCGAAGTAGGGATCGGGCACCTCCTCCCCCTCGTCGTCGGGGCTCCCGAAGAAGGTCCCGACCGGGGTCGGCTGCCAGCTGTCGGCGGTCCCGAGCTCTTCGGCGATATCCTGCAGGAGGCGGTCCGCCGGCCAGACGCGCGGGTTGGGCGCGACGCCGAGCATCCGGCGCGCCGTGTCGTAGTGGGGGGCGAGGAGCGCCTTCCAGTCGGCCAGGTGACGCCATGCCGGGGCGGTGAACATCTCGTCACCCGGCGCCATGAGGACGTTGGCATACCCGAGGCTGCCGCCGCCGACGCCGGCACCGTGCAGCACGAAGATGTTGCGGAAGGGGCTGATCTGGAGGATGCCGAAACAGCGAAGCGCCGGCGCCCAGAGCGCCCGGCGGACGTTCCAGTTGCTGCGCGCGAAGTCCTCGTCGCGGAACCGCATGCCCCGCTCCAGCACACGCACGCGGTATCCTTTTTCGGTCAGCCGGAGCGCGGAGACACTGCCGCCGAATCCGGAACCGACGATCACGAAATCCAGTACGTCAGACATCTCTGCCTTTCAGTGTTTCCCTGCCCGCCTGCCTGAGCCTCCCGCTTCCCGGAGGGAGCAGGGTCACAGGATCCGCTTCCCGAACGCCGACTCCAGCAGCTCCACCGCGAGCACCGCCGACCGATTGCGCTCGTCGAGGATGGGGTTGACCTCCACCAGCTCGAGCGAGGTCATCCGCTTCGAGGCGGCGATCAGTTCCATGATGGTGTGCGCCTCACGGTAGTCGAGGCCGCCCTTCACCGGCGTGCCGACCCCGGGCGCCAGCGTCGGATCCACGGCGTCGAGGTCGAAGCTCACATGAAGGCACTGCGTGCCGTCGGTCACTCGCGCGAGGGCGTCGCTCATCACGGCGTGAATGCCGTCCCGGTCGATTTCCGACATCGTGTAGACGCGGATGCCCAGGTCGGTGAGGTGCTTCCGTTCGCCGTCCTCGAGGCTGCGAATGCCGACCAGCGCCACCCGTTCGGGGTCGAGCTTCGGGCCGGGGCCGCCGACGCCGGTGAGTTCCTTGGGGCCCATCCCGAAGAGGGCCGCCAGCGGCATGCCGTGGATGTTGCCCGACGGCGAGGTCTTCGGCACGTGGATGTCGCTGTGGGCGTCGATCCAGAGCAGGCCGAGCTTCTTCCGTTTCCGGCGGCAGTGGGCGGCGATCCCGGAGACCGTGCCGATGGCGATGGAGTGGTCGCCGCCGAGGACGAGGGGAAAGCGCCGGCGCTCCATGATGCGATCCACTGCCTTGGCCAGCAGGGTGGAGGCCCGGGCGATCTCTCCCATGAACCGGGCGCGCCGGCTCCCGAAGGAGACCTCTTCCATGTTCTTGATGTCGATGTCGCCGCCGTCAAAGACCCGGTGGCCGCGGGCGGTGAGGGCGCTGGCGACGCCTGCGATCCGGAGCGCGGAGGGACCCATGTCCACTCCGCGCCGACCGGAACCGAGGTCCATCGGCACCCCAAGGAGCTCGATGTTCATGCGACTACGCTACCTACAACGGGAGGGGGCCGCAACGTGGACCGGCCCCTACTGCAGGAGGAGCCGGGCCTCCTCCTCCATCCGCAGCAGCCGGGTGTAGTAGTCCGGCAGCTCCCGCAGGTGCCCCAGGGCGATCTTCCCGGTGAGTACCAGGTCGCGGTTCTTGACACTGGTCACCACATTCCGGACGCCATGCTCCAGCTCCACCTCGAGCCCCATCCGGAATTCCCGGAGGCTGACCTCGGTCCAGTCGACGCCGACCTGGTCCCCCACGTGCCGGGCTTCTTCGTCGGTGAAGATCCGCTGGCTGACCATGATTCCCTCCTTCATGAACCGGACGGGGGCCGGCCCCCCGCCCGCCCCCATCCCGACGGAGGCGGAGAGGAATGATGCGGGACCGGTCGTGAAGGGGTGGTGAACTGCGGGAGAGAATGCCTTGATGCCTAGGCGTCCATGCGGGGGAAGTACCGCTCGGCGAGGACCCGGAGGTGGTGGCGTTCGTGCCCGGCAATGATCCAGGCGAGCGCCCGGACCGAGATCGGATGACCACTCGCCGTGCCGGAGCGGAGCCAGGCCTCGGCGCTGACGCTGCGGAAGAGCGTCAGGGTGCTTTCGCGAACCGACCGCAATTCGGCGGCGACGTCAGGCAGAGTGCGGGAATCGAAGCCGGCCTCGGGGATCCACGCATTTTCGTCGAAACCAGGCAGGGGAGTGCCATCCGCCCGTGCAAAGCGAAGCGCGCGATAGGCGAACACCCGTTCGGCATCGGCGATGTGTCCAATCACCTCCAGGACGCTCCATTTCCCATCGGCATACCTGAATCCGGCGTTGGTGTCGGAAATTCCTGCCAAAACGGCGGCTGTTGAATTTTGCTGCTCTGCCAGGGTCTCCAGCAGGTCGCCATCGGGGACCTCCTGGACGTAGGGCTGGTAGTACCTGTTGTATTCCGAGTCGGCTGGGCGGCCGGGGGAATGGCTGGACACGTGGCTCTCCCGAATGGAGGAAGGGGTGCCTCAAGGAGCTGTGTATCTTTCAATAATAGGCTGCTCTCGCCTCCACGCCGAGCCTCGGTGATTCCCGGGCGAAGCCTCGGCGGAACAGAGTGTTGCCACAGGATCCTCCTCTCCGCCAGGTGGAGCGGGGGGGGGCCGCGGTTCAACCCCTCGGTGGAGTCCATATCGATGTCTCGCTTGATCACCCTCGCGCTCTGCTTCGCCATCGTGGCCTGCGGCGAGGCCACCGAACCGGAGGCGGTCCGCTTCGAGGTGCGGCAGCTTCCCGTGACGGTCACCATGGACATCGGCAAATCGGTTGAGGTGTCGGGAACACTGGTTGGATTTGATGGGGTCAACACCGACTCGCGCTGTCCGTCGGATGTGACCTGCGTGTGGGCGGGGAACGCGGAGGTACGGATCACCGTCGGGCCCGCTGCCGGCCTGGGCCCCGTGCACCTGATCACCCTCAACACCACGCTTGAGCCGCGTACCTCCGGCGAGGTGTACGGCCTCCTCGTCACCCTCGTCGATCTCCTGCCGGCGCCAGTCTCGACCGGCCCGACAACGGGCTACCGGGCTGTGGTCAGCATCGACAAGGCGCCGTAGGCACAACCGCTTTCACCCCATTTGTCCTCTCCTCCTGTCCCCCTCTCCACCACGTGGAGAGGGGGATGCGTGCGCCCGGGTGATGATCGACGCGAGGTCCTCAGCCCTCGCTCTTTCCCAGCGCCGCCGGCGCCTGCCCCCGGCCCACCGCACCCGCCAGCGCGAACAGCGTCAGCAGGTACGGAAGCATCAGGAAGAACTGGTACGGCACATCGAGCCCGGCGGCCTGCAGCGCGAACTGCAGCGCGGTGGCCAGCCCGAAGAGCAGCGCGGCGAGGCCGGCGCCGACCGGGTTCCAGCGTCCCAGCACCACGATGGCGATGGCGATGAAGCCGCGACCCGCCGTCATCCGTTCCGTGAACGTGCCCACCTGCGCCAGCACGAGCGTCGCTCCCGCCAGCCCCGCCAGCGCACCCCCCGCCAGGACGGCCCACGCGCGCGTCAGGCGCACCGACACCCCCGCCGCCCGTGCCGCCGTGGGGTCTTCGCCCACGGCGCGCACCGCCAGCCCCGGCCGCGTTCGAAAAAGCAGGTACCAGACCAGCGGAACCAGGATGTACATCAGGTAGGTCGTGACCGGCTGGGCGAAGAGCGCGTCGCCGATCAGCGGGAGATCGGCCAGGAACGGAATCGGGATCGGCGACAGCGTCGGCAGCGAGAGTCCGACCCCTGCCGGGCCGTAGAACTGCCGGTAGATGGTGCCGGTGAGTCCCACACTCGCCAGCGTGACGGCGGTGCCGGTGATGATCTGGTCCGCGCCGGCCCCGATGGCCACCGCGGCGAAGAGCGCCGCGACCAGCACCCCGGCCAGGATGCCGACGCCGAGCCCGGTGGCGGACCCCGCGACGGTCGCGCCGATGGCGCCGCCCAGCGCCCCGAAGAGCATCGCCCCTTCGATGCCGAGGTTGACCACGCCCGACCGCTCGGCCAGCACCTCGCCGGTGGCGGCGAGCGCCAGCGGCGTGGCGATTCCCACCGCCGCCACCAGGACATCGCCGGCCACCGCCATCGGATCCATCACGGAGACCCGTCCACCACGGGCACCGCGCGACGACTGGCCTGCCGCCGGGCCGCCGCGTCCCCCAGCAGCAGGACCAGGATGACGACCCCCTCGACGACATAGACCGCGACGGCCGGGATCCCGGCATCGCGCTGCATGGCGCCCGCGCCCGCCTCCAGCGCCGCAAACACGACGCCGGTCAGCACGATGGCCGACGGCCGGAGCCGGGCGAGCAGGGCCACGCCGATGGCGGTGAATCCATAGCCCGGCGAGAGGTTCTGGTAGAGCGCATAGGAAACGCCGCTCACCTCGAACGCGCCGGCCAGTCCCGCCAGCGCCCCCGACCAGAGCAAGGCCACCGCGAGCATCCGCCCGGCCCGCACCCGGCCGCTGACTTCGGCCGCGCGTGGCCCCTCGCCCAACGCCCGCAGCCGGAAGCCCCACCAGGTGCGCGCGAAGACCCAGGCCAGCGCCAGCGCCACGAGGAGCGCCACGACAAACCCGGCGTGCAGACGGCTCCCGAACAGGAAGGGAAGCCTCGCGGCCTCGACGATCGGGGCGCTCTGCGGATAGATCCCCGACGGCTCCTGCATCGGCCCCTGCACCATGAAGCTGACCAGCGCCTCCGCCACGAAATTCAGCAGGAGCGTGGTGATGACCTCGAGGACGCCGAAGCGCAGCTTCAGGATGACCGGGAGCAGCATCCAGAGCGCGCCCGCCGCCAGCCCGGCCAGCGCCACCGCCGGCAGCGCGACCCATGCCGGCCATCCCCCCGCGTGGACCCCGACCCACGCCGCCGCGATGGCCCCGGCATAGAACTGTCCTTCGGCGCCGATGTTGAGGGCGCCGCCCCGGAGCGCCAGTGCGAAGCCGAGCCCGATGAGGATCAGGGGGACGGCGCGCACCAGCGTCGCCCCGGTGAAGGCCCGCCACGACCCGAACGCGCCGTCCCACAGGGCGGCGAGCGCCGCGCCGGCGTCGTAGCCGGCCAGCTCGAGCCCGACCGCCAGCAGGAACAGCCCGATGAGGAGCGCGGCCGCGCCGATGCCGAGCGCGCGCAGGTTACTCCGCATCGGGGCCCCCCTGCCCGAGGATCATGGCACCGAGTCGGACGCGATCGATCCCGGCAGGGGCCTCGGTAATCACCCCGCCTGCCGCGACCAGCACCCGGTCGCCGAGCACCAGCACCTCATCGAGGTCGTTGCTGTAGACGAGCACCGCCGCGCCGGCCGCCGCCGCGGCATGCAGCCGGCCGTGCACCTCCGCCGTGGCCTGCAGGTCGAGGCCCCGCGTCGGGTTCTCCGCCACCAGCACCCGTGGCCGTCGCTCGAGCGCACGCGCCACCAGCAGCTTCTGCTGATTGCCGCCGCTCAGGCTCCCGGCCGTCGCTTCCGTCCCGTCGCTCCGGACATCGAACCGATCGGCGAGTTCCGCCGTCCGCTGCCGGGCCGCGCTCCAGTCCACCCGCCGGACCCCCCGCCCGGTGACCCACGAGGCGGCGCGTCCGACGCCGAGCACCACATTCTCGGTCAGTGTCATCGAGGGGATCAGTCCCTCGGTGGTCCGGTCCTCCGGGACGAACGCGACGGGTCGCGCCACCTCGAGCAGTCCACGAAACGGACGCGTCAGTCCCGCCACCGCGCGCAGCAGCTCGCGCTGCCCGTTCCCTTCGACGCCGGCCACCGCGACCAGTTCGCCGCCTCGAATGGTGCACGACGCCTGCCGTAGCCCGCGGCCTCCGTCGCCCCGGACCTCCAGACCCTCGCACTGCACCAGCACCGGCCCGTCGCGCAGCGGCACCGCGGGCGGTGCCACGACCAGCGATCCGCCGATCATCGCCGTGGTCAGCCCTTCCGCGGTCACCTCCGACCGCGGGGAGGAGAGCACGACCGCGCCGCGCCGCAGGACGGTGATCCGATCCGCCACCGCCAGGGCTTCCTCCAGCTTGTGGGTGATCAGCGCGACGCCGCCGCCCCCCTGCGTGAAGCGGCGCACGAACCGGAACAGCTCCTCGGACTCCGCCGGTGCCAGGACGGCGGTCGGTTCGTCGAGGAGGAGGACGCGCGCCTCGGCGGCAAGCGCCTTGATGATTTCCAGCCGCTGCTTGAGCGAGACGGAGAGGGTCGAGGCCGGCAGGGAGGGATCGAGGGGAAGGGCGAGTCGTTCTGTCAGCGCCTCGACGCGCCGGCGGAGCCGGGTCGGTGCCACCGCCCACCCGGCGGCGAGGGCGATGTTTTCCATCACCGAGAACGCCGGGACCGCGGTCGAGTGCTGGTGGACCATGCCGATGCCGTGGCCGCGGGCATCACGTGCGGAGCGGAAGCGAACCGGCCTGCCGTCCACCGCGACGGTCCCGGTGTCCGGGGGCAGCAGTCCGTCGGCGATGTGCATCAGGGTGGACTTGCCGGCGCCGTTCTCGCCGAGGACGGCGTGCACCTCGCCAGCCGCCACGGCGAGGTCCACATCGCGCAGCGCCTGCACGGCGCCGAAGGACTTGGAAATGCCGGTGAGGGTGAGGAGCACGGGCGGCCTGGTGGGCAGTCCCTACATCCCCGTCGGATGCCGGTGGAATTCCCAGGGCAGCTCGAACTTGAGGCCGAGGTGCTGGGCCAGCGCCTGCACACCGACCTGCTCGGTCGCATAGTGGCCGGCGTAGATCACGTTGATGCCCAGTTCCACCGCGTCGAAGTAGGTATGGTGCGCCCCTTCGCCGGTGATCAGCGTGTCGATGCCGGAGGCGATCGCGTCGGCGATGAACCCGCCGCCGCTGCCCGTCACGATGCCGACCCGGCCCGTCGTCTCGGGACCGCCGGGTATCAGTCGCGCGCTGGCCGTGAGCTGCCGTTCGATCCGCCGCACCAGTTCGTCGCGGGGGAGGACCAGCTCGCCGAACACCCCCAGCCGCTGGCCGCGGTAGTCGCCGAACCATCCCGCCAGCTCGAGCTCGAGGCGCCGGGCCAGGACGATGTTGTTCCCGACGTCGGGATGGAGATCGAGGGGGATGTGCGCGGCATAGAGCGCGATGTTCCGGTCGAGCAGCGCGCGGACCCGGCGGTACCGACGCCCGGTCAGCGGAATGTTGCCGTCCCAGAAGAGGCCATGGTGCACCAGCAGGAGGGTCCCGCCGGTGCCGCCGGATGGCGCGGCGTTCTCGATCGCCTCCAGCGAGGCGTCCACCGCCGCCACGACCCGGTCCACCGTCCCGCCGTTCTCCACCTGGAGCCCGTTGACGGCGTTCGCCTCGTCGGGGATCTCCCCGATCCGGAGGAAGGTGTCGAGATATTCGGTGATGGTACCGACGGAGATGCCGATGTCGCTCATGGGCCGTCCTGCTGTCGGATGCTGTCCTCGGCGGCGCGGACCCGCGCGGCGAGCGCCGCGGGCACCAGCGAGTCGAGGGCGTGGTTGGGAACATACTGCACGACGCCGCTGGCCAGGCCGAACGATTCCACCCGCGGGACGAAGGTGCCGCCCTGGACCTCGCGCGCCACGAGCAGGAAGGCGCGCGGCAGGTCGATCACCGCGGAGCCGAGGACCTGCGCGGGGGCCAGCGCCGCCTGGTCGGCATTGGCACCGAAGACGTAGACCCCCTGCGTTTCCCTGGCGGCCTGGAAGACCCCGATGGCGGCGGCGTCGGCGTTATGGTGGAGCATGTCGGCGCCGACCCGGATGAGGGCCCGGGCCGCTTCCCGCCCCAGCGCGGCATCGTCCCAGTTGTTGAGGTAGGTGGTCCGGCTCCGCACCTGCGGGTTCACCGCACGGGCGCCGGCCACCCACGCCTCCGACGCCTCCCGGACCGGGGGAAGCTCCACGCCGCCCACGAACCCGATCATCCCGCTCTTCGTCACCCCGCCCGCCACCATCCCCGCCAGGTAGCTCGCCTCGTGGAGCCGGAAGATCAGCGGGGCGACGTTCCCCTGCACCCGTTCCCCGGAGGTGATGATGAAGACGGCGCCGGGATACTCGGTGGAGACCCGTTCCGCCGGGCCCTGGAACTCGAAGCCATGTCCGAAGACGAGGTTGTACCCCTGCTCGGCGTAGGTGCGGAGCGCCTCTTCCTGTTCGGCGGGCGTGCGCGCCTCGACGTGGCTGACCGGGACGCCGAGGGAGTCGTGGATCCAATTCAGCCCGGTGAACGCGCCCGAGTTCCAGGCGGCGTCGGCAATCGAACCCGGCGTGACGAGAGCGACCCGGAACGGCGCCGGGGCTTCGCGCGCGGTGCACCCGCCCAGCAGCGCACCGACCAGGAGCCAGGCGCGCACCCGGCGGCCGGTCACCCGTCGAGGTCCAGCACCTGCTCGGGCTCGGGACGGGGATCATGGAGCGATCCCATCTTGAGGGAGCCGTTGACGCTCCCGCCCTCGAGCACCACGATGCGGCGCGTCAGCACGTCGCCCTGGATCTCGGCAGTGGCCTGCACCTCGACCCGGTCCGAGGCGTGCACGTTGCCCTCGACCCGTCCGCCCACGACCGCCTCGGCGGTGTGGATGTCGCCGACGACCAGGGCGCCGGGCGCGAGGAGCACCTGGGTGGCGGCGCGGATCGTTCCCTTCACCTGGCCCTCGATCTTGACCACGCCCTCGGTGTTCAGGTCGCCCACGACGGTCAGGTCCTTCGCCACGATCGAGAGGCTGGTGTGGTCGGAGCGGCGGCGCGCCTGGGCGGGAGTGTCCTCGCTGCGCGGAGTAGTGCTCGAAAAGATTGCCATTACCGGGAATCCTCCTGGACCATCGTGAGGGGGTCGATCGTGGTGTCGCCCCGACGAATTTCGAGATGCAGGTGCGGCGCGGTGGAGCGCCCGGAGTTGCCGGACAGCCCGATCACCTCGCCGGCCCCGACAATCGCACCGCGGTCCACCAGGGTCCGCGAGAGATGTCCATACTTCGACTCGTATCCATCGGGGTGCTGCAGGAGCACGAACAGTCCGTACTCCGGATCGCTGCCGACATCGATCACCGTCCCGCCGCCGACGGCACGCACCGTGGTCCCGATCGTGACCGCGATGTCCAGGCCGGTGTGCGCCTCTTCCGATCCGCCGGGCTCCACGATGCCGCGGGTGATGTACCCCGGCGCATCGAGCGGCCAGCGATAGGGCAGGGACGGCCCGATGGCGGGGAGCCGGCGCATGCCGGGCGCGGCGGCGTTCACCGGGGGCGCGAGCGGCAGCGAGTACGCAAGGGCGATGGGGTCGGGCACGATGTCGGCGCCCACCATTTCCCGGAGGCGCCCGTAGCGCCGCTCCACCGAGTCGAGCGCCGCCGCCAGTTCACGCACCTTGGCGGTTTCGGCCTCGAGCCGCGCCACGTCTTCCCGAAGGCGCGGAACGCTCGCCGCCGCCCGGAGGAGCGGCGCGTACAGGGCCGCCACCACCAGCGCACCCATCACGAACATCGCCGCGCTCACGACCAGCGCCCGGAACATCCAGACCGGCATCCGGAAGGAGCGTGACCCGAGCTCCCCGTCCCGGTGCACCATCAGGTTGATCTGGGGCCGCTGGGTACTCATCCCTCGAACGGTGCGCCGAGGATCAGCTCGAGGAGGCGGGCGAGGTCGTCGTTCGAGTAATAAGACAACTGCACGACGCCGCGGCCCTTCCGTCGCTGGGTCACGCGCACATCGGTGCCCAGCCGCTTGCGGAGCGCATCCTCCACCCGCTGGGCTTCGGCGCTGACCGGCCCCGGCGTCTCCCGCGACCTGGTCGGCCGCCTGGCCGCTGCCGGGCCCTGCCGCACCCGCGCCTCCATCTCCCGCACCGACCAGCCATCGGCCACCGCCTGCCTGCCGAGCTTCACCATCAGCCTGGAGTCGGTGAGGCCGAGGAGGGCGCGCGCGTGTCCGGCGGAGAGCGCGCCGTGGTCCACCAGATCGCGTACCTCGTCCGGCAGTGCCAGCAGCCGGAGGAGGTTGGCCACCGTCGAGCGGTCGCGGCCGACCAGGCGCGCCACCTCGGCCTGCGCGACGCCGAACTCCGCCTGCAGCCGCTGGTAGCCGAGCGCTTCGTCGATCGGCGAGAGGTTGTCGCGCTGGAGGTTTTCGATGAGCGCGAGGGTCAGGAGCGTCCGGTCGTCGGCATCGCGGATGACGGCGGGAATCTTTGTCCAGCCGAGTCGCTGCACCGCACGCCAGCGGCGCTCGCCGGCGATCAGCTCGAAGCTCGATCCGGAGGGGCGCACGACCACCGGCTGCAAGAGTCCCGACGCCTCGATCGACGCGACGAGTTCCTTGAGCGGTTCCTCGTCCACGCGGGTGCGGGGCTGGAAGGGGTTCGGGCGGATGCTCGTGACCGGCAGCTCGCGGAGCGAGCCCTCCTTCTCCGCCTGTTCCTTCGAGACCGGGCCGAGCAGCGCCTCGAGACCGCGGCCGAGACGACGGGCTTCACTCACGAGCGCACCCCCTGGGTCGCGCCGGCCTCGACGCGGGTGAGCAGTTCCTGCGCGACCGACAGGTAGCTCTTCGCGCCGACGGACTGCACGTCATAGAGCAGGATCGGCTTGCCGAAGCTCGGCGCCTCCGCCAGCCGCACATTGCGCGGGATGACGGTGCGGAAGACGCCGGAGCCAAAATATTCACGCGCGTCGTTGGCCACCTGCCGGGCGAGGTTGATGCGGCTGTCGAACATCGTCAGCAGCACGCCGTCGATGGCGAGCCCGGGATTGAAGTTCTGCTGGACCAGGCGGATGGTGTTCAACAGCTGGGAAATCCCCTCGAGCGCGTAGTACTCGCACTGGATCGGGATGATGACGGAGTCGGCGGCGGTCAGGACGTTGAGCGTGAGCAGGCCGAGCGACGGGGGACAGTCGATGACGATGAAGTCGTAGTCGTCGAGCACCGGGGCCAGCGCGCGACGCAGGGCGGTCTCGCGGTGAGGGCGATCGACCAGCTCCAGTTCCGCGCCGACGAGATCCTGGGTGGCGGGGAGGACATGGAGGAAGGGAAGATGTTCATCGTGCAGGATCACGTCGCGCACCGGGCGTTCGTCGATCACCGCGTCATATAAGGACAGCCGCACCTGGCCGCGCGCCACGCCGACCCCGCTCGACGCGTTCCCCTGCGGGTCGGCGTCGATGAGCAGCGTGCGCTTCTCGGCAATCGCGAGCGAGGCGGAGATGTTCACCGCCGTCGTCGTCTTGCCGACGCCGCCCTTCTGATTGGCAACCGCGATGACTCTGGCCATGACCGGGGTGAGCGCCTGGGGTCGAGGACGTAAGGGCAGGGAGGACGGGAATATAGGCGATGTGCCGGCGGGAGTCGACTTGGGCACATGACTGATACCCCTGAGCAGGGTGCCATTTCACGATGTCACGATCGCAGGACATCATGCATGTTATGGTGTAACTATTTGATATACAACGAGTTATAACGACACTCGTGTTGAAGTGCTCGGGTCAGTGGAGGGTGTTTCACGTGAAACACTGCCGTTGTTTTGCGAGCCTAGCTGGCCTCCGACCTGTTTTCGTTGTCGCGGCCGGTGGGCAGAACCAGGGCCTGTTTCACGTGAAACAGGCGAGCGGGGCAGGTCAGGGTCGTCGGCGGAGCACCGCGAAGGCGAGGTTCTGGAGGTCTGCCGGAGAAACGCCTGGGATGCGACTCGCCTGGCCGAATGAGGTGGGCTGCACCGCGGTCAACTTTTCGCGGGCCTCCCAGGAGATGGTGTGGATGGCGTGGTACTCGAGGCTGTCGGGCAGGCTGACCTCGTCCATCTCGGAGAGGCGCTCAGCCGCCTCCCGTTCCTTGACCAGATACCCCTCGTATTTGATCTCGATGTCCGCCCACTCGGCATGTTCGGGCGTCACCTCGTGCCCCGCTGCGCCAAGCAGCGAGGAGAGCGTCACGCCGGGCCGACGGCAGAGCTCCCGGATCCGCATCGGCTCCTGGGCGGGCGATCCGCCGGCTGCCTCCAGCAACGGATTGACCTTGTCGGGTGGAAGCGCGGTGTCCCGCGCATACACTGCCGCCCGTTCCTCTGCTTCCAGGCGAGACTCGGCCGTTCGGATCTCTCCCTCGGACAGGAGCCCCATGCGCTTCGCCAGGGGAAAGAGGCGGCGCAGGGCGTTGTCCTGCCGGAGCAGGATCCGGAACTCCGCCCTGCTGGTGAAGAGCCGGTACGGCTCGTCCACCCCGCGGTGAACCAGGTCGTCCACCAGCACCCCGATCATCCCCTCGTCCCGGGAGAGGACGACCTGTTCTTCTCCTCGGACGAGCAGGGCGGCGTTCAGCCCCGCGATCGCCCCCTGGCCGGCGGCTTCCTCGTACCCGGTGGTTCCGTTGACCTGTCCGGCGAAAAACAGCCCCGGCAGCGCGCGCGACTCGAGCGTCGGGTGGAGCTGGGTGGGTGGGAAGTAGTCGTACTCGATGGCGTAGCCGGGCCTGGTCATCTCGACTGACGCGAGCCCTGGGACTGCCCGCAGGAAGGCCAGCTGCACGTCGGCCGGGAGCGAGGTCGAGAGGCCGTTGACGTAGAGTTCGGCGGTGCCGAGGCCCTCGGGCTCGAGGAAGACCTGGTGCCGAACCGCATCGGGGAAACGAACCACCTTGTCCTCGACCGAGGGGCAGTACCGGGGCCCCCGCCCGCTGATGGCTCCGCCGTAGAGCGCCGACTCCTGAATGTGGCGCTGGATGATCTCCTTCACCTCGGCGCCGGCCCAGGTGAGGTAGCAGGGAAGCTGATCGGGATGGGAGGCCCGCTCGAAGGAGCTGAACCAGTAGGCGCCGACATCCCCATCCTGCCGGGTCAGCCGGGAGAGGTCCACCGTCCTTCCGTCGATCCGGGGCGGGGTACCTGTCTTGAATCGTTCTCTTGTAATCCCTTGGGCCGCAATTGCTTGTGAGATTTCTACTGCAGGTGATTCCCCTGCCCGACCCGCCGGAACCTGGGGGTCGAGCCCGAGATGAATCGCCCCGCGGAGAAAGGTCCCAGCCGTCAGGACCACCGCCCGCGACTCGAAGGTCATCCCCTCCTTCGTCACGACCCCGGCGATCTTGCCGTTGCGAATCACGAACGAGGCAGCCGTCCCCTGCGCGAACCGCAGGTGGGGCTGGGCCTCGAGCAGCTGGCGCACGGCGCGGCGGTACAGCGCACGATCGCACTGTGCGCGCGGCGACCAGACCGCCGGACCCTTCGAACGGTTCAGCATCCGGAACTGGATCCGCGCCAGGTCGGTGGCCCGCCCCATCACCCCGCCGAGCGCATCCACCTCGCGGACCACGGTGCCCTTGGCGATCCCGCCGATGGCGGGATTGCACGACATCTGCCCGATCGTCTCGAGATTCTGGGTCAGCAGCAGCGTGCGCGCGCCTGCCCGTGAGGCAAGCGCGGCCGCCTCGGCGCCGGCGTGGCCGCCGCCGATGACGATGACGTCGTAGGGCATGAACAATAGTAGCGGGATTTCCCCCTCTCCCGGAGGGGAGAGCGGGGAGGGATGTGACGGGGCCGCGCTAATCCGTGGTGTCCGCCGTCTGCGGTTCCCCGGCGGCGAGGATCGCCGCACCGGTGGCATCCACGCCGATGGCCGCCTTGGTGGTGCCGTGCTGGTCGGCGAACACCAGGGAGGTCGAGCCCTCCGCGCCGAGGCCGAAGACCGCGCGGGTCACGCCCGAGCCATCAGCCAGTACCATGCTGACGTTCTCGTTCGGAATGAGTCCGATCACGAGCCGCGAGTTCCCCGCCAGGTCCGAGAGCGTCACGCCGGCGGAGCCGTCGGCGAGGAGGTTGAGGGTGACGCCGGCACTGTTGGCGCCGCCCTGCAGCACCAGCCGCACCGCACCGTCCTGGTCGGTGCCCCACGTGCCGCGGACCTGCCCGTCGCTGCCACGCAGCAGGAACTGCTTCGACTCGAGCACCGACGCCACCATCCCCGGCATGCCATGCTGGCTCGCGAGGTAGATGATGGCGGAGGCGAGTCCGAGGAGGACGGCGACGCCGATACCCAGCCACATGACCGTCCGCTGCAGCCTGGCGACCTGGCGTTCCGCCCCCTGGATCCGGCGAACGAGGACGGGGTCGTGGGCGGCGCCAGTGGTGTCCTGCGGGGAAGAATCGGTATCCGTCATGAACGGCTCATGGTAGAGGTGGCAGGTCCGGCTCGCATGCCCGCGGCTATTCCGCCGTCGGGAAGTCGAGGAAGTAGGAGCGGCCGGAGCGGTGCACCAAGTCCTTGCTCAGCGTCGGCGGCACTTCGAGGTACCGCGCAATGTCGAGCAGGTGATCCACCAGGTCGCGGGGGTGACAGCCACGCGGCGCGATCTTGTGCCCCTTGTAGAACTCGGTGTAGATCTGTTCCACCGCCGCGGGGTCGTACGGGATCTGTCGCTCCTCGCAGCAGCGGGTGAAGATCTGCTCGAACATCTCGCGGCTGGGGCTCTCGACCCGGATCTTGTAGTGGATCCGGCGGAGGAAGGCCTCCTCCACCAGCTCCTTCGGGTCGAGGTTGGTGGCGAAGATGAGCAGGCAGTCGAACGGGATCGGAAACTTGTTCCCGGTGTGCAGGGTGAGGAAGTCCACCCGCTTCTCGAGCGGCACGATCCACCGGTTGAGCAGGTCCCGCGGGGGGACGCGCTGGCGGCCGAAGTCGTCCACGATGAGGACGCCGCCGTTCGCCTTCACCTGGAAGGGAGCCTGGTACATCTTGGTGTGGGTGTCGTACTGCAGGTCGAGCTGGTCGAGCGTCAACTCACCCCCCGTCAGCACCACCGGCCGAGCGGCGCGGACGTATCGGTGATCGTGGTCGGTGGTGTCCGGCAGCCAGACCTGGTCCGCCGCGGCGTGTTCGGGTGGCTCATCGTGCGGCGTCCGGTGATAGAGCGGGTCGTACACCACGATGATCTGACCGTCCACCTCGATGGCGTACGGAACGTAGATCGTCCCGCCCAGCATCCGGGCGATTGTCTCGGCGATGGCGGTCTTGCCGTTGCCGGAGTCGCCGTGCAGGAAGAGCGACTTGGCGGAGTTGATGGCGGGGCCGACCTGGTCGAGGGTGTCCTCGGTCAGCACCAGCCAGCTGAACCCGTCGTACACCACCTTGCGGGTGACCTCGCTCTGGCTGATGGTCTGGGCCTCCACCCAGTGCCGGTACTGCGCCAGCGGCACCGGGGCGGGGCCGACGTACATGTTGGAGGTGAACGCCTCCCGGGCGCGGTCCCGGCCCTCCTGGGTCAGGTCGAAGACGTACCCGGTCCGGGACGGTCCGTGGGTGCCGCGGACCTCGACCATCCGGCGCTGCTGCAGGCTGAGGAGCTGGTCGTCCACGAAGGGGAAGGGAAGGCAGACGTCGTCGGTGATCTTCTGCCCGGTCATCGCTCCCTGGGTGTAGAGCATCTTGAGCAGGAGGTCGGTGATGAACTCCTGCGTCAGCCCGGTGTCCTCGACCGTCCGGGGCATCCGGGGGATGTGCCGGCGCTCGACGGCCTCGTCGGAGCGCACCGCATCGGATCGAACGAAACCGTGGGTCATCTATCCCTCTCCTTGCCCTGGGTCACCGGCCGCGTCCCACTGCAGGCGGTCACCCATGGCGGTGCCGGTCGAGGCGAGTACCCCTGCCGGAAGTTCAAGCACCCCCCACGCCTCCCGATGGTACGGCGTGCGCTCCCCCGGCGCGATCCGGTGGTAGAGCGCCACGACCAGTCCCGTCTGGTCCAGGAAGGCGAGGTCGAGCGGAAACCGCATCCCGAACATGTGCACGCCGCTGCAGGGAGTGAGCAGCAGCCCCTCTCCCGTCTCGAGCCCTGACCGGCCGAGCAGGCCACGGAACCGGCTCCACCACCGATCGGCGAGTCCGACCTGGTCGCCGACCGACACCCCCCGATCGACATTGCGGACCGCGACGGTGCGCATCAGAAGGTCTTGGACAGCGTCTCGACCACCTGGATGACCGCCGGTCCCAGGATGACGACGAACATCGCGGGGAAGATGAAGAAGACCAGCGGAAAGAGCATCTTGATGGCCGTCTTGGCGCTGGCCTCCTCCGCCCGCTGGCGCCGCTTGGTCCGCAGCACCTCAGCGTGGATCCGGAGCGCCTCGGCAATGCTGGTGCCGAACCGGTCGGTCTGGATCAGCATCGCCACGAAGGAGCGGATGTCCTCGACTCCGGTCCGGTCGGCAAAGTTCCGGAGGGCGTCGGCCCGGGGGGTGCCGGCGCGGATCTCGAGGTTGGTCAGGGCAAACTGCTCGCCGAGGACCGGACTGACGTTGATGATTTCGTCGGAGACCCGCACCAGCGCCTGGTTCAGGGCCAGGCCGGCCTCGACACAAACCACCAGCAGGTCGAGGGCATCGGGGAGGGCGTTGACCATCGACTTCTGGCGCTTCCGGGTCCGGGCCCCGACCACGAAGATCGGGACCATCCAGCCAACGAGAAATCCCCAGATAGCACCAAAGAGCGCCGCGAGCAGCGGCAATCCGCTGAAGGGGACCATGAGCATGACCAGGCCAGCCAGGATCGCACCGAGCACCAGGCGCACACCGTAGTAGATCGGGACTGCAGTCGGGCTGGTGTAGCCTGCATAGACAAGCAACTGGCGAGCCTCGGACATGTCGTTCCGGGCCCCGCCGACCATACCTCCGAGGTTTTCGAGC
>JAHECL010000174.1 GCA_024641745.1 Gemmatimonadota bacterium | reverse complement strand
TCCTGCCCGGCCCGCCCGTCACCAACGACGAACTCATCCGCCGCCACGGGCTCCGCGTGAAGCCGTATTTCATCCGGAACAGCGTCGGCGTGGAGACGCGGCACTTTGCCGCCCCGGAGCAGGCCACCTCCGATCTCGCCACCGAGGCGGCCGTCCGCGCGATCGAGGACAGCGGCCTGCCGCGACGCGCCATCCAGCGGATCATCCTGGCCACCGTGTCGGGCGACTACCCGACGCCCGCGACCGCCTGTGTCATCCAGCGCAATCTCGGGCTGCCCGGTACCGCCGCCATCGACATCATCGGTGCCTGTTCCGGTTTCCTCCAGGCGATGGATCTTGGCGCGCGTTGTGTGGCGACGGGCACCGGCCCCGTGCTGGTGATCGGTGCCGACGTGCGGTCGCGCCAGCTCAACTTCGGTGACCTCCGCACCGCCTTCCTGTATGGCGACGGCGCCGGGGCGGCGGTGCTCGCTCCGAGTGACGGCGAGGCGGGACTCTGGCACTCGATCCTCACCGCCGACGGCACGGGGGCGGAGGCGGTGTACATCCCCGCCGGCGGCTCACGGGAGCCGGTGACCGCGGACGGGATCCGTGACGCCCGCGACCGGATCACCATGCCGAACGGGAAACTGGTGTCCGACCGGGCGAAGGCGGGGTTTCGCGCGCTGCACGATCGCCTGCTGGCGGAGACCTGCATTGCCGCTGACAACATCGGCTGCTACTGCCTGCATCAGCCCAACCTGCCGCTGGTTCGGGAGGTACTTGCTGAACTCGGCATTCCCGCGTCGAAGGCGTGGATCAACTTCCCGAAGTATGCCAACACGACTTCCGCCACCGTCCCGATCGCGCTGTCCGAGGCCGCCGCTGCCGGTGCGGTAACTGCCGGTGACTGGCTCTGCCTCGGGGCGGTGGGGGCAGGGTATGCGGGCGGCATCCAGCTGGTGTGCTGGGGGCGGCCATGATCCTCGTGACCGGCGCGAGCCAGGGCATCGGATACGAATGTGCCACCGCGCTGCTGGCCCGCACCGACGAGCGGCTGCTCATCACCGGTCGGGACGCCGGCAAGCTCCTGCGGGCATGGGAGAATGTGCCCGATCCGAGCCGGGAGCGGCTGACGACGCGGGTGTGTGACCAGGCGCGACGGTCGGACGTCAATGCCCTGATCGCGTTGCTCGTCCACACCGACCCGCCGGTGACCGGTGCCATCCTCGGCGTCGGGGTCAACCCGATGTACACGGAAGGCCCCCACCGGATTCACGCCCAGAGCCTCGGCGCCGTCGAGTCCACCATCCAGACCAACTGCACGCACACGCTGATGCTGACGGCCGCGCTGCTCGGACTGTTCCGGGCCAGGCGGAGCGGTACGCTGGTCTGGATCGGCTCCCAGGCCGCGAAGGCCGGGCTCCCGGGCGCGGGCGTCTACTGCGCCACCAAGTCGTTCCTGGCCGGGCTGGCCCAGGTGGCGCACAACGAATACGCCGACCGCGGCGTGCGGGTGCACCTCGTGAATCCCGGGCTCGTCCGAACGCCGCGGACGGCCGATGTCGTCGATCGTTTTTCCGCTGCCCACGGCGTGGCGGTGTCCGGCGCCGCCGAAACGGCGGCCCAGATCGTGGACCTGTACCTGGCTGGCGCCGCCGCGCCCGTGGAGGTGAACCTATGATCGCGCTCGAACTGCTCTGGTGGGTGGGCTGGGTGTACCTGGCCGCCTGGACCGCACTACCCCTCGCGGCTGTCCCGATCATCGGTCCCGTCGCCGGCCTCCTGCTCTGGGCGCTCCTTGCTCCCTGGTCCGCCCTGTTCGGGATGGCGCTCCTGCATCGACTCCTGCCCCGGAGCGAGGAAGGCGTCTTCCGGATGTTTTCCGATCCGGGCAGCGTGCGCTGGGCGCTCAAGGGCTGGGCGCCGGGGGTGTTCCTCACCGTCTTCCAGCCGGTCTGGTTCATGAGCCAGGCGTTCGCGCGCACCGCGCTCCTTGCCTTCGGCGCCCGCGTCGCGCCGGATGCGTGGCTGACATCGCGCACCATCATCCGCGAGCCGCACCGCGTGACGATCGGGGCCGGCACGATGATCGGCGAGTATGCCCACCTGGTCTGTTCCTTCCAGCCGAAGATGGGCCTCCTCGTGGTGGGAGACATCCGAATCGGTGAACGGGTCCTCGTGGGCGCCTACAGCCAGATCGGGCCCGGTGCCGTCATCGGGTCGGACACCCGGCTGGAACACCGGGTCACGGTCGGTCCGCAGACGATGGTCGGGGCGGGCTGCCGGATCGGGGCGGCCAGCTCGATCTACAACTCGGCGCGCATCGGCGATGGCGTGACGATCGGGAAGGGTTGCCTTGTCCCGTCGGGATCTATCGTCCCCGCCGGTACCACGCTCGCGGACGGGACCACGTGGGCGCCGCCGCGGGCGCCGCGCAGCGAGGCGGCGGCATGATCGCGAGCCTGCTGTTCCGCCTGCACTATCGCCGGTTCCTCCGCGCGTGCGACACTCCGCTCGAAGCGCAGGCCAATCGCCTGCGGGCGATCCTGCGACAGGCGGCGGGGACCACGGTCGGCCGCGAACGGGACTTCGCGGGGATTGCCCGGATCAAGGACCCGGCGGCAATGATTCGCGCGTATCAGAACCGGATTCCGGTCCGCCGCTATCAGGAGATGCAGGCCGACCTTGAGGCCGTGCACGCCGGAGACTGGCGGCGGCTCTGTCCGAGTCGTCCGGTGTTCTTCGCGATGACCGCCGGTTCGACCGGCAAGTTCAAGTTCATCCCGGTGACCCGGGAATTCCGCCGCGAGGTGGGCCGCGCATCGATGATCTTTTACGGCGCGATGGAATCCGTCTGCCCCGCGCTCCGGAAGTTGCGGTGCCAGTTCCTGGTGGGTTCGGCGGAAGGCGGAGTCAGCCCGGGCGGAATTCCGCAGGGATTCGCGTCGGGGTTCAACTACAAGCACCTGCCTGGCATTGTCCGCCGCCGGTTTGTGCTGCCCTACTGGGTCTTCACTATCGACAGTGCCGACGAACGGTCGTATGCCGCGGCGCGCATGCTCGTGGACGCGCCGAGGCTGGGCGCGCTCTGTGCCATCACGCCCGGAAACCTGATCAACTTGCGCGCGGCGCTGGAGGCCGAGCCGCACCGCCTCTTCGCCGACCTGGCGAACGGGACTCTCACCGTGCGCGGACCGGCGGCGGTGGCCGGCCGCTATCGCGGGAAGCCGAACCCGGCGCTTGCCGAGGCGCTCCGCAAGGAGTGGCAGCGGAACGCTCGCCTGCCGGACCGCCTGCTCTTCCCGTCGCTGGCGCTGCTGGTCTGCTGGCAGGGCGGGAACATGGGGTATTACCTAGACGAGCTGGACCGCAGCTTCGCTATTCATCGGCATTTCGAGTTTCCCATCTCGGCGAGCGAGGGAATCTTCGCGGTGCCCTGCGCGGGGGACAGGGCCGGCGGCGTGATTGCCGTGACCTCGAACTTCCTGGAGTTCTTCCCCGAGTCGGCCGTCAACGCTGGGCGCGCGCTCCGTGCGGACGAACTCGAGGTGGGCGCCTGCTACCGGGTGATCGTGACCAACTCCGGCGGACTGTACCGCTACGACATGGAAGACATCGTGCGCGTGACGGGACGGTTGCGCCAGACTCCGGAGATCGAGTTTGTCTCGAAGGCGGACCGCCAGGTCTCGGT
>JAHECL010000066.1 GCA_024641745.1 Gemmatimonadota bacterium | reverse complement strand
GCCCGCCGCCCGCTCGGAATCCTCACTCCAATGATCGGGATGCTCTCGCTCCTGGTCGCCTGCAGCGACACCACCCCTGCCCCGGCCGTCGTGCCCGACTTCGATACCGGACCGCTCGTCGCGGCCGCGGCCGACCTGCGCATCGTCGAGGACTCGGCCCCGGCGTGGGGCGACACCTCGCCGTGGATGGTGGCCGATGCGCCGACCCTCGACCTCGGCGATTCCGTCACGCCGTTTGCGGGCATCGCTCCCGTGCTGCGCCTCTCCGACGGTCGCATCGTGGTGGCCGACGGCTCCCAGCAGAACATCCGCTACTACGACGGGTCAGGGAAACTGCTGACCACCGTCGGCGGGCGGTCGGCCGACGAGGGGGCGTTCCACGGGCTCGGCTGGATCGGCCGCGGACGCGCCGATACCGTCATCGCCTTCGATTTCGTCGCCCGTCGGATGGTGGTGTATGACGCCAAGGGCGTCTTCGCCCGGTTCGTGAGCCTGAAGCCGGCCGACGAGGAGGCCTTCGCGGAGCCGCTCGCCGCCTATCCCGACGGCGGGGTGCTCTTCCGGGTGGGCGGGCCCAGGACGCCGTTCGCTGCGGCGCCGGGCACCGTGGTGCGGGACTCGTCCGCCTACGTCCGGTTCGGCGCCGACGGAACGCCGCAGACGGTCCTCGGCACCTTCCCGCAGGGGGAGACCTTCGGCGTGCAGGTCCGGCCGGACGCCGCGCCCTCTCCCTTCCCGGTTCCCTACGGCCTGTGGACCTCGGCCGCGCTTCGGGGCGACACGCTGCTGATCGGCACCGCCGCCAGCTTCGAGATCGCCTCCGTCGGGCCCGACGGCACGCCGGTGCGGTTGCTCCGTGCCGCCATTCCCCGGGCGACCATCACACCGGAGGAGGCGGGCGCCTACACCGACGCGGCGCTGACCCGGCTCCGGTCCGGCGCCGTCTCGATGCAGGCCCAGCTCGACACCAACTTCCTCCGCGCCATCGCGCGGGCTCCCTTCCCCACCCGCAAGCCGGCGTTCGGACGCCTCGTCGTGGACCGGACCGGCGCCCTGTGGGTCTCCGAGCCGCTGACCGCGCCGAACGACCCCACCCAGTGGAACGTCTTCAGCGCCGAGGGCGCGTGGCTGGGGTCGGTGACAACACCCGCCGGCCTGCGGATCGACGAGATCGGCGACGACTATGTCCTCGGCGTCTGGCGGCAGACGCACGGCGGCGAACGGGTCCGGAGCTATCCGCTCTCGCGCGGCGCCGGGTCCTGAGTCAGTCGCGCTTGGCGACCAGCTCCAGGCCGGCGGCGATCTCCTCGAAGGCTTTCGCCAGCGTCTTGTAAAACTCGGCGTCGGGTGCCGGCGCCCCGCCGAGGGCGGCGTCGAGCTGGATCTTCCGGGCGAGCCGCGCGGCGTGCCGGATGTAGTCGGTGGTCGGAGGCATGGACCGCTCCCGTGGGAAGTGAACGTGGAGGATAGCGGATGACGCAGGCCCCCGTGGTGTTCACCGTCTTTCCGGGCGACTGCGACACCTTCGGCCACCTGAACCAGGCCGCCTTCCTCGCCTACTTCGAGCGCGCCCGCTGGGCGATGCTCGCAGAGGGGCCGGGGATCGGTCTCTTCGAGCGCGAGGGCGTCTGGCCCGCCGTCCGCCGGGCCACGATCGACTACCAGGCACCCGCCTATCCCGGCCATTCCCTCCGCTTCCAGCAGATCGTGACCCGGCTCGGCCGCACCAGCTTCACGATGCGCCAGATCGCCCGCCGCGTGTCCGACGATGTCCTCATCGCCACCGCCGAATCGGTCTTCGTCTGCGTGGACCGCACGGGCGCCGCCGTGCCCGTCCCCGCGGGGGTGCGGGCGTTCCTGCTCGGCTCGCTTCGTCCCGAGGCCGGGGCGGCCCATCGGGTCCCGGTGCACGGGGTGGAACTGGCGCTCGACGACCAGGGCACCGGCCCCGCGGTCCTGTTCGTCCACGGCTACCCCCTCGACGGCACCCTCTGGCGACATCAGGCCGGCGCCTTCCCCGGCTGGCGCACCCTCATTCCCGACCTGCGCGGCTTCGGCCGGTCCGACGCCCCCGATCTCGGCTACAGCATGGCGACCTACGCCGACGACCTGGCCGGCCTGCTCGACGCGATCGGCGTGGACGACGTGGTCCTGGTCGGGCTGTCGATGGGTGGCTATGTCGCCTTCGAGTTCCTCCGGCGTCACCGCCCCCGGGTGCGGGGGCTGGTGCTGGTGGACACGCGGGCGCAGGCCGACAGCACCGAGGGCCGGAAGGGCCGGGAGATGGCGATGGCGGATGCGCGTGACGGCGGCGCCCTGTTCATCGCGGACCAGATGCTGCCCCGCCTGCTCGCCCCCTCGGCGCCCGACCCGCTCCGGGAGACGGTGCGCGGGATGATGGCCGCCGCCCCGGTGCCCGGCCTCCTCGGGGCGCTCGCCGCGATGCGCGATCGCCCCGATTCGACCGGGATGCTGCCCACCCTCGGCGAGCTCCCGACGCTGGTCGTGGTCGGGGCCGAGGACGCGTTGACGCCGCCCGTCGATGCCCGGGCACTGGCCAAGCCGATTCCGGGGGCCCGCCTGGTCGAGATTCCCGGGGCCGGGCACCTCTCGCCGCTGGAGCAGCCGGAAGCGTTCAACCGGCACCTGCAGGAGTTCCTGGACCGGGTCCAGGCCCCGCCGGCCACCGGCTGAAACCTTTTGGGGCTCTCAGGTGTCTTACTATGTGAGGCCTCGGTTCGGTTGGTTCTTCGCTGACCTCCGTTGTCTCAGTAATCCTTCCAACTTCGGCTCCGGGACCGCGGCCAGGCAGTACGGTTCCGGGGCCGCCTCGCGTCCGGCACCCAACGGACAACGCCCTTGCCAGTGACTTCCCGCCGGGCGAACCTTGTCTCCGACCGATGGCGCCAACGAAAAGCGGCGCAGCCCCGGGGGGCCGCGCCGCATCGCCATCGGGATCGACGGGCTACCGGTCGGGCGGGCCCGGCGGGTTGTCGCCCTCGAACACGTCCTTGTTCTTCGCGATGAACTCGGTGTACTGCGGGGGCACATCTTCCTCCGGGAAGATCGCGGTCACCGGACATTCCGGTTCGCAGGCGCCGCAGTCGATGCACTCGTCCGCGTTGATGTAGAGCTGATCTTCGCCTTCGTAGATGCAGTCCACCGGGCAGACGTCGACACACGCCCGATCCTTGACACCAATGCAGGGTTCCGTGATCACGTACGTCATCTGGCCAGCCGCTCCCTCGGGAAGAAAGTCTGCCGCACGAAGGGTGCGACATGTCCTGCGGCAAGTATTGCGGACTCCCTTCCCGCGGCGCAAGGGGTGGAGGGCAATCGCCGCGCTTGCCGCCGTCCTGGCGGCCGCGCCGCTGGCCGCGCAGGCGCCGGCCTGCACCCCGGGCCGCACGGCGCTGGTGCTCTCCGGCGGCGGGGCCAAGGGACTCGCGCATCTCGGGGTGATCGCGGCGCTCGACAGCCTCGGCATCCGGCCGGATTACGTGGTCGGAACCAGCATGGGCGCGATCGTCGGCGCGCTCTACGCCGGCGGGGCCACCGCGGGCGACACCGACTCGCTCGCCCGCCGATTCGGTCCCACCTCCCTCTTCGAGTCCACCGAGACCGCCGGCCCGCTCGCCTGGGGGGCGTTCTCGCCGCTCCTGATGTGGGCGGCCGGGCCCAGCGGCTTCGCGCTCCAGTCGCTGTCGGTGGACGAGGCGAGCGCCAACGCCCTGCTGTCGGCCCTGCTGCTTCGACCGAACCTGCTGGCCGCCGGTGACTTCGACCGCCTGCCGATCCCCTTCCGGGCGGTGGCCACCGACCTGGTGACCCGGGACACCGTGGTGCTCGCCTCCGGTGACCTGGCGCAGGCGGTGCGTGCGAGCATGTCCATTCCGCTGGTCTTTCCCCCCGAACAGGTCGACGGCCGCCTGCTGGTCGATGGCGGGCTGTCCGCCAACGTGCCGGTCGGCGTCGCCCGGGGGCTGCCGGGGGTGACGCGCGTCATCGTTTCCGACGTGTCGTCGCCGCTCCTGACCGCCTCGGAGCTGGAGGCGGGGCCGCTGGCGGTGGCCGACCAGCTCGCCGGGTTTCTCTTCGCGCAGCCGGCCGATTCGCTGGGGCCGGACGATGTCTCCATCCGGGTGGACCTGAAGGCGTTCAAGAACCTCGACTTCGCGCCGGCGACGATGGACTCGATCCAGCGCCGCGGCCGGGCGACCGCCGATTCGGTGCTCGCCTCCGCGACCTGCCTGTTTCGCGAGGCGCCGCCGTCGGGCGTCCTGCCCCGGCAGGTGGCGGGATTCACCCTGCGCGGCGGCGCCCCCACCGACGCCCCGCTGCTCGAACAGTTCCTCGGCACGAGCCCCGGAGTGGCGCTCGACCTGCCCGTCCTCGCCGACCGGGTCCGCGCGGTGGCGCAACTCGGGGCCTACACCGCGCTCTGGCTCCACCCGGTCGAGGCGGCGAACGGGGCGGTGAAGTTTCAGGCGGTCGTCCACCCCGCCCCGTCAAAGCTTGCCGGCGCCACCGTTGCCTATGACCGGGATCTCGGCGGGCGGGTCGGGCTGATGTATCTCGACCGCCGGCTCTTTCACCAGCCGCTGGAGGGGAGCGCGACCCTGGGCTTCGGCACCCTGACCAACGACCTCGCGCTCGGCCTGCGGCGGTACTTCGGCGTGGGGCAGACCTGGATTGCCCCGACGCTGACGGTGCACCTCGAGAACCAGGCGATCAACCTCTACGCCCCGGACGGGGGGGACCTCGGCCGCACCGATACCCGGCAAGGCGTCCTCTTCGGTGGCGTGGAACAGGGGGTGGGCGGGTGGATGCTCGCCGCCGGCTTCGACGGCCGGCTCTGGAATGGCGGAGACACCGCGACGACGGGCACCGGTTCCGATCCCGATGGGTCCAGTGCCGGCGTGCGCGTGGCGGCGCGACGCCCGCGCGGCGCGTGGCGGGTGGACGGGGAGATGGTCTGGTCCAGCACCTTCCAGCGCGTCGGCCTGGCGACTTCCCTGGCCGTTGGTCTCGGGGAGTGGCGCGTCGTTCCCGCCGTGCGCCTCGGATGGGGGGCCTACCTGCCGCTGCAGGACCTCTTCCCGCTGGGCGGCACGCAGGGATTTCCGGGGCTGTCCACCGAGGAACTGCGCGGCGACCGCGAGGTCTACCTGGGGCTCGGGATTTCGCATCCGATTGCGGGGACGGCCCGATGGGAGGTGCTGGCCGCGGCCGGCCGCAGCGCCGACGGCGGAGCACTCTTCGCGGCGACCGATTGGCTGGGCGGAGTCCGGGCGGGTGTGGCGATTGGCACGCCGATCGGTGACATCCAGGTGGCCTACGGCATCACGACGACGAGCATCGACAACGTCTTCGTGCGGATCGGACGGTGGTTCTAGGATCAGTCGATCAGGCCGGTCAGGGGCGTGGCGTAGTGCGTGTGCCGGGGTTCGGGTTCGCCGTACCGTCCTTCGGCGGCGTGCTGCCGGTTCCACTCCTCCCGCAGGCAGAAGGGGTCGAGGCCATGCGGCCGGTCGACGGCGAGCACGCCGTCGAGATGATCGATCTCATGCTGCAGCAGCTCCGCCCGGTCCCCCTCGAGATCCATCTCGTGCGTCTCACCCTTGATGTCCTGGTACTGGATCCGGATCCGGTAGGCCCGCGACACCTGGACCATCAGGTTCGGGAACGAGAAGCAGTCGTCCCAGACGGTGAAGTCCTCCGAGCCGATGTCGAGGATCTCCGGGTTGATCAGCGCCCACGGCTTGTCCATCTCCACATAGACCATCCGGAGCGGCGCCCCGATCTGGGGGGCCGCAATGGCTCGTCCGCCCCCGAACCGCGACTGCCAGTCGCGAAGCGTCTCCCGCAGGTCGTCGAGGACGACGCGCACGGCGGTGGAGCGGGGCTTGGTGATCGGAGCACAGCGGGTGCGGAGGATCGGGTCGCCGAGGAGGCGAATGCGATGGATGGTCATGGCCTAATCTTGCATTCGGTCAGGCAGGAAACAAGAGATACCACATTCCAATGAAGGAGTAGCACACACAACACCTATGCGCGTACTTGTTCAACAGCAACAAGTTACATGCATTTCGTTCATCCACTTACCGCTTGCTGTCATTCGGGCCACTCCCTTCACCTGGTGTCGGGATGTGAGGCCCAAGCGACGATCGGTTGCTCGTTGTGTAACACATTGCAAGGCAGCTGTTTATGGATTCGCACCAATAATACCACGCAAACTTGACAATCCAGAATCCAACGCCTAGAATTCCCTCCACTATGGCGATTCCGATAGCCCATCTCCGAGCCGCGGCCGCCCTTCCGGTCGGCTACAAGGGACCACGAGCGTACATCCTCGTGGAGCTCAAGCTCATGCCTGGCCTGACCGCCAAGGAACTCTCCGCCCGGCTCGGGCTGTCACTCAATGCCATCCGTCATCACATCAAGGAACTCGAAGTCGACGGCCTCCTCGCGCACGACCGCGAGCAGCGCGGCGTCGGGGCGCCGGTCTTTGCCTACCGGCTCTCGGCCGACGGGGAGCGGGTCTTCCCGCGTCGCTACGAGTCCGCGCTGACCGATGTGCTGGAGACGCTGGTGGAGCGGGAGGGTCGGGAGGCCGTGGTCGGGGCGCTCGAGGCGCGGTACGCCGCGCTGCTCAGGCGCCTGCCGCCGAACCTCCCCGAACTGCCCGCCGAGCGACGGCTGGCCGCCGTCACCCGCCTCCTCAACGAGGACGGCTTCATGCCGGGGTGGGAAGGATCGGCGGAGGGCGGCACGCTCACCGAGCACAACTGCGCCATCCGCGCCGTGGCCGAGCGGTTTCCCGAGATCTGTGCCGCCGAAGAGCGGTTCCTGAGCGCGGCGCTGGGTGCGTCGGTGGACCTGCAGGCCCACGTGCTCGACGGCTGTACCGCCTGCGAATACCAAGTGCAGTTCACGCCGCCGGTGTCCATCGGGAGCCGCCGGCCGTCTGGGGACCCGGACCGGGTCCAGGGAGTCAACGCATGACCTCGCCTGTCGAATCCTACGTTCAGCAGGACTACAAGTACGGCTTCGTGACGGACATCGAGGCCGACACCGTTCCGCGCGGGCTGAACGAAGACACCATCCGCCTGATCTCCGCCAAGAAGCAGGAGCCGGCCTTCCTGCTCGAGTGGCGGCTCGCCGCCTACCGGCGCTGGCTGGCCATGACGGAACCGCACTGGCCGAACGTGCAGTATCCGCCTATCGACTACCAGGACATCATCTACTACTCCGCGCCGAAGCAGGTCAAGCCGCTCGGCTCGCTCGATGAGGTCGACCCGGAACTCCTCGCCACCTACGAGAAGCTCGGCATCTCGCTCTCCGAGCAGAAGCGGCTCTCGGGGGTGGCGGTGGACGCCATCTTCGACAGCGTCTCGGTGGCGACCACCTTCCGGGAGAAGCTGGCGGAGAGCGGCGTCATCTTCTGTTCCTTCTCCGACGCGGTCAAGGACCACCCGGAGCTGGTGAAGAAGTACCTCGGCAGCGTCGTGCCGGCGGGCGACAACTTCTTCGCCGCGCTGAACGCCGCCGTCTTCACCGACGGGTCGTTCGTGTACATCCCCAAGGGCGTCACCTGCCCGATGGAGCTGTCCACCTACTTCCGGATCAACGCCGCCGACACGGGGCAGTTCGAGCGGACGCTGATCGTGGCCGAAGCGGGCGCCACCGTGAGCTACCTCGAGGGGTGCACCGCGCCGAAGCGCGACACCAACCAGCTGCACGCCGCGGTGGTGGAGCTGGTGGCGCTCGAGGGCGCCACCATCAAGTACAGCACGGTGCAGAACTGGTACGCGGGAGACAGCGAGGGGAAGGGCGGGATCTACAACTTCGTGACCAAGCGCGGCAAGTGCGCCGGCGCCCGGTCGCGGATCACCTGGACCCAGGTGGAAACCGGCTCGTCCATCACCTGGAAGTACCCCAGCGTCATCCTGCAGGGCGACGACTCGATCGGCGAGTTCTACTCGGTGGCCGTGGTCAACAACCGCCAGCAGGCCGACACCGGCACCAAGATGATCCACGTCGGCCGGAACACGAAGAGCACCATCATCAGCAAGGGCATCTCCGCCGGCCGGGGGCAGAACAGCTACCGCGGCCTCGTGAAGATGCTCCCGAAGGCGGTCGGCGCCCGCAACTACACCCAGTGCGACTCGATGCTCATCGGGAACGCCTGCGGCGCCCACACCTTCCCGTACATCGACGTCCAGCACCCGAGCGCGTCGGTGGAGCACGAGGCGTCCACGTCGAAGATCGGCGAGGACCAGATCTTCTACTGCAAGCAGCGCGGCCTCGACACCGAGGACGCCATCTCGATGATCGTCAACGGGTTCTGCAAGGACGTCTTCCAGAACCTGCCGATGGAATTCGCGGTCGAGGCGCAGAAGCTCCTCGGCATCAGCCTCGAAGGCAGCGTCGGCTAAGTCACCGGCGCCCGCGCGGCGGGCGCCCATGGGGAGAACAGCACGTGCTTGACATCAAGAACCTGACCGCCACCGCCGGCGGCACCGAGATCCTCCGCGGCATCACCCTCACCGTCAACGCCGGCGAGGTGCACGCCATCATGGGGCCGAACGGCAGCGGCAAGAGCACGCTGGCCCAGGTGCTGGCCGGCCACCCCTCGTACGAGGTCACGGGCGGCTCGGTGACGTACAAGGGACAGGACCTCCTCGACATGGAGCCGGAGGCGCGGGCCCAGGCCGGCGTCTTCCTCGCCTTCCAGTATCCGGTGGAGATCCCGGGCGTCACCAACGCCTACTTCCTCCGTGCCGCCTACAACGCCAAGCGCACCGCGCAGGGCCTCGAGGAGCTGGATCCGATGGACTTCCTCGACCTGCTGGAGGAGAAGCTCAAGCTGGTCGAGTGGGGCCCGGAGATCATGAGCCGCGCCGTCAACGCCGGCTTCTCCGGCGGCGAGAAGAAGCGGAACGAGATCCTGCAGATGGCGGTGCTGGAGCCGTCGCTGGCCATCCTCGACGAGACCGACTCGGGCCTCGACATCGACGCGCTCAAGATCGTCGCCAACGGCGTCAACGCCCTCCGCCGCCCGGACAGCGCCACCCTCCTGGTGACGCACTACCAGCGACTGCTCAACCACATCGTCCCCGACCGGGTGCACGTGCTGGCCGGCGGCCGGATCGTGCGGTCGGGCGGCAAGGAACTGGCGCTCGAGCTCGAGGAGCGGGGCTACGAGTGGCTGACCGACGCCGCGGGAGCCGTGGCGTGACCGCCACCGCCCCACGCGCCACCGAGCCCGGCTGGCTCGCCGCACTCCGCCGGGAGGGCGCGGCGCGCTTCGAGGCGCTCCGCTTCCCCACCACGCGGGACGAGGACTGGCGCTTCACCGACCTGGCCCCGGTCGCCAAGGCCAACCTGGGCGCGGCGCGCGCCGCCGGTCCGCTCACCGAGGCCGACCTGACGCCCTACCTCTTCGGGCATGCGGAATGGCCCCGGCTGGTGTTTGCCAACGGACGGTTCCAGGCCGAGCTCTCGCGCCTGACCGGGCTGCCCGCGGCCGCCCGCGTCGAGCCGCTGGCCGACCTGCTCGCCGACGCCCCTGAACTGGTGGAGGAGACCCTCGGCCAGCTGGCGGTCCAGCCGGCCAGCGCCGCGCTGGTCGCCCAGAACGCCGCCGGGTTCACCGACGGGTACGCCATCGTCCTGCCTGCGGGCGCCGTGGTGGACACCCCGATCCACGTGCTCTTCGTCTCCGACGCCAACGCGGTGCTCGGCACCACCCTCCCGCGCAACGTCGTGGTGCTCGGCGCGAACGCCGTGGCCTCGGTGGTCGAGAGCTACCTCTCGCTGGCCGACGGGGTCGCCCTGACCAACACCGTGACCGAGGCGAGCCTCGGAGAGGGCGCCCGGTTCGACCACTGCAAGGTGCAGCGGGAGGGGGCCGAGGCCTTCCATCTCGCCACCTTCGATGCGCGGCAGGAACGGGACAGCTACCTCAACTCCTTCTCGTTCGCCGAAGGCGCCGCCATCTCGCGCACCAACATCTACACCACCCTTGCCGGTCCCGGCGCCCACGCCACCCTCTACGGGCTCTATCTCGGCGAGGGGCGGCAGCAGGTGGACCACCAGACCCGGATCGAGCACGCCGCCCCCGACTGCACCAGCTGGGAGGTCTACAAGGGCATCCTCGACGGGCACAGTCACGGCGTCTTCAACGGCAAGGTGTACGTCCACCCGGAAGCGCAGAAGACCGACGGCAAGCAGACCAACAAGAACCTGCTGCTGTCCGAGACCGCGAAGGTGGACACCAAGCCGCAACTCGAAATCTTCGCCGACGACGTGAAGTGCACCCATGGGGCCACTGTCGGCAGCCTCGACGCGGTGCCGCTCTTCTACCTCCGGAGCCGCGGCATCCCGGAGGACGAGGCGCGGACGCTCCTCACCTACGCCTTCGCCGCGGACGTGCTCGAGGAGATCCGGAGCCGGCCGGTGGTGGATCATCTCGAGGACCTGATGCGGGCCTGGCTGGCGAAGGCGGGGCGGCGGGGCCGTGCCGCCGCGGGGCGGGAGTCGGCCTGAGCATGGCCCTCGCCGCCAGCGCCTCGCCGCCCCGCCGCCCCGCGGCCCCGCTGGATGTCGAGGCCGTGCGCCGCGACTTCCCGATCCTGTCCACCCGGGTCAACGGCAAGCCGCTGGTCTACCTGGACAATGCGGCCACCGGGCAACGTCCGCTGGCGGTGATCGAGGCGGTGCGCCGGTCGATGGCGGAGCAGAACGCCAACGTGCACCGCGGGGTGCACACCCTGAGCGAGCAGGCGACGCTGGCGTACGACGCGGTGCGTGAGGACGCCCGCGCCTTCCTGAATGCGCCGGCCGGGCACGAGGTGATCTTCGTCCGCGGCACCACCGAGGGGATCAACCTGGTGGCCCAGAGCTACGGGCGGACCACCCTGCGGCCGGGCGACGAGATCCTCCTGACCACCATGGAGCACCACAGCAACATCGTGCCCTGGCAGATCGTCGCCGGGCAGACCGGTGCCGTCGTGCGCGCCATTCCCATCACGGACGCCGGCGAGGTGGATCTCGACGCCTACCGGTCGCTCCTGGGCCCGCGCACGAAGATCGTCGGCGTGGTGCACATCTCGAACGCCCTCGGCACCATCAATCCGGTGGCGGAGATGACCCGGCTGGCGCACGAGGCGGGGGCGGTCGTGGTGGTGGACGGGGCGCAGGCCGCCCCGCACACTGCGGTGGACGTGCAGGCGCTGGGCTGCGACTTCTACGCCTGCTCCGGCCACAAGATGTTCGGGCCGACCGGCGTCGGGCTCCTCTGGGGCCGGACCGAGCTGCTCGACGCGATGCCGCCCTGGCAGGGCGGCGGCGACATGATCCACACCGTGAGCTTTACCGGGACGACCTTCGCGCCGCTGCCCGCCAAGTTCGAGGCCGGCACGCCGGCCATCGCCGAGGTGATCGGGCTGGGGGCGGCGATCCGGTACCTGCGCGGCATCGGGTTCGACGCCATCGGCGCCTGGGAGCATGCCCTGCTGGAGCGCGCCACCGCGCTGGTGTCCGCGGTGCCGGGGGTGCGGCTGGTGGGCACCGCCCGCCAGAAGGCGGGCGTGCTCTCCTTCACCCTCGCCGGGGTGCATCCCCACGACCTCGGCACCATCCTCGACGCCGACGGGGTCGCCATCCGCGCCGGTCACCACTGCGCCCAGCCGGTCATGGACCGGTTCGGGGTGCACGCGACGGCGCGGGCGTCGTTCGCCTTCTACAACACCTTCGACGAGATCGACGCCCTGGTGCGCGGCCTGCACCGCGCGCGGGAGGTCTTTGCGTGAGCCGCGACCTGAACGAGCTGTACCAGAGCGTCATCCTCGACCACAACAAGACGCCGAGGAATTTCCACGAGCTGCCGCCGCCGGCAAGCCACGCCGACGGCCACAACCCGCTCTGCGGCGACCGGCTGACGGTCTGGGTGGATGTCGAGGACGACACCGTCAAGGATGTGGCCTTCCTCGGCAACGGCTGCGCCATCTCGAAGGCGTCCGCCTCCCTGATGACGGCGGCGGTGAAGGGGAAGTCACGGGCCGACGCCATGGCGCTGGCCGACGAGTTCCAGAAGCTGGTCACCGGCAAGCTCGAGGGCGCCGCCGAACGGAAGGCGCTCGGCAAGCTGCAGGCGCTGGCGGGGGTGTCGGAATACCCGGTGCGGGTGAAGTGCGCCAGCCTGGCGTGGCACACGCTGAAGGCGGCGCTGGCCGGGGCGCCGGCCGAGCCGATCACGACGGAATGATCCACGGGCCCGCGCGGGCCCGTTCACTGAACCCTGGAGAGAGACCACCCATGCCGTACCCTGAATCGCTGGTTGCCCCGATGCGGGCGGAGATGACGCAGATGGGGGCCACCGAGCTGCGCACCGTCGCCGACGTGGACGCCGCCCTCGGCAGCAGCACCGGCACCACGCTGGTGTTCGTGAACTCGGTGTGCGGATGCGCCGCCGGCAACGCCCGGCCGGCGGTCCAGATGGCGCTGCGGCACGGCGTCCTCCCCGAGCGGACGGTCACCGTCTTTGCCGGGCAGGATCTCGATGCCGTGGCCCGGGCCCGGAGCTATTTCGGGGAGTACCAGCCCAGCTCGCCCTCGATGGCGCTGCTGCGGGACGGCGAGGTGGTCCACTTCGTCCACCGCCACCAGATCGAGGGGCGGAGCCCGCAGACCATCGCCGCCGACCTGACGAAGGCGTTCGACACCCACTGCAGCCACTCCGTCGGCGCGTGAGCGGGCACGTCTTCCACCCCGGGCATCACGAGCTCCACGGGATCACGGTCGTCCTCGAGACGGAGCGCGCCCTCTGGGTCGGCCGGTTTGATTCGGTGACGCCGAAGGGGGTGCTGCTCCACGACGCCGGCGCCTACGAGGACGGCGTGACGCCGGGGACCCGCGAGGAGTACCTGCAGAAGACCCTGAAATTCGGGGTGCGGGCGACGGCGAAGAACGTGATCATCCCCGAGGGAGAGGTGCGGGGGATGCGGCAGCTGGCGGAGGCGGCGGGGTAGCTACGGCCAGTCCTGGTCGCCGTGTTCGTCCACCAGGGTGATCGCGTCCACGGGGCAGGCGCGGGCGGCGTCGAGGATCGCCTCGTCGGCCGCCCCCTCGGGGTCGATCACGACGGAGATATGATCCCCGTCCTGATGAAAGACGTCCGGCGCCAGCCCGACGCAGTCTCCGTAGCCCGCACAGAGGCTCCGGTCGATCGTGATCGTGTAGGGCATGGGCCGAACATACAAAACCGGTTTTCCGGATGCCAGAGGGGGCGCGGGCCAGACCCGCGCCCCCTCCTGCTTGCCATCCGCCGCCGACCTTCTCTTATTCCTTCCTCAATCCGTCCCCTGTCCGCCCCCCAGCCGATCGGCCCGTGATGTCCGACACCGTCATTGCCGTGGAACGGGTCACCAAGCGGTTTGCCGGCCACACCGCGGTGCATGCCCTCTCCCTGCAGGTGCCGGCGGGAGGGGTCTACGGGCTGCTCGGCCCCAACGGCGCCGGCAAGTCCACCACCATCCGGATGATCATGCACATCCTGGAGCCCGACGAGGGGCGGATCACCCTCTTCGGCGGCCTCGGCACCGGCCGGCATCTCAGCGCCCGGATCGGCTTCCTGCCGGAGGAGCGGGGGCTCTACCCCCGGATGGAGGTGCTGGAGCAGCTGGTCTTCCTCGGCGAGACCAAGGGACTGCGCCGGTACGACGCGCGGGTGCGGGCCCTCCGGTGGCTGGACCGGCTCGGCCTGGGGGACTGGGGTCGCCGCAAGGTGCAGGAGCTCTCCAAGGGGATGCAGCAGAAGGTCCAGTTCATCAGCACGCTGCTGCACGACCCCGAGCTCGTCATCCTCGACGAGCCGTTCAGCGGGCTCGACCCGGTCAACCTCGCGGTGATGAAGGATGTGGTGGTGGACAT
>JAHECL010000173.1 GCA_024641745.1 Gemmatimonadota bacterium | reverse complement strand
CATTGCCACCAATTCCAGCACCGGGACCGTCGTTATCCGCCTGTCCGACGCCCCCGGAGAAGAAATCGAGAGTGCTATTATCTGGGTGTCCGGCGTCTCGATCGTCGGGGACAACGGCCCCGAGGTCATCAGCACCGACACCGCCTCGTACGACCTGCTCGACCTGCAGGGCGGGGTCACCGCCGCGCTCGGCTCCGCCGAGATCCCGGTCGGCACCTATCACCAGCTCCGGCTCCTCGTGGATTCCGCGCGGGTCACGCTCAAGGACCCGGTCACCTTTGCCAGCGGCAGCAGCTCGGCATCGCTCAAGGTGCCCAGCGGGTCGACGTCGGGCCTCAAGGTGAATCTCGGCGACGTCGCGGTCGTTCCCGGCGAGACGGTCCTGGTGGTGGATTTCGACGTCTCCCGCAGCTTCGTCTTCCAGGGGCCCCCGGGCGGGCCGAAGTCGGCGTCGTTCAAGCCGGTCCTCCACGCCACGGTGATGAACGTCGCCGGCTCCATCTCCGGGACGGTATTGCCGGATACGAGTCGGGCAGGGCTGTATGCGATCCGGGGCACGGACACCGTGGCCACTACCGCGGCGGACACCCTCACGGGCGCCTACACCATCTGGTTCCTCGCCCCCGGCACCTACACGGTGCTGGCGCGCGCGGCCGGCTTCCAGGACGGCGTGCTGGACTCGGTCGTCGTCGGGCCGTCGGAGGACGTGACCGGGGTGGACTTCTCGCTGGTTCCGTAGCGCACGGCGGAGCTCCCGCTCCGGGGCCACCGGACTCCTCAGCCCCCGCCCCCTCTCCCTCCGGGAGAGGGGGCGCTCTGTTCCGGCCACCCCGTACTCCACTCTCCCAAACCCCGCTCCCGCATCCCACCACTTTCCTTGCGAAAGCGATTGCACTCTCCCGGAACCTGGGGGGCGAGTGGCCCTTATGCGACCACGTAAGCCACTGTCGCGTAACGTGTTAATGACGCTGTAGATCTTTTGGCACATCGGTTGCCCGAAAGGGGCGTGGGCAACTCCTTTCCATAGCGATATTTGAGCGGTATGGGCGAGGGGCGGTGCAGGAGGAAGGGGCGGTCCGACGGTCTGCTTTCCGTGAGTGACCAATCGCCTAACTTCGCATCGAGCAACAGCTTGTTCGGTATGACCTCAAGCATGTTACTAGCTTGACAAACTTCGGGTCGGATGGTAGCGTAGCCTACCTAACTCCCTTCTCACGGCATCAGGCAACTATGGCTCTTTTCGGTCGGAAACGGACCACGGTCGCCCTGGACATTGGCAGCGGGCTCATCAAGCTCGTCGTCATTGACCACGGCTCGGGTGAGCCCGTGCTCACGAAGGTGGCCTTCACCTCCGTGGTCGACGGCGCCATCGTCGAGGGCGAGGTCATGGACCCCGGGATCGTCGCCGATGCGGTCAGCGGCCTCCTGTCCACCGCGGGGATCAAGGCGAAGCGGGTCGTGACGGCGGTCGGCGGTCGCGACGTGATCATCAAGAAGATCTCGATGGACCGGATGAAGGAGAGCGAGGCCCGCGAGCAGATCCGCTGGGAGGCTGAGCAGCACGTCCCCTTCGACATGGACAACGTGGAACTCGACTTCCAGATCCTCGATCCGGAGGGCGACGGCCTGCAGATGGCGGTCCTGCTGGTGGCAGCCAAGCGCGAGCTGGTCGAGACCAAGCAGACCCTCCTTTCCGACGTGGGGCTCGAGGCAGGCATCATCGATGTCGACGCCTTCGCCCTGCACAACGCCTTCGAACTGAACTATCCCGACGCGATGCGCGGCGTGGTGGGCCTGATCAACATCGGCCACGAGACCACGAACGTGAACATCCTCGATGACGGCGTCCCGGTCCTCACCCGGGACATCATGATGGGCACCCGCCGGTTCCGCGAGGACCTGCAGCGGGAGCGGAACATGTCGGCCGACGAGGCCGATGCGCTGCTTCGCAGCTTCGAGCGGAGCGAGGCGCTGGAGCCCCTGCTGGCCTCGCGTGGCGAGGAACTGGCGGTGGGGATCGAGCGCGCGGCGGCGTTCCTGCAGTCATCCAGCCGGTCGTCCACCGGGCTCTCCCGGATCTTCACTTCCGGCGGCGGCTCGCGGATTCCCGGTCTCAACCGGATCCTGGCGGATCGGCTCCGGCTGCCGGTACAGACGGCCAACCCCCTCGAGCGCCTGCAGGTGGCGGAGGGTGTGTTCGACACGATGTCGCTGGATGAAGTCGCCCCGTTGCTGATGCTGCCCGTGGGCCTGGCCCTCAGGACAGCGGCGTGAGCCCCGAGACCCGGACCGACGCCTCATGATTGAAATCAATCTTCGTCCCGGCCAGAAACGTGCGCGCGGCGGATCCCCCTTCGCGGGGATGGGCGCGCACTTCGCCGGACTCCGCGAACGGATGCGGGACCCGTTGCCGCTGGTGGCGGCCGCCGTGGTGCTCCTCGTGGTGGCCTGGCTCGGCTTCACCTGGGTCACGACCGCCCGCGAACTCGGGGCGCTCGAGCCCCAGCTGGAGCAGGCGCGCCAGGAAAACCAGCGGTTCAAGAACTTCGTGGCCCAGAAGCGCAAGGTGGAGCTGATCCGCGATTCCCTCGTGGCGCAGATCCGCGTGCTGCAGCAGGTGGACGGCGAGCGGTATGTCTGGCCCCACGTGATGGACGAGGTGACGCGCGCCCTCCCGCCGTACACCTGGCTGGTGGACCTTGGCGCGGCGACTCCCGTGCCGACGATGGTCGCGGCCGGCGCCCCCGGCGACACGATGGCGGTCGACAGCGCCCCGCCGGCCATGCGGATCCAGATCAACGGACGCACCGTCGACGTGCAGGCCTTCACCCGTTTCCTGCGCCAGCTCGAGGCCTCGCCCTGGATTTCCGATGTCGAGCCGATCTCGGCGCAGACGGTCGTGCAGGATGACCGTCCCGTGACGGCCTTTTCGATCCGGGCCGCGTTCCGCAAGGCGGATTCCGCCTACATCCGGACCGTGCCCCTCAGCCAGTCGGTGAGGTAATCGCGCCATGGCTCTCTTGAACGACTCCAACAAGGTCCCGATCCTGACGATCCTGCTGGCCGCCGCCGTCGGGTACATGGCCTACAGCGGGGACGGCATCGAGTTGCTTGGTCTCGACGGCCTGCAGGCCCGGAAGGCCCACGTCGTCGCGCTCCAGGACACCCTCTCGGCGGTTCAGGCCCAGACGGACAGCGCCAAGCGGGAGCTCGCCAAGGGCACGGCCGAGGACCTGCGCAAGGAACTCGACAGCCACCGCGCGAGCCTCGCGCTCCTGCGGCAGATGGTGCCGGAACGCAATGAGGTGCCGAACCTGCTCGACGCCATTTCCACCCGCGCCAAGATTCGCGGGGTGAACCTGGCGCAGGTGGTGCCGCTCCCCGAACAGGCCGGCCCGGTGCCGTTCAACACCTTCACCTACAACATGTCGGTGCTGGGGCACTACGACGAAATCGGCGAGTTCCTGGCCGACATCGCCTCGCTCCCCCGCATCATCGTGCCGCAGGGCGTCACCATGATCCCCGCCGCCGCCGCCTCCGCCAAGGTGCTGGGCGACACGTCGGGCGCGATGCTCGAGGCCAAGTTCCAGATCCGGACCTTCGTGAAGTCCGCCGAGCCGGAAGGAGCGACCAGTGGCACCTGATCGCATCGGGATCCGCCTTTGCCTGGCGCTCGCCCTCGCCGCCTGCGGCGGTGACGCCGAGGCGCCGGCGCCCGCCGCC
>JAHECL010000004.1 GCA_024641745.1 Gemmatimonadota bacterium | reverse complement strand
ACACCGGCGTCATGACCCCGCTGATGGACCTGCCGAAGCGCCGCCTCGCCTTCTACGGCGGCGTGGTCGGGCTCCTGCTGCTCTCGATGGGCCTGCTGGCGGTCAAGCTGGTGGAAGTGAAGATGCTGCCCTTCGACAACAAGTCGGAGTTCCAGGTGGTGCTCGACCTGCCCGAGGGCGCCACCCTCGAGACGTCGAACGCCGCGGCGGGGGCGGTGGCCGCCTATCTCCGGACGGTGCCCGAGGTCGTCAGCACCGAGACCTACGCCGGCACCTCGGCGCCGTTCAACTTCAACGGCCTGGTCCGGCACTACTTCATGCGCCGGGGCGCCAACGTGGCCGACGTGCAGGTGAACCTGCTGTCCAAGGGGGAGCGGAGCCGGCAGAGCCACGCCATCGCCGTGGCGGTGCGGCCCGCGGTGGACTCCATCGCCCGCAGCTTCGGCGCCAACGCCAAGATCGCCGAGATCCCGCCCGGCCCGCCGGTCCTCTCGACGCTGGTGGCGGAGGTCTACGCCGCCGACGACAGCACCCGGCTCGCCGCCGCCGTCCGGGTGAAGGAAGTGATGGAGCACACCGCCGGCGTCGTGGACGTGGACTGGACCGTGGAGGCGCCGCAGGCCAAGCGGTCGTTCCACGTCGACCGGGTGCGCGCCGCGGAGGCGGGGGTGACGGTGGAACAGGTGGCGCAGGTGCTGACGATGGCGCTCTCCGGCGCCGAGGCCGGCCTGGCCAGCGTGCCGACGGCGCGGGAGGGGGTAGCGATCGTGCCCCGGCTCGGGCTGTCGAACCGGAGCAGCGTCGAGGCGCTGCTGGCGGTGCCGGTGGCCACGCCGCGCGGCCCGACGCCGCTGGGACGCTTCGTCACGGTGGAGTCGACCACCCGCTCGCCGCTCCGGATGCGGAAGAACCTGCGGCCGGTCATCTACGTGACCGGCGACGTGGCCGGGAGCGTCGAGTCGCCGGTCTACGCGATCCTGGCGATGAATCAGGCGCTCGACACGGTGCGGGTGGACGGCGCTGCGATCGCCCGGTACAACGCGGTGGCGCCCGACCGGCTCGACGAGACGGCGCTCAAGTGGGATGGCGAGTGGCAGGTGACCATCGAGGTCTTCCGCGACCTGGGCCTCGCCTTCGCGGCGGTGCTGGTGCTGATCTACGTGCTGGTGGTGGGGTGGTTCCAGTCCTTCAAGATCCCGCTGGTGATCATGGCGCCGATCCCGCTCACGCTGATCGGCATCCTCCCGGGCCACGCCCTCACCGGCGCCTTCTTCACCGCCACCTCGATGATCGGGATGATCGCCCTGGCGGGGATCATCGTCCGAAACTCGATCCTGCTGGTGGACTTCATCCAGCTGGCGGAGGAACGGGGTCGGCCGCTGCGGGAGGCGGTGCTGGAGGCGGGCGCCGTGCGCTTCCGGCCCATCGCGCTGACCGCTGCCGCCGTGGTCATCGGCGGGCTGGTGATGGTGCTCGACCCGATCTTCCAGGGCCTCGCGGTGGCGCTGATGAGCGGCGCCATCGTCGCCACTCTCCTCACCATGGTCGTGGTGCCGCTGCTCTACTGGGAACTGCGGCGCCGCGAGGGAGCCACCTGATGAAAATGCTGATCCTGACCTACAGCGGCGCCGACCCGGCCCGCGTCACCGCCCTCCTGGACGCCGCCGGGGTGCAGGGGCACACCTGCTTCGAGGGAGGGCGGGGCCACGGCCTCACCGGACCCCGGGAGGGCACCCGGGCCTGGCCCGGCGAGGTGTCGGTCTGCTTTGCGGTGGTGGAGGACGCGCTGGCGAAGGAAGCCGCCGCCTGTTGCAGGAAGCTGGAACTTCCCCAGGGCGAGCGGCTGCACGTGGCCGTCATGCCCGTCGATTCATTCTGCTAGGACTGGAGCGAGACAATGTGTGATGATGCCGTCATCCGGCGGATGGCCGGGTTCTTCGTGGTGCTCTCCGCGGCGCTGGGGTACTGGGTGCACCCCGCCTGGTTCCTCTTCACCGCGTTCGTGGGGGTAAACCTCGTGCAGTCGAGCTTCACCGACTTCTGCCTGCCGGAGCGGATCTTCGGCCGCATCGGCCTCTTCGGGTGCGAGCCCAGGCAGGGCTGAGGACTACGGCTTGCGGCGGCGGAGGAGCTTCCGCTTGCGGTCCAGCTCCTCCTCCAGCCCGCCGCACACCAGCTCGCACATCGTGAACACCTGCGGGTCGGTGATCCGGTACCAGCTGGTGGTCCCTTCCTTCCGCCGGTCCACATACCCCTGCTGCAGCAGCACCTGCAGGTGCTTCGACACGTTGGCCTGCCCCCCGCCGGTCCGCTCCGCGAGGTCGCCCACCGAGCATTCGCCGGCGCGCAGCGCCTGCAGGAGCCGGAGCCGCATCGGTTCGCCGAGGGCCTTGAATCGCTCGGCGATGGCCGAGGCGTTGGAGTCGCTGAGTTCCACGGTCGGGTGCCTCCTGGTTGATCGCTACACAACTATCTGGTAATATAAGAAAATTCACCCGACCGCGCCACTCCCGGGGCGCCTGGCCGGCGGTCTGCGGAAGCGCGTCCCACTCTTGCTCGTCGCGGCCGGCGCCGCCATTCTCCTGCGGGGCCTGCCCGGACCTGCCTGAACCTTTCTTCGGATCTGCCGACCATGTTCTTCCAGCGTTTCTACGACGACACCCTCGCCCAGACCAGCTACCTGATCGGCTGCGCTGCCACGGGCGAGGCGATGGTGATCGACCCGAATCGCGACGTCGCGCAGTACATCCGCGCAGCCGACGACGAGGGGCTCCGGATCACCCACGTGACAGAGACGCACATCCACGCCGACTTCCTCTCCGGCACCCGGGAACTGGCGCATGTCACCGGCGCCGTGATGTATCTCTCCGACGAAGGCGGCCCCGGCTGGCAGTACGCCTTCGCGAGGCAGGGCGGGGCGGTGCGGCTGCACGACGGCGACCACCTGATGGTCGGCAACATCCGGTTCGATGTCCTCCATACCCCGGGGCACACCCCCGAGCACATCGCCTTCATGGTGACCGACACCGCGGGGGCCACCGGCCCGATGGGCATCGTCACCGGGGACTTCGTGTTCGTGGGCGACGTCGGCCGCCCCGACCTGCTGGAGAAGGCCGCGAACGTGGCGGGCTCTGCGGACGGCGCCGCCCGCGCGCTCTGGAGGAGTCTCGCGAAGTTCCGTGCGCTCCCCGACCACCTGCAGGTCTGGCCCGGGCACGGCGCCGGCTCCGCGTGTGGCAAGGGGCTGAGCGCGGTGCCCCAGAGCACGGTGGGCTACGAGAAGCTCTTCAACTGGGCCTTCGGCGCCGGGACGGAGGGGGAGTTCGTGGCGCAGGTCCTGGCCGACCAGCCGGAGCCGCCGAGGTATTTCGCCGAGATGAAGCGGCTCAATCGCGACGGGCCGCCGATCCTCGACGGCTTCCGGCGGCCGCCGCGGCTCGCCCCGGCCGACCTGCCGAGGCTGCTGGAGGAGGGGGCCGTGGTGGTGGACGCGCGCCCGAGCGCCGCCTTCGCCGAGCGGCATCTCCCCGGCACCGTGCACATCCCCCTCGACCGGTCGTTCACCACCTGGGCCGGGTGGCTGCTGCCCTATGACCGGCAATTCTACCTGCTGGTGAGCGGCGAGGCGCCGCTGCGGCTGGACGAGGCGCTGCGTGACCTGGCGCTGATCGGGCTCGACGGCGCGGCGGGGTGGTTCGGCGAGGACGCCATCACGTCCTGGGGCGCCGCGGGGCGGGCGTACGGGCACACCGCGGCCATCGGGCCGGAGGACCTCGCCGTGCGGAAGGAGCGGGGCGAGGTCGCGGTGCTGGACATCCGGGGCCAGGCGGAGTGGAAGGCGGCGCGGCTGCCGGGGGTGGAGAACATCCCCCTGGGCTACCTGCTCGACCGGCTCGACGAGGTCCCGGCGGACGGCCCCCTCGTGGTGCATTGCCAGAGCGGTGGCCGCTCGCTGATCGCCGCCAGCCTGCTCGAGGCGCGGGGCCGGGCCGGCGTCCTCAACCTCGACGGCGGCATCGCCGCGTGGGAGCGGGCCGGGCTGCCCGTCGAACGCTAGTGGGCCTACTTCTTCACGTCAGGAGATCCTGATGGAGTCCCGCCGCATCGCAGCGCTCGCCGACGGCGTCTTCGCGATCGCGATGACGCTCCTGGTGCTCCAGGTGCCCGTCCCCACCCTCGCCGCCCCCGTCACGGGGGAGGCAATGCTCGACGCGCTGGTGGGCATCCTCCCCGCCGTCGCCAGCTTCGCGGTCAGCTTCCTGATCCTCGGCACCCTCTGGGTCGGGCACCACAACCAGTTCCGCTACCTCCGGCGCGTCGACCCGGCCCTCCTCTGGTCGAACATCTTCTTCCTGCTCTGCGTCGCCTTCGTGCCCTTTGCCACCGCGTTCCTGGCGCGCTTTCCGCTGGAGGCGGCGCCGATGGCGGTGTATGGCGGGACCCTCCTGCTGGCGGGGCTCTTCCTCTTCGCCCACTGGGGCCACGCGGTCAACGCAGGCCTCGTCACCGACGACGTCACGCCGGAGGTCGCCGAGCTGGTCCGCGAGCGCATTTCGATGGGAATGGCGGTGTATCTCGTTGCCACCCTTGCCGGCGTGTTCCTCCCGAAGGTCGGCCTCGTCCTCTTCGCCTGCGTGCCGGTGCTCTACCTGTTGCCCTCCCGAATCGATCCCGCCCTCGAAGCGGACGCCGCGCTGGACGACTAGCCGTCCGTCACTTTGACCGACCCGTCGCCGGCCGGTTGTCACCCTGACAGCCCGGACGCGCTGGTTGTGTCAGGATGGCGCGCTCCCGCTGGCACGCCGGCTGCAATGCCCTCCTCCCGTCCGGATCCCCGCGAGGTCCGACGCACACAGACCAATTCAATTCCAGGAGGAGTGCACCATGTTGACCATGACTCGCCGCCCCGCCCGCATGCTGGACGACGCCTTCTTCCGTGGCTGGCCCTTCAACCAGGAGACCGACGGAACCCTCACCGCCAACTGGATCCCCGCGGTCGACGTGTTCGAGGACAAGGACGCCGTCCGGATCGCGGTGGAGGTACCCGGAGTGGATCCCGATCACATCAAGATCTCGCTGGAACAGAACGTCCTGACCATCAGCGGGGAGAAGCAGCAGGTATCCGAGGAGTCGACCGAGCGGGTGCACCGCTATGAGCGGGCCTATGGCAGCTTCAGCCGCGGCTTCACGCTGCCGTCGACCGTCGATCCCGACCGGATCGAGGCGCAGACCGACAACGGCGTGCTCTCGATCGTGATCCCCAAGGCCGAAAAGGCCAAGCCGCGGCAGATCCGGGTGAAGGCCGCGAACGGCAAGTAGGCCGGGCCACTCGCAGGTGCGCCCCTCCCCGGACGGTCCGGGGAGGGGCGCTTGCATCTGCCGGTCACCGCTGCGGCTAACTCGCGTCGACGTCGAGTCCCGCTTCCATCGCGAACTTGGTCAGCCCCGCCACCGTCCGGATCCTGAGCTTCCGCATCAGGCTCTCGCGGTGGGTCTCCACCGTCCGGTGGCTGATCCCGAACCGGGCGGCGATCTCCTTGTTGGTCTCCCCCTGCACGATGCCGAGCAGCACGTCCCGCTCCCGTCCGGTGAGGGCGTCCAGCGCCTGACCGCGCTGCGCCTCCTCGAGCTCCCCCCGCACCGCCGTCGTCAGCATCGCCGCGATCTTCTGGCTGTAGTACGACTCCCCGGCGTGAACCGCCGAGACCGCCGCCCGGAGTTCGGTCGCGGCGAGGTCCTTCAGCAGGTAGGCGTGGGCGCCCGCCCGCACCGCCTCGAGGACGTACTCCGGATTGTCATGCATGCTCAGGATCACCACCCGCACGCCGGGCAGTTCCTCGTGCAGCGCGGCGGCGACCTGCAGGCCTGTCATCCCGGGCATCGTGATGTCGAGGACGGCGACGTCCGGTGTGTGGGTGCGGGCCATGGCCAGCGCCGCATCCCCGCTGGCCGCCTCGGCGACGACGTCGAAGCCCGGCGTCTGGCGGAAGACCTGCCGGATGCCTTCCCGCACGATGGCGTGGTCGTCCGCGATCAGGATTCGGATGGGGGTCGTCTCGTCGCTCATGCCGTCGGTCCTCGGGTGGTGGTGTCAGCGCCGGCGCCGTCGAGCGGCAGGCGCACCAGGAGTCGCAGGCCGGCGCCCGGGGGTGTCTCCACCGTCACGGTCCCGCCGAGGGCGGCGATCCGTTCCCGCATGCCGGTGATGCCCATGTGGCCGGGACGCTCGATGCGGTCCGGGGCCACGCCGTCGGGCAGGCCATGCCCGTCGTCCTGCACGACCAGCGTCAGGGTGCCGTCCGCCTGGCGCAGGGTGACCGTCACCGCCCCGGCCTCCGCGTGCCGCGCGACGTTCGACAGCGCCTCCTGCAGCGCGCGGAAGAGCGCCAGTTCCGCATCCTTCGACAGCGGCGCCAGTGCCGCCGGGGCATCGAGTGTCACGGCGAGCCCGCTTCGCTGGGTGAATTCGGTGATCAGCGAGCGGAGCGCCGGCAGGAGCCCGAGGTCGTCCAGCAGGGAGGGACGCAGCGAGTGCACCACGCTCCGGATGCCACGGATGCCGGTGTCCACCAGGTCCAGCGCATGGTCGATGCGCCCGGCGGCTTCCGGCGGCACGCCGTCCCGCAGGACGCCCAGCTCCATCTTCACCGCGGAAAAGACCTGGGCGGTCTCGTCGTGCAGCTCCCGGCTGAGCCGGCGGCGCTCCTCCTCGTGCTGCTCCACCATCCGGGCGGAGAGGCGCGCCAGCTCGACGGTGCGGGCGTGCAGCCGGCGCGTCAGGTCCGCATTCGCGAGCCCGGCGCCGACCTGCTGCCCGAGCGTCACCAGGAAGCTCTCGTCCAGGGCGGCGAAGGGGTCACGGGCATCGCCGGTCAGCACCAGCGCACCGGAGACCTCCGGGCCGCGGAACACCGGGAGGACGGCCTCGTAGAGGTGGGTGCGCCCTCGCAGGCCGACGGAGGAGCCGAGCTGCGGGCGGCCGGTCGCCATCGCCTGCTGGAGGCGCCCCGCCAGTTCGTCAGGCGGCACCGCCGGCCAGTGGGCGCAGGCCCCCGCCCCCCGCGCGCAGCGCATCCCCTCGTCGCCCCGCAGGTAGAGCGCCGTCCCGCTCACGGCCGGGAGGGCCAGCGGTCGTTCGAGCAGCGCGGCCAGGACGTCCTGGTCTTCCCGTCCGGCCCGCTGCAGGTCGCCGGAGAGGGCGCCCAGCGCGTCGAGTCCGCGGCGCAGGTCGTCGAGCACCAGGAGCAGCACGCCGCTCCCCACCGCCAGCTCGAAGAAGATGTCGAGGTAGTAGCCCCAGGGATTCCAGGCGCCCTGCGCCCGGAGGAGCAGGTAGTCGAGGTGGTGGACGCCCCAGAGCAGGAACGCCCCCGCGAGGAGCCCGGCCCCGGTGCCGCCCACCCGGTCGAAGTGCCGGAAGAAGACCCAGCCGGTCGCGATCGTGGCGAACGAAAGGAAGAGCACCGCCGGCAGCGCCGCCCAGACGAAGTGATCCAGCCGGTAGATGGCGATGTAGGACCAGATCGGCGGAAACAGCGCCACCAGGAGGTAGCCGGGCCGCCAGCGCGGCTGCCGCACGAAGACCAGCGCCGCCCAGAGCAGCGCCAGGGCGGTCCACCCGGTGAAGACCTGGTGCCAGTACAGCCAGCCGGGCCGCGCCGTCGTCAGGAAGCTGAGGATGGCGCCCATCCGCAGGACGTACAATGCCCATGCCGCCGCGAACCAGGCGAAGTAGGGCTTCCGGTACCGGCCGTAGAGATGGAGGCAGAGCGCGGCCAGCGCCGCGAGGATGACCGCCTCGAGGATGGCCGCGGCCCGCTCGAGGCCGATCGGGGGGAGGGGGAGCTGCATGGGGAAAAGATAGCGGCTCCCCCCGCTTCCCTGCCCAGCGGCCTCGCCGCGCGCTATCTTCGCACGTCCCCTTTCGACCCACGAGGCGGCGTGCCCGAGCTCCCACCGATCGTAGAGTTCCGCCAGGTCAGCAAGTCCTTCGGCGAGGCCCGCGCGGTGGACGCCGTGTCGTTTGCCGTGCGGCCCGGCGAGTTCTTTTCCCTCCTCGGCCCCAGCGGGTGCGGCAAGACCACCACCCTCCGGCTCCTTGCCGGCTTCGAGACCCCCGACGACGACGGCGGGGAAGTGCGCATCGACGGCGAGGTCGTGAACCGCCGCCGCCCCTACGAGCGGCGCATCGGGATGGTCTTCCAGAGCTACGCCCTCTTTCCCCACCTCTCGGTCGAGCGCAACGTCGCCTTCGGCCTCGAGGAGCATCGCATCCCGCCAACCGAGATCCCGGGACGGGTGGAGCGCGCGCCCGGCCTCGTCCGGCTGGCGCCCGCCACCTACGCGCGGCGGAAGCCGCACCAGCTGAGCGGCGGGCAGCGCCAGCGGGTGGCCCTCGCGCGGGCCCTCGTGCTCGAACCGACGATCCTGCTGCTCGACGAGCCGCTCGGCGCGCTCGACCTCAAGCTGCGCAAGGAGATGCAGCTGGAGCTGAAGACCCTCAACCGCCAGCTGGGGATGACGTTCATCTACGTCACCCACGACCAGGAAGAGGCGCTGGCGATGTCCGACCGCATCGCGGTGATGAGCGCGGCGCGCGTGGCCCAGCTGGGCACGCCGGCCGAGATCTACGAGAACCCGCGGACGGAGTTCGTGGCGCAGTTCATCGGGGAGGCGAACCTCTTCGGCGGGGTGGCCGGGCGGGCGGGCGGTGGGGCAGGGGGCCTCCGACCGATCCTCCAGGCCGACGGACGCGACCTGCTCGTCCCCGACCATCCCGGCCTTCGGGAGGGCACCGAGGTGCGCATCGCGGTCCGGCCCGAGTGGCTGGATCTCTGTGCCCCCGGCGAGGTGCCGCCCGGCGAGAACGCCCTCCCCGGCACCGTGGGCGACGTGATCTATCTCGGCGAGACGATGCACGTCGTGGTGACGCTCGCCGCCGGCGCACGGGTGCGCGTCGCGCTCCGGAACGAGGGCCAGCTCCTCAACCCGCTCCGATGGACCCGGGGCGACGCGGTGATGGTGGCGTGGCGCCCCGAAGACTGCCAGGTGCTGGAGCCGGCGTGAGCATCCGACGTCGCCTGCTCGGCTTCTTCGCGCGCCGGCCGGCGGCCGGCGCGTGGGCGCTCCTGGGTCCCGGCCTGCTCTGGCTGCTGCTCTTTTTCGCCATCCCGCTCGCGGTGCTCATTGGCTACAGCGTCCTGCACCGGGGCACCTACGGCGGGGTGTCCCCGGGGTTCACGCTGGAGCACTACCGGCGCTTCAGCGACCCGATCTACCTCGCCGTGGCGGCCCGGACGCTCCGGATCGCATTGGCCACGACCGGGCTCTGCCTCCTCCTCGGCTATCCGGTGGCGTACGTCATCGCGCGGGCGGGGCGCTGGCGCAACGCGCTGCTCTTCCTCGTGATCCTCCCCTTCTGGACCAGCTTCCTCGTGCGCACCTACGCGATGATCGTGTTGCTCCGCACCGGCGGTGTCATCAACAGCGTCCTGATGGGGCTCGGTGTGACTGGCGCACCGCTCGACCTGCTCTATACCCCGGGCGCAGTGGTCGCGGGGCTGGTGTACGGCTACCTGCCGTTCATGATCCTCCCGATCTACGCCTCGCTGGAACGGCTCGACCTCGACCTCCTCGACGCCGCCGAGGCGCTCGGGGCGCGCGCCTGGTCGCGGTTCCGGCGGGTGACGCTGCCGCTGTCGCTGCCGGGGGTGGCGGCCGGGTCCCTCCTCGTCTTCATCCCGGCGCTGGGCGCCTTCCTGACGCCCGACCTCCTGGGCGGGGCGAAGACGATGATGCTCGGCAACCTGGTGCAGAACCAGTTCGGTCCCGCGCGCAACTGGCCGTTCGGCTCCGCGGTCTCGTTTGCCCTGATGGTGGTGGTCTTTGCGGGGCTGATGGTCTGGCTGCGGGTCCGCGACGCGGAGGGCGAGGCGTGACGCGCCGGCTGCCGGGGTGGCTCGTCGCGCTGGTGACGGGCGTCTTTGTCCTGCTCCATCTGCCGGTGCTGGTGCTGGTCGCCTACTCCTTCAACGCCTCGCGCTACTCGGCGGACTGGAGCGGGTTCACGCTCCACTGGTACGCCCGTCTGCTGGAGCGGCCCGACATCCTCCGCGCCCTGCGCCTGAGCCTGACCGTGGCTACCGTCGCCACCGTGCTCGCCACGGTCCTCGGGACGCTGGTGGCACTCGGGCTGGCGCGCTCCGGTTTCCGGGGGAAGCGGATGGTCGAGGGCGGGCTCTATCTCCCGATCGTCACGCCCGAGATCGTCACCGGCATTTCCCTCCTCATTCTCTTCGTCGCCGTGCGCGTGCCGCTCGGCGTCGGGACCGTCATCGTGGCGCACACCGCCTTCTGTCTTCCGTTCGTGGCCGTCGTGGTGCTGGCACGCCTTCGCGGGATGGACCGCTCACTCGAGGAGGCGGCGCTGATTCTCGGTGCCGACGAGGCCACCGCCTTCCGGCGGGTGACGCTCCCCCTCCTGGCGCCCGGGATCATGGCGGGCGCCCTCCTCGCCTTCACCCTCTCGCTCGACGACTTCGTCATCACCTTCTTCGTGGCGGGGCCGGGCGGCACCACCCTGCCGGTCCTGGTCTACTCGATGGTCCGCCGCGGCATCGAGCCGACCATCAACGCCGTGAGCGCGGTCCTGGTGCTCCTCACCAGCCTGACGGTCGCCCTCGCCGCACGGGTGGGAGGCGAGCGGGGTGCCTGAGGTTCGCGGACCCGCCCGCCAGCGTATAGTTTAGGTCCGTCCCCTCGCCCCCGGTCTCCGTGACGATGCCTCCAGCCCCGCCGACCCCTCCTGTGCCCTCTTCGCTCGCGTCCACACCCACGCGGCGGGAGTTCGTGCGCGCGGCCGCGGCGGCGGGGGCGGTGGCGGGGCTCGGACCCTGGCTGGCCGGCTGCGACCGGCGCCCGCGGATGAATCTCTACATCTGGTCCAACTACCTCGCCCCCGAGACGGTGCCGGACTTCGAGCGGGAGACGGGGATCCGGGTCACGGTCGACACCTACGAGAGCAACGAGGAACTGGCGGCCAAGCTGCTGGCGGGCGCTCAGGGCTATGACGTGATCGTCCCCTCGAGCTACATCCTCCCGTCGCTGGTGGAGAGCGGGCTGGTGCTGGAGATTCCGTCCGGCGCCCTCGCCAACGCCGGCAACATCGCGCCGATCTTCCAGCTCCCGAATTCCAACCCCTATCCCGGCCATGCGGTCCCCTACATGTGGGGGACCACCGGCATCGCGTGGCGGAGGGACAAGGTCGCGCAGCCTCCGGACACCTGGGGCGTCTTTCTGGATGACACACATGCGGGCCGCATGACGATGATGGACGACGCCCGCGAGGTCTTCGGCGCGATGCTGCGCTTCCGGGGACACTCGATCAACACCACCGCGCCGCCGCTGCTGGAGCAGGCCCGGGATGACGCGCTTGCCGCCCGACCCAACCTCCTCGCCTTCGTCTCCGCCCCGGTCAAGGGCCAGGTGGTGGCGGGCGACGTGTGGATTGCGCACATGTGGAGCGGCGAGGCGGCGAACACACGGCTGGAAGCGCCCGAGGTCGAGTACCTGGTGCCGCGGGAGGGATCGGCGATCTGGAATGACCTCCTGGCCATTCCCGCCAACGCGCCGAACGTGCTCGAGGGGCTTCGCTTCATCGACTACATCCTCCGCCCGGAGGTCGGCGCGCGGATCGCCGAGGCCACCGGGTACGGCTGCCCCAATGCCGCCGCCAACGCGCTGCTCGCCAACCCGGTGCCCTACCCGACGGAGGCGGACCTGGCGCGGCTCGAGTTCGCGCATGACCTCGGGCCGGCCACGGAGCTGGTCGATCGACTCTGGACGGAGGTGAAGGCGGGATGAGCACCGACCCGGCATTCATCGCGAGCTTCGGGCGGCTGATCGCCGCGTACCGGACGGGGCCGGCCGCCGCCAGCGAGGCGGCTGCGCTCCTCGCCGAGGCGTCGGGCATGGTCTCCGAGGCGCCGGTGTCGGTGGAGGCGGGGCTCTTCCGCTCCGGGGAGTACGATACCGCCAACCTCCGTTCCCACCTGCTCCGGCGGCAGGTCGAGGTGCTGACGGTGGCCGCCGGCACCAGTGCCGACGCCCTCGAGGCCCTGGCCCGCGCGCTGGGGGGCGAGGCACCCCTTCCCGAAAGTCCGTCGCTGGCCTACGAAATGGTCACGCAGCTGGTGCCGAACCTCCACGGGAGCCCTCCCCGTCCCGCCGACTCCGCGGAGGCCCCCCCGCTCGTCCTGATGGGGAGCCACCATTTTCCGGAGGAGGAGGATCATGTCGCGTCCGCCTTCGCCGCGGAGATCGCCGCGCTGACGGCGGCGATCGCCGAGGCCAGCGCCCACGGGGCCTGGACCGACGTGCTCCACGAGGCGCAGGCGCTGGTGCGGCTCTCCGGCCGGGTCCCGGAGGCGGAGCGTCGGACGGTGGCCATCACGGTGCGGCGGGTGCTCGGCCGGCCCCTGCTGCGCGGCATCATCGAGCATGCCATCCGCACGCCGGAAGAGCAGGCGCGGGGGGCGGAGGTGCTGCAGTGGCGCGGCGCGGAGGCGGCCGAGCTGATGATCGAGGCGATCCGGAAGACCGAGTCGCCGGTCCCGCACCAGTTCCTGCTCGACGCCCTGGCGCGGATGCCCGATGCGGTGCCGTTGCTCATGCCGCTGCTGCGCAGTCCGTACTGGCACGAGGCGCGGCACGCGGCGGAGGCGCTCGGCCGGCAGATGGCGCCCGCCGCGCTGCCGGCCTTGAAGGAACTGCTGGACCATCCCGAGGTGCGCGTGCGCGGCGCGGCGCTGGAGTCCCTCTCACGGTACCCGGCCCACCACGGCACCGAGGCGCTGCGGCTGGGCCTGGCGCATGCCAGTCCGGAGACGCGGCAGGATGCCGCGCGCGCCATCGGCCGGCGGGGAGTCGGTGCGCTGGCGATGCCCCTGCTCACCGCACTGGAGGGGGAGCGGGATGCCGCCACCTGGAGTGTGATGCTCCGGGCTCTGGGACAGATCGAGGCGCCGGAGGCAGCGGCGGCCATGAGCGCCATCGCGCTGCGGAAGCGTTCGTTCCTCTCCCGGCGGGGGTTTGCCCTGGGTCAGCGGCTCGAGGTGGTGGACGTGCTGGCGGCGTCGCCGACCCGGGCGGCGCGCCAGGCGCTGGGGAGGGTGTCGCGGGAGGCCGAAGGGGAGGTGGGCGCGGCGGCGCGAGGGGAACTCGACCGCCGCGACCGCAACGCTACATCCGGTGGACCTGCAGCTTCTCGAGGTGGATACTGAGGTTGTGGTTGATGCGCGCACCGACCACGCCCCTGGTGTCCACGTCCGCCGCCTTCGCGGAATGGACTTCCTTCCCGTTGGCCATGAACGAAACGCTGCCGTCCTTGATGAGGATGCTCAGTTCATTCGTCGCTGTCCCGTCAGCGCCCGCGGCGTTCACCGCGGCGTTCGCGGTCCAGTTCACGACCGTGGCGGTCTTGTCACCCATCCGCCGCTTGATCATGAACTTGCCGTCGGCGCGAATCAGGAAATAGGTGTAGGCCTGATTCGGGCCCTGCAGGTCGGTGCCGCCCATGAAGAGGCCGTAGGACTCGGGGTGGGCGGCGATCGGCGGGGTCACATGGAACAGCCCGACCAGGTGGGCGTTCCCGCTGGCCGTGTCCGCCGGCTGGTAGAAGATCGTGGCGGGGCCGAGCCAGATGTGCCAGCCCGGGGACATCTCGACCAGCTTCACGTTGGTCAGCGGGGCGCTGCCGTCGGTCCGCGCCATCCAGCCGGTGGCGAGGGTACCCCCGCCCTGGACGGCCTTGTCGGCATCGGCCTGGTGGTCCTGGGCCACGGCGGGGACCGCCAGCGCCAGGCTCAGCGCAGCAACAGCAATCAGGTGTCTCATCGGGACCTCGAAATGGCGGGGGAAGTGTATGGTGGGCCGCCGGTTGCGGGGGGCCCTCGACCGGTATAAGCTACGGCCGTTCCAGAAGGATGATAACCCCGGGGAGTGCGCGATGTTCAACCTTGTCGAAATGGTGCTGGCCGGCGTCGGGGCGGGGATGATCCTGCTGGCGCTCACCTTCGTGTCCGCGCTCATCGGGGTGCTGGTGAACGCCATGATCGCCCTCTTTGCCGGCCCGGTCATCGACCGGGTGCTCGCACGGAAGACCGCCGCCTGAATCCTGGGCGGGCTCCCGCCCCCTCCTGCAGCGTCCGGAATCCTTTCCCGCCAGCATTCGTACGGTTATCCGCACTCCCGCCGCCAAGGCGGGAACCTTTGGTAAGTCCGCGCCGTACCAGCATATTCACCACGTAGGCTGGGATTCCGGACACCGCCGGAACTCCGGAGCCGCAGGCCTGTACCGGGACGTGAACGACCATGTTTCTCTCCGATACCGCCGTCAAGCGTCCCGTGCTCGCCACGATGATGAGCCTGGCGATCGTCCTCTTCGGGGCCATCGGCTACACCCGGCTCAGCGTCCGCGAATACCCCGATATCGACCCGCCGATCATCTCGGTCTCCACCTTCCTCCCCGGCGCCAATCCCCGGGTCATGGAGTCGGCGGTCACCGACATCCTCGAGGAGGAGCTCAGCACCGTCGAGGGGCTGCGGACCCTCACCAGCACCAGCGGGGAGCAGTCGAGCAACATCACGCTGGAGTTCAACCTCGGCCGGAGCGTCGAGAGCGCCGCCCAGGACGTGCGGGACAAGGTGAGCCGGGTCCGCGGCCGGCTGCCCCGCGAGGTGCTCGAGCCGGTCATCGCCAAGCAGGACGCCGACGCCCAGCCCTTCTACTGGCTGGCCCTCTCCGGCGCCAACTACACCCTGCTCGACCTCTCCGACATCGCCGACCGCACGGTCAAGGAGCGGTTGCAGACCATCCCCGGCGTCGGCAACTCACTCATCTTCGGCGAGCGCCGCATTTCGATGCGAATCTGGATCTCCCCGAAGGAGCTGGCGGCGCGCGGTCTGACGGTGCAGGACGTGGAGTCCGCGATCCGCAGCCGGAACGTGGAAATCCCGGCCGGACGCATCGAGTCGGACAACCGCGAGTTCACCGTCCGGTCGCTCGGGGAGTTGAAGACCCCGCAGGAGTTCGGCGACCTCGTGGTCACCAATCAGGGCGGTCAGCTGGTCCGGCTGCGGGATCTGGCCCGGGTGGAGCTTGGTCCCCGCGACGAGCGGAGCATGCTCCGGTTCATGGGGACGTCCTCGGTCGCGGTCGGCATCGTCCGCCAGTCGAAGGCCAACATGGTGGAGGTCGCCGATTCGATCCGGGCGGCGCTGCCCCTCATCGAGCAGGCCCTCCCGCCGGGAGTCCGGCTCAGCACCGGCTTTGACCAGTCGGTCTACGTGAAGCGGTCCATCAGCGAGACGATCGACACGCTCTTCCTGGCGTTCGGCCTGGTGGTCGTGATCATTTTCCTCTTCCTCCGAAACCTCCGCGCCACCATCATCCCCGGCCTCGCCATTCCGGTGTCCATCGTCGGGGCGTTCGGGGTGATGTACTTCCTCGGCTTCTCCATCAACACCTTCACCCTGCTGGCGCTGATCCTGGCCATCGGCCTGGTGGTGGACGACGCGATCATCGTGCTGGAAAACGCCTACCGGCACCAGGAGGAGCTCGGCGAAGATCCGGAGACCGCGGCGATGCGCGGCACCAGCGAGATCGGCTTCGCCGTGATCGCGACCACGGTGTCCCTGGTGGCGGTGTTCGCCCCGCTGGCGTTCCTGCAGGGGACCACCGGCCGGCTCTTCAACGAGTTCGGCGTGGCGCTGGCCGGTGCGGTGGTGATCTCCGGGTTCGTGGCGCTCACGCTCACCCCGATGCTCTGCGCCAAGGTGCTTCGGGTGCCGAAGAGCCACGGCCGGGTGTACCAGGCGCTGGAGCGGGGTCTCGACTGGATGTCGACCACCTATGCCGCCACGCTCGGGCGCGCGCTGCACCATCGGTGGGTCATCATCGGGGGAGCCGCGGGGATGCTGGTCGTCGCCTGGGTCACCTTCAACGCCCTCAAGCGGGAATTCATCCCGGCGGAGGATCGCGGCTTCTTCCTGGCCGCGGTGACTGCGCCCCAGGGGTCCACCATCCAGTACACCGACGGCTACCAGAAGCAGGTGGAGGGGATCCTGGCCGATGTGCCGGAGATCAGGACCTACTTCAGCGTGGTCGGCCGGGGCGGGGACGTCAGCGGCGGCTTCGTGTTCGTGAACCTGAAGGACTGGCGGGACCGGGTGAAGAGCACCCAGCAGGTGATCGGCGGGATCATGCCGCAGCTCTTCGGACTTCCCGGCGTCCAGGCCTTCGCGTTCTCACCGTCGCCGATCGGCGGGTTTGGCAGCCCGGTGCAGTTCGTGGTCCAGCACCCGAATTTCGATTCCCTTGCGGCCGTGATGCCCGCGTTCCTGGCTCGGGCAAGCCGGATCCCCGGGCTGGTCAACGTCCAGTCCGACCTCAAGGTGAACAAGCCGGAACTCACGGTGCGCTACGACCGCGACCGCGCCGAGGACCTCGGCGTGTCGGTGTCGGATGTCGGGTCGACGCTCGAGACGATGCTCGGCGGGCGCCGGGTCAGCACCTTCACCCGCGGCAACAAGCTGTACGACGTGGTGGTCCAGATGAAGCCGGACGACCGGGCCACGCCTTCGGACATGAGTGCACTCTACGTGCGCGGCAACGCCGGGCAGCTGGTGAACCTGGCGGCGGTGACCGCGGTGGACGAAGGCGTCGGCCCGCAGCGGCTCTTCCACTACAACCGGGTGCCGTCGTTCACCATCAGTGCCAACCTGGCGCCGGGCTTCAGCATGGGCGAGGCGCTCGACAGCCTGAACGCCGTCTCGGCCGAACTGCTTCCCAAGGGGGGCGCCACCGCCCTTGCCGGCGAAATGCGGGAATTTGCCGAGAGCGGCTCGGCGCTCTACTTCGCCTTCTTCCTCGCGCTGGTGGTGGTGTACATGGTGCTCGCGGCGCAGTTCGAGTCGCTGATCCACCCCTTCACGGTGCTGCTCGCCGTGCCGCTGGCGGTCACCGGCGCGCTGGGCACCCTGTTCCTGACCGGCGCCACGCTCAACCTCTACAGCCAGATCGGGATGATCCTGCTCATCGGCCTGGCGTCGAAGAACTCGATCCTGCTGGTGGAGTACGCCAACCAGCTCCGGGAGCAGGGGCAGCCGCTTCTCGAGGCGACGCTCGAGGCGGGCCGGGTGCGGCTCCGGCCGATCCTGATGACCGCCTTCGCCACCATCTTCGGCGCGCTGCCCATCGCCCTCGGGCTCTCGGCAGGCTCCGAGAGCCGGCAGCCGCTCGGCTACGTCATCGTCGGCGGCATGTTCGTCTCGACCTTCCTGACCCTGTACCTCGTGCCGGTGGTGTACGTGCTCTTTGAAACGATGCGCGAGCGGCTCGGCTCCCGCCACGCCGCGATCGACTCGACCTCCGCGGGGATCGCATGATCCTTCCCCTGCTGCTGGTGCTCCAGGGTGCGCCCGCCGACACCGTCCCGAACGCCGACGCCATCCCCCGGGTCACCCTCGCCGAGGCATTGCTCGAGGCCACCCGGTTCAATCCCAACTACGTCCAGGCGGCCGGCACCGTCGCCGAGGCCACCTGGGTGCGCCGGGCGGCGATGCTGGTGTTCGTCCTGCCGTCGATCACCGCCTCCGCCGACTTCACCGGCTCGACGACCCCGTCGTTCAACTTCGGCACCAACAGCCTGTCGAAGACGATCGTGGCGGCCCGGCTCGATGCCCGGTACGAGCTCTTCACCGGGGGCCGCAAGGTCGCCGACTACCAGCGGGCCACGGCCGACCTCCAGGGGGCGGTGGCCAACGAGGCGGGGGCGGGGTTCCTCGCTGCGGCGGAGACCGAGGCCACCTTCTACGACGTGCTCGCGCGCCGCCAACTGCTCGAGGTGGCCCGGCGCCGCGTCGAGCGAGCCGAGACCCAGCTGCTGCTCTCACGGGCCCGGGTGCTTTCCGGCGCCGCCGTGCAGACCGACTCGCTCCAGGTCCTGCTCGAGCTGACCCGGGCCCGGGTGGACCTGCTCCGCGAGGCGGCGGGCCTCGACGTGGCGCGCGCCGAACTCGGGCGCCGGGTGGGCCGGTCGGTCGCGGTCGACGCCGCGGGCACCGACACGACGCCCGCGCCCGCGCTGCCGATTACGCTCCAGGAGGCGGTGCAGGTGGCGCTCGACCAGGGTCCGCAGATCCGGGTGGCGGAGGCCCGTGCGCGCGCCACCGCGGCCACCATCCGCGCCCGTAAGGCCGCGTATCTCCCCTGGGTCACGCTCACCGGGAGCTCAGCCGCGTACGACAACAAGTTCTGGCCGGAGGCCGCCACGCGGTCGTCCGGCACCCTGACGGTGAGCCTCCCGATCTGGAACGATGGTCGCCGGGAAATCGCGCTGGCGCAGGCCAAGGCCGCGAACGACGTGGCGGTGGCCATCCGGGACGACCTGCAGCGCGGCGCCCTGGCGGACGTCACCCGCAGCTACAGCGCGTACCAGACCGCCTCGGCATCGGCCGGTCTGGCGGCCGAGGCGGTCGTCGTCGCGCAGGAGAACTACCGGGTGCAGGAAACCCGCTATCGGTCGGGCGCGGTTGACATCATCGAATTCCTCAACGGCCAGGTCGACCTGGCCGACGCCGAGGCCGGGCTGGTACAGGCCCGGTACGCCACCAGGCTGGCGCTGGCCGGGCTCGAAGTGATCCTCGGCCGCCGCCTCTTTCCCAGTGAGAGTTCCCAGTGACCCGACACGCGACTGTTCTGCTCCTCGGCCTCTTCGCGGCGGCCTGTTCCAAGGGTGATCAGGCCGCGGGAGGGCCGGGCGGCCAGGGAGGCCGCGGCGGCCCCGGCGGCGGCGGTCCGCCGGCGATGCTGGTCGAGGTCGCGGTCGCCTGGACCGACACCGTGGTCGACGCCATCGCGGCCACCGGCGAAATCGAGGCGGTGCAGTCGATCCAGTTGCGGCCCGAGGTGGACGGCCGGATCGTCGGCATCCTCTTCCGCGAGGGCGACGAGGTGGCCGCCGGTACTCCCCTCTTCAAGGTGGACGACGCCGAATTGAAGGCCCAGGTCGCCCGCGCCGAGGCCGACCGCGACCTCGCGGCGCAGGCGCTGGCGCGCACCCGGCAGCTGATGGCGGAGAAGGCGTCCTCCCAGTCCGACCTCGAGCGCGCCGAGGCCACGGCCCGGAGCACGCAGGCGTCGCTCGACCTGCTGGCACTCCGGCTCGCGCGCACCACCGTGCGCGCCCCCTTCGCCGGCGCCACCGGCCAGCGGATGGTGAGCCTCGGTGACTACGTCACCTCATCCACCGAGCTGGTGTCGCTCCAGACCGTCAATCCGGAGCGCGCCGCCTTCCAGGTGCCGGAGCGCTACGCAGAGCGCCTCCGCCGCGGGCAGCAGGTGACCTTCCGGGTCGCCGCGCTCCCCGGCCAGGAATTTGTCGGGGTGGTGGACTTCGTGGACCCCGTGGTCCAGCTCCCCGGGCGCACCATCACGGTCAAGGCGCTGGTTCCCAACCCGAAGCGGACCCTCCAGGCGGGGATGTACCTGGACCTGCGGCTTGCCGCCGAGGTACGTCCCAACGCGGTCGTGGTGCCGGAGGAGGCCATCCTCCCGCTGCAGGGCGCCAACTTCGTCTACGTGGTGCGGGATGGAAAGGCGGCGCGCCGGCAGGTCGGTCTCGGCATCCGGTCACCCGGCATCGCCGAAGTCCGCAGCGGCATCGACGCCGGCGACACCGTGGTGGTCGGCGGCCAGGAGCGGCTCCAGGACGGCATCCCGGTGATGGTCAAGCCAGGTGCCGAGACGCCGGTGCCGGCCGCCGGCGAGGGCGCCTGATCCCGACACGACGGACGATCCTCCGGGGCGTTGCGCTCGTCCTGGCGCTCTCCGGATTGACGGCCGGCCCCGCCGCCGCCCAGGCGCCGGTGACCGGCCGCTGGCTGGTGCGGTTCTCCACCGGTTCGGGCATCCTGCGCGCCGACCTGCGCCTCGATCGCCAGGCCGAGGGCCTCTCCGGCAGCCTCGTGCTGCAGTCGAGCGACGACCCGCCGGTCACCATCCGCGACGGTCGCGTCGGACCGGGTGGTGAGTTCGCGTTCCTGGTGGATGGGCCGGAGGCGATGCGTGTCACCGGACGGCTGCTGGGCGACGGCCTCGCCGGGCAGGCGGCGCTCGAGCGGGGGCGGCTCTGGTCCTGGACCGCCCAGCGCCTGCCGGACGGCGCCGAGTTCTACGCGGCGTTGCCCCGGTTTCGTGCCGCGCAACTCGAGATCGGCCGCAACCTGGACGCACTGGCCCTCCCGGGGGCGTGGGTCGCCGCCGCCGCCGGCCCGACCGGCATTCTGGCTCGCGCCACCGGGCTTGCCGAAGCGGCGGGCGTCGCGCCGATCCCCGCCGATTCCATCCGCGCCTACGGGTTCCTGCCCTCTTTGGGACTGAGCCGGCGGGAGGCGCTCCTGCCCGCGATGGCCAGCGCGCTCGCCTCCCTGCGCGCCGCACTCCCGCGCGACGCCCAGCCGGACTTTGACGCGCTGTTCCGGCCGCGCGGCACCTGGGTGACCGACCTCCACGACGCCGCGCTCGCGGTCGCCCGCCAGCGGTTCCGGACGCTCACCTGGGACGACGCCCGCCCGGCCCTGGCCGCGGCCAGGCTGCTGCCCGCGGACCAGCCGGCCGGCACCGCGGAGATCCCGCTCGCGATCTATCGCCTCGCCGTCCTCCGCGACCAGGACAGCACCGCCTTCCAGGCGGCGCGGGAGCGCCTGCCGCGCGGCGGGCGCGGCGCGGCGCAAATGACCGAGGCCCTGCTGGACGGCTACCGGGCGGCGGCGCCGTGGCAGGGTGCCGCGGTCGCCTTCCTGCTGACCGCGCCCTGGGTCGGGCAGGGAGGGCGGCGGGTCTCTCCCGCCGCCCTCGTCCGCGCGGCGTGGGCGCCGGACGAGCCGTCCGTCCCCGCCATTCGCCCCCATTTCTTCGGATATCCCGAGGCGGTGCCGAGCGTCGGTCTGCCCGCCGCGGCGGTGGGACGGATCATCATCCCGGAAAACTGGGCGGCCGAACAGTGGGCGGAGCGCCGTGGGGCCCTGGCAGTGCTCGGTGTGCTTCGTCAGCTCGACCCCGGCGTCGGGACCAACACCATCCTGCAGGCGGGCGGGCCGTCCCTCCTGACGACGGTCGGGCGGGAGGGGGCCTCCACGGCGGCGGGGTTCCTCGAACCGGGTGACGCGATCGTCGAGGACCCCGGCGCCCCGCCGCTCTTCGCGCTCGCCACCGCCATTCACGAATGGCAGCACCTGCTGATGGAACGCCACCGTCTCTCGATGCCCGAGGGCGGCACCCTGCAGGCGGACGCCGTGGGACTCCGCGTGGTCGCCTCCGATCCCTTCCTGGCGGAAGGGTTCGCGGAATGGATGTCGGAGCGTGTGCTGGCGCCCATCGTGGCCCAGGTGCCGCTGGTCGGGCTCGGGGACGGCTGGAAGCTGGCGGTGCTCGAGGCGAACAACGGCGCCGATCCCCATGTGCTCGGCCTGCAGATGATGCGGGCGCTCGAGGCGGCGATGGGCGCCCCCGATCGCGCCATGGCGGCCGTGCTCTCCCGCGGCGAGTCACCGGCGGCGGTGGCCGCAGGGGTGCCGGCGTGGCGTGCGTCGCCCCTGCCGGACCGGCGGGTGCCGATTGACGGCCGTCGGCGCCTCGTTCCCGAGACGATCTTCACCGTCGAGGACGGGGTCGGCGATGTGTCCGCCACGGTGATCCGCGTACTGGACGATCGGCCGGGAGTCAGGTAGGATGCGTCCCACGCATTCACGGAGCAGCAAGGTCATGCCACGCACTGCGATGTTCCTTCGGGGGGCCGGCTGATGCCGCCCAGGTCGTCTGCCCTTGCCGTCGGCGCCAGGGCGCCGGCGTTCCGCCTTCCGTCGGACGGCGGCACGCCGGTCGCCCTCAAGGACTTCAAGGGCCGTCCGGTGGTGCTCTATTTTTATCCCAAGGATGACACCAGCGGCTGCACCACCGAGGCCTGCGAGTTCCGCGACAGCTGGCAGGCGGTGCAGGCGGCGGGCGCCGTCGTGCTCGGCGTGTCGCCGGACGGTGTGCCAAGTCACCAGAAATTCAAAAAGAAGTATGAACTTCCGTTCACGCTGCTGGCCGACGAGGACCACGCCGTGGCTGAGGCGTACGGTGCCTGGGGCGAGAAGAACATGTACGGGCGGAAGTATTTCGGCGTGCTGCGTACGACGTACATCATCGATGCGCGAGGCAAGATTGCGCACGTGTTCGCGAAGGTCAAACCGCGCGGCCACGCGGCCGAGGTGCTCGCCGCGCTGTCCGGCTGACGCCGGGCGTCCGTAATCCTACGGATTGCCGATCCCCCCGCTGGCTTCGTACTCTGGTGCTCCCGAAACCTGGAGATTCCCATTCGTACCGCCTCGTTGTCGCTCCTGATCGCCGTCGCGCCGCTCCTGTCCTGCAAGGGGACGGTGGAAGTGGTGGCCACCCCGGCGATGGCCGTGCCGGCGCTGCCGGGCGAGGGCCACCTCACCAACGTCCAGCAGTTGACGCACGGCGGCAACAACGCCGAGGCCTATTTCTCGAAGTCCGGGAAGCAGCTGATCTTCCAGCGGCAGGAGGATCTCACCGCCGGCTGCGACCAGGAGTACGTCATGAACATCGACGGCTCCGGCATGCAGCGGGTCTCGAACGGGAAGGGTCGCACCACCTGCGGCTACTTCTATGACAACGACAAGCGCATCCTCTACAGCAGCACCTTCGAGTTCGATCCGGCCTGTCCGGTCCGGCCGGACATGTCGAAGGGGTACGTCTGGCCCCTCGGGCACTTCGAGATCTACGCGGCGCGCGCCGACGGCACCGGCCTCACCAGGCTCACCGACGACAAGGCGTACAACGCCGAGGCCACGGTGTCGCCCGATGGGAAGCGGATCATCTTCACCAGCACGCGCGACGGGGACATCGACCTCTACAGCATGAACATCGACGGCTCCGACGTCCGCCGGGTCACCGACCGCATCGGGTACGACGGGGGGGCGTTCTACTCGCCGAACGGCAAGCAGATCGTCTGGCGGGCCTCCTATCCGGTGACGGCGGCCGACTCCGCCGACTATCTCGGCCTCCTGAAGCAGCGCCTGGTCCGGCCGGCCGCCCTCGAGATCTGGGTGGCCGACGCCGACGGGAGCAACCCGCGTCAGGTGACGGCGATCGGCGGCGCCAACTTCGCCCCGTTCTTCTCGCACGACGGCAAGAAGATCATCTTCACCTCGAATCACCTGGATCCCAGGGGCCGCAATTTCGACCTCTTCCTGATCAACGTGGATGGCACCGGGCTCGAGCAGGTCACCTTCGATCCCGACTTCGACGGGTTCCCGATCTTCAGCCCGGACGGCAAGAAGCTGGTGTGGGCCTCCAACCGGAACGCCCGCACCCCGGGGGAGACCAACGTCTTCATCGCCGACTGGGTGCCGTAGCCCGGCGGCAGCAGGTGGCCGCGATGGAAACTGCGGGGCATCGGCGCTCGTATGGACGGCCGGTGCCCCGACGTGCGTCGGGGCTTCACCGTCGGCGCACCGACGGTTAGGTTACCCCGTCCCTTTCCTCATCCGGAAATCGTGCACCCCATGGCCGAGACCAAGTCCGCTCCCGTTCAGCATTCCTTCCTCCTCTGGCTGTGGGAGTGGGCCAAGTCCATCGCGGTGGCGCTGGTGGTGTGGCTCGTGCTGCGCACCTTCCTCGTGCAGGCCTTCCGGATCCCGTCAGGCAGCATGGAAAACACGCTGCTCATCGGCGACTTCCTCTTCGTCAACAAGGCGCTGTACGGCGCCGAGATCCCGCTGGTGCACAAGCGCCTGCCCGCGTTTCGCGAGCCGCAGCGCAACGACATCCTGGTCTTCGACTCGGTCGAGGAGCCCATCGATGTGGTCAAGCGGATGGTCGGGATGCCGGGGGACACCCTGGCGATGGAAGGGGGGCAGCTGATCCGGAACGGCGAGCGGCTCGATGAGCCGTACGTGGTGCACGCCTCTCCCCTGCCGATGGCCGGCCCGGAGCAGCGGATGATCATGCGGCAGTGGCAGGTGAAGTACCTCGTCGACCGGGACACCGCTTCCTACTTCCCCGACCTGCAGGACTGGGGCCCGATCGTGGTGCCGGCGGACAGCTACTTCATGATGGGTGACAGCCGCGACAATTCGCACGACAGCCGGATGTGGGGCTTCCTCCCGCGGGCCAACGTGCGGGGACGTCCGATGTTCATCTATTACAGCTACGATGCCACCAGCTGGAAGCCCATCCCCTTCGTGACGGCGATCCGGTGGGCTCGGACCTTCGCACGCCCGAGGTGACCGCCCCCCGTCCTTCGGGGCGGCTCAGGCGGTGGCTTCGCTTTCCGAGGACCTGGGCCGAGGTACGGCGACTCGGCTGGCGCGCGATCCTCGGATTCGTGGCGTTCTACCTCGTGCGGGACCTCCTCCTCTACGTGCTGCTGCCCTACCTGCTCTACCGCGGGGTTGTCGCCCCCTAGTCGTCCGGGTGGTATGGCGATTCCGGGGAACGGGAGGGGTCCGGGGCGCTGGGGAGGTAGGCGGCGCTCCGGCCGCACTTGGAGCAGTGCAGGTCGATGCGGGCCAGTTCGGGGGTGGCGCTGGGAGAGGGGCGCTTCGGGGACCGGGTGATCGACTCCGTCCCGCAGGACGGACAAACCAAGGGCTTCCGGTCACGGTCTGCTGCAACCAGGGCGAGGGCCTCGGGGGCCCGAAATTCCTTGATGCCGCGACGTCCCATGGGCGGTCCTTCCGGAGCGCTCAGTCTGCGCTCCACTTTCCAATCTATGGGCCATCCGTGAGGGACGCAAAACCGCCCGGGGCGGCGCCGTGCCTCGCGCCGGTCGATTCCCGTCGCCTGCCTTGACTGGGCCCGCCGGCTGTGGTACGTTGGCGCCTGCAACACGCACCACGGCAAGGTCTTACGCGATCGTAACCGCCTGCCGCACCGTCTGTTAAGGAGTCCATGTGGTGTCTGAACTCGGTGGCGCCCAGATTTCCACCCTGCTTGAGAGCCTCCCGGGGATCGCGACTGTGCTCCGCAGCCCGGTGGCCGACGCCATCGTCAATGTGATCCGTGCCGGCGCCAGATTGTCGGAGTTTGATATCGCCGACGCCGACGAGCTGATCAAGTATGCGACTCGGCGCAGTCTCCTCGCGGAAGAGGAGGGCGACCGCCTGATGGCCGACCTCGAGGCGGCCCATCAGAAGAAGCTCGACCGGATTGCCGCCCGGCCGAAATCGGGGAAGCCGAAGGCCGCCAAGGGCGCTGCCACCCGGCCCAAGGCCAAGGCCAAGCCGAAGTCGAAGCCCGCGAAGGCGGCGTCCCGGCCCGTGAAGAAGGCGCCGGTCAAGAAGGCGCCGGTCAAGAAGGCGCCCGCGAAGAAGAAGCACTAGCGCCCTCCTGAAGCAGAACGCGCCCCCCGGCTCCGGCCGGGGGGCGCGTGGTGTGTGTGGCGGGTCAAGGTCAGGTGCGGAAGGCGTTCATCGCATCGGTCAGGCGGGTGGCGCCCTGCAGGAGGTCGCCAGCGGCGGCGGCCATCTCCTCCGTCGACGCGCTCTGCTCCTCGGCCGCCGCCGTGACTTCCTGGCTGGCCGAGGCGTGCTCGGTGGCCGAGGCGGCCACTTCGGCGGTCTTGCCGCCCAACTGGTCGACGATGGTCCGGTTCAGCGCCGCCTGGGCGGAGACGGCCGCCGCCGCGGTGCGGACTTCCTGCACCGCGGCCCCGATCTCGTCGAGGGCGCGGGCGGCCGCCCCGGCCACCGCCTCGATCCCCCTGACCTTCCCCGTGCCCACCTGCATCGTGCTCGACACCTCACGGACCTGGTTCCGGATGAACTGCACCGACTTGGTGACGTCCTCCGCGGCGCGCGCGCTGGAATCCGCCAGGTGCCGCACCTCTTCCGCCACGACGGCGAAGCCCCGGCCGTGCTCACCGGCCCGGGCCGCCTCGATCGCGGCGTTGAGCGCCAGCAGGTTGGTCTGCGAGGAGATCTGCTTGATGAGGTCGATGAACTCCGTGATCGATTCCGACTTGCGTGCCAGCTCCTGGACCTGCTGGGCGGAGGTCTGCACCACGGCCCGGACGTCGAGCAGCGTCTGGCCGGCGGCCGCCACGTCGGTGCGATGCCGCACGGCGAGGTCCCGGATCGTGTCGCCGAGCGCCACGACCCGGATCGAGGCCTCGTCGGCCTCCGCCGCGGTGGAGCGCAGCCGGCTGAGGAGCTCGTCGGCATCCCGCATCCCATGCACCTGCGTCTCGGCGCTGTGCGACATCTTGACCATGGCCGTGGAGATCTCGCCGCTGCTCGCCGCGAGTTCCTCGCTCATCGCGGAGAAGTCGCTGGCGCTGCCGGAAATCTGGTTCGACTCCTTGACCACGATGCCGACCACGCCGCGCAGCCGGGCGGCCATCTCGTCCATCGCGGCGGCCAGCCGCCCGAGCTCGGTGGGCATCTCGCCGAGGGTCACCGGACGCAGGTCGCCGCCGCCGAACCGTTCCGCCGCACCCACCAGCCGGCGCAGCGGCAGGTCGACGGTCCGGACGGTGTAGAGCGTGGTGGCCACGCCGAGGATGAGCGCCATCCCGAACAGCGCCCAGACATTGCGCTCGCGCCGGCCCGCCTCGGTCCGCAGGGCCTGGAGGCGGATCATCGCCCGTGCGCTCTGGGAGCGCGACAGCGCGCGCACGTCCGCCACGAGGGTGTCGGCGGGGGCGCGGGCGAGGTCGGCGAACTGCCGCGCCTCGGCGTCGCGCCCCAGGTCGGCCAGCGCGTGGGCCATCGCGTACGACACCTCGATCACGGCCTGTTCGTCGGCGATCTTGTTGGTGATGTACCGATCCTGCGTCGAGAGGCCGGCCAGCTGGCGGATGCTCTGCTGGTAACCGTATGCCGAGTCGCCGCTGGCGATGAACTCCCGCTGCAGCTCGAGGGACGGGTCGAGCAGGTACTGCTCCGCGCTCCGGATCTCGTTGAGGATCGCCCCGACGAGGCCGCTTCCCGCCTCGGTGCCGGCCAGCAGCGCGGTGGTTTCGGTCTCGACCGCCCGGCTGACCGACCGGACCGCCCGGGTGGCGCTGAGCGCGATCAGGAGGACCAGCGTGATCAGGACCGTCATCCCGAGGCTGATCCGGCTCCGGAGACTCCGCAGCGGGTTCACTGTCCCCCCGCCAGTTCCATCACGCCGTCACGAACTTCGCCGACGTAGATCTTGAGGCTCGGGACGTCCCCGTTCTCGTCGAAGGCGATGGTCCCCATGGCGCCTTCGAACGCCGGCGTGGTGGTGCCGATGCCGGCGAAGCCGTTTCGGATCGCCGTCCGGTCGGTGCCGACCCGCGCGATCGTCTCCCGGAGCAGGTAGACGATGTCATAGGCGGCGGCCCCCGACCCGTTGGGGTCACCGGCGGCAGGGAACCGCTGCCGGTACGCCGCCACGAACCGTCGGTTGGCCGGGGTGTCGGTCTGCGGGAAGTAAGAGGAGGAAACGTAGGTGCCGTTGGCCACCTCGCCCGCCATCGCGATCTGCTCCAGGCCGTCGCCGCCCATCGCGGGAATCGTCAGGCCCTTCGCGCGCGCCTCGGCCAGGATGGTGCGCGCGTCGAGGTCGTAGCCGGCGATCACCATGAATTGCGCGCGGCTGTCGCGGCTGAGGAGGTCGATGTAGGGGCCGACGTCCGGCGTGTCGCCCAGGTACGGGTAGGAGCCGATGACCGCACCCTGCAGCGAGGCGAACTCCGCCTCGAACGCCGACCGGATCCCGCGCCCGTACTCGCTGTTGGTGTACAGGATGGCGCCGCGGGTGAGGCCCAGCCGTTCCCGCGACCAGCGGGCGAGGGCGGCGCCGTGCGCCAGGTCGCTGGGGCAGACCCGGAAGGTGTAGGGCCCTGCGCTGCTGACCGCGGGGGCGGACGCGGCCGGGGCGATCTCGAGCAGGGGATTGGCGCCGCCGTTGTACACCGGCGCGGCGGCGAGCGTCGGGCCGGAGAAACCGTGGCCGATGACGGCGACGACGGGGGAGTTGTAGAAGTCGGTGGCGACCACGATCGCCGAATCGGTGTCGGCGTAGTCTTCGCGTTCCACCAGCTCGATCGACCGTCCGTTGATCCCGCCCGCGGCGTTGATCTCCTCTGCCGCCAGCTGCGCCCCGTACCGGATCGGAAGGCTCAGGGGGTCGGTGAAGTTGGCGGCAACGCCGATCTGGATCGGACCGTCGCCACTGGTGCAGGCGCTCATGACCAACAGACCCGCGAGGACGGCGCCGAGGCGCGCCCTGCGCGGTCGACGGGAAGACAGGACCACGAGAGGCTCCGGGCGAAATACCATGGAAATCCGCGTGCGCGGACAGTTACTCAGGAGAGGTACCGTAGGTTAGCCGGGTGTCCGGGGCTTGGCAATCCGCGCGGTGTCGCGTGCACCGAGCGTCCAGCCGTCGAGCACCGGTCCGTCCACGAGGCTCACCGACGCCTCGATGCGCGGGGTGGCCGCGCGCCAGGTCAGGCGCAGCATCTGCGTGCCGAGGATCCATTGCGCCATCCCCTGTGATCCCTGCACGGTGGCGGAACGGCGTCCGTACGCCGATTCGATCGCCGTGCGCCACCGCTCGAAGTCGCGGGCGGTCAGCGTGGCGGAGACCGTGACCACGCCCGTGGCGCTGTCGATGGCGGCGAGCCAGATCGACACCGGGGCGTCGGTCAGGGGGTCGGTGATCGTGGCCCGGCAATCCTGCAACCGTGCATCGGCCTGGCTGCGCTGGCAGGCGAGGCCGGGGCCGAGCAGCAGCCGCACCTGCGCGTCCGTCGTAGCGAGGGAGACACCAGCCCGGAATCCGAGGAAGGCGAGGGGGGAATCCTGTGCCGCCAGCGGCGAGGCGAGGCAGAGGGCGGCGAGCGCGGCGCCGGGCCAGCGGTGGATCAGGCCTTCCGGACGTTGGCCGCCTGGAGCCCCTTGGGACCTTCGACGACGTCGAACTCCACCGCGTCGCCTTCGGCCAGGGAGCGGAAGCCCTCCATGGTGATCGCGGTGTGATGCACAAAGACGTCCTGACCCCCTTCCTGCGCGATGAAGCCAAAGCCCTTCGCGTCATTGAACCACTTCACGGTGCCGTTCGCCATTGCCTGGACCTCGATCGACGGGGAAAAGAACGGCCGACCGGGGCAGGCGCATCCGGTCGGCGGGGACATGGGGGCGACATGCAACGACGGCGATGCATGACAAAAGCTGGGAGCCGGCCGGAAATCTGTCAATACGCCGGCGGGGCGGAGAGCGTCAGCCCGACCGAGCGGAGCTCGTGGTCGAGCAGCCACCCCTTGGTCTCGAGGCCGCCACCGTAGCCGACGAGGCCGCCGTCCTTGCCCACCACGCGATGGCACGGCAGCAGGATGGCCAGGTGATTCGACCCGTTGAGCTGTCCCACCGCCCTGGGGTGAATGCCGGTCAGGGTGGCGATGTCCTCGTACGAGCAGGTGTCGCCGAACGGGATGGCGGTGAGCGCGCGCCACACCGCCTCCTGTGCGGGCGTCACCGACAGGTAGCTCGCCAGGTGTTCCGGGTAGGGGAAGGGCCGTGGCCGGCCGGCGAAATAGGCGGTGAGCCACGAGGTCGCCTGCCGGCAGGGACCGGCGTCGATGACCGCGCCGGGGGCGTGCTGTCGCAGCCGGTCGGCGAGGTGCAGCCGTCCTGCGCGCTCGGCGAACTCGACGATCAGCGGACCCTCGCGCGCCTCGAGGATGGTGAGGACGCCGACGGGCGACTGGTAGGATGTCCATTCAATGCGCATCAGCGTCTCCCACGACCAATCTATCCGCGGCGGCGGATGTTGGCCACGCGCGCCGGGAGACTGGACGGCGGCGGTCGGCGCAGTACCTTCCCCGGTTCATCCACGGGAGAACTCCATGCTGCTCGCGCTCGCCCTCCTTGTCCAGCAGGTGCAGGCACCCACGCCGGTCGCCACGGTCACGATCCGGCCCGCCGACGCGGCCATCGCGGTGGGCGACACCCTGCGCCTCACGGCGCAGGCGTTCGATTCAACCGGCCGGGCGCTGGGCGACGTGCGGATCCGCTGGTTCCAGTCGGGCGGACAGTTCGAGGGGACCATCGATTCCACCGGGCTGGCGACCGCCGGGGCGGTCGGCGCCCTGCGCGTCACCGCGCTGGCGTCCTCGCAGGGCGGCGGACGGCCCAGGACGGCGTTCGCCACGGTCACCATCGTGCCCGGCCCGGCGGCGGCGATCGCGCTCGACCCGGCGCCGCGGCAGCTCTTCGCCGGGCAGACCGTGGCGGTGGTCTCCACCGTCACCTCGGCCGACGGCGACCTGCGCCACGATCCGGTCCGCTGGAGTTCCGACCAGCCCGGCATCGTGGGGGTCTCCGGCACCGGTGTCCTCACCGCCGTCCGACCCGGGCGGGCGACGGTGACGGCACGCGCGGGGCAGGCGAGTGCCACCCTCGCCCTGTCGGTCGCCGCCAATCCCGTGGCCACCGTCGAGGTCACCCCCGTCACCGCGAGCGTGCGCACCGGCGACGTGGTGCGCTTCACCTTCGCGGCGCGCGACCGTGCCGGCGCCGTGGTGCCGGGGGTCCTGCCCGAATGGATGGTCAGTCCCGGCTCGGCCCGGATCGAGGGCGACGGCGGGTTTGTGGCCAGCGAGGTGGGGACCTACCGCGTCGTCGGCACCTTTGCCGGTCGCGCGGGTGCGGCCACCATCACGGTGCTGCCGCGCGACGTGGTGCGGCCCACCACCCTGGTCGGCCGGGTCCCGATCACGGGCTTCGCCTCGGCGGAGTTCTGGCTGCATCCCGACGGCCGCCACGGCTACCTCTCCACCATCGGCGACCGGGTGTACGTCATCGACCTCGCCGACCCCGCCGCGCCCGTCATCACCGATTCGCTGGTGGTCGACGCCCGCGTCATCAACGACATCATGACCACCGAGGATGGGCGGTTCGGGGTCATGACACGCGAGGGCGCCTCGACCAGGAAGAATGGGATCGTCATCCTCTCGTTCGAGGATCCGGCGCACCCGAAGGTGATCTCGGAGTTCACGGAGACGGTCACCGGCGGCGTGCACAGCACCTTCATCTTCCGGGGGCATGTGTACCTGACCGACGACGCCACGGGCTCGATGCGAGTCATCGACATCCGTGACCCGAGGGCCCCCCGGCAGGTCGCGCGCTGGGAAACACCCGGCACCGGCGCCGGGCGGATGCTGCACGACATCGACGTGCAGGATGGCCTCGCCTACCTGAGTTACTGGAACGACGGGCTGGTGATTCTCGATGTCGGCAACGGCCTGCGCGGTGGCAGTCCGGACAATCCCCAGCTGGTGTCCCAGTTCAAGTACGACCTGGAGGGACTCTATCGCGACGTGGCCGCGGTGGGCGGACCCGGGTTCATCCGCGGGACGCATACCGCCTGGCGCAGCGGGCGATACGTCTTCGTCGGCGACGAGGTGTTTGCCGCGCAACCGCAGGTCACGGCCGGGCCCAGCCTGCTCGGGCTGGGCCGCGCCTATGGGCGCCTGCACGTGCTCGACGTGTCCGACATCAGCCGTCCGCGAGCCGTCGCGTGGTACGAGCCGAAGGATGGGGGCACCCACAACGTCTGGGTCGCCGGTGACACCCTCTACCTCGGCGACTACCAGGGCGGACTGCGCGTGGTCGACGTCAGCGGCGAACTGCGCGGCGATCTCCTGGCCCAGGACCGCGAGATCGCGCATGTGCACACCGGGGATGCCAAGGGCCACATCCCGAACGCCGCCATGGCATGGGGGGCGATCTACCGGGACGGGCGGATCTACGTGCCCGACGTCTTTTCGGGGCTCTGGATCGTGAAGGTCGAGCCGAAGAACGAGCTGACCCCGTAGCGGAGGGGGGCGGGTGGCCGGGGCCCGGTCACTCCCCTATCTTTCCCGGTCTATGACCACGACCCAGAACCTCGCCGTCCGGAGCTTCCACGACCGCGCCGAAGGCCTCTCCCACTTCATGCTCAGGGCCGGGGAGGCGCCGCGTTTCCTCGCCATCGACGACCAGGCGGGCTGCCCCATGGAGACCGCCCTGGCCGCCCTCGAGTGGACCCGGGTGGTCGGCATCCTCCGGGACGACGATCTGCTCCACGCCGGCCGGCTGACGAGTGAGACCGCGGCCGCCGTGGTCGAACGAAAGTCGGATCGCGGCCCCCAGTACGTGTACCTCGGTCCGCGGCTCGATGCCCCGCCAATGGACGTCTTCGAGGGCGCGGTGCTCTACGACGAACCGGGCGTGAAGGCCGTCGAGTTCAACCATCGCGCGCACGCGCTGGCCCACTTCCTCCGCGCGACCTCCGGCGTCGGTGCCCTCATGGCGCTCCTCGGCCGCCGGGCACCGGAACTCCGGCACCTCCGCCGCTGGCTGGGACCGATCCTCCAGGAGCTCGATGCGCCGCGTCCGCTGATGGCGGGATGGTTCGCCGCCTCGGCCGGGGGGTGCCTCTTCGCGTACCCCGACGGCGAGACCGTCTGCCGCTACATCGAAGTCGGGTTGGAGCCATGATCCGCCGCGCCGCGCCGCTGCTCCTCTGCCTCCTCGCGGCCGCCCCGCTCGCCGCCCAGTCGGGACGCGAGTACTTCGTGCAGCCCTCGACGCCGGTGGACTCTGCGGTCGCCGCGCGGCAGGCGCCCTTCTTCGTCCTGCGGGACTCCACGTCCGCGATCAGTGCCGCCGGGGCCCGCCTGATGAGCGACCTGACTCCGTCGAGTTCGGTGGCCTGGATGCAGGCGCGGGCCCGGGCGGTCATCAAGGCCTGCGCCGGCGCGGTGCAGCCCCTCACCGCGGCCCGGGCGATGACGGAGAGCAGCACCTGGTCGAATCCGGCGCAGCAGCAGGCCCAGGCGGACCTCCTCAAGCAGATGACCAGCTTTGCCGGCACGTTGGCCGCCTGCCAGCAGACCTGGACGGTGCTGGCCGCCGAGACCAGCCAGTCGAGCCTGCGTGATCAGTTGCCCTACCAGAACCAGCTGCTCCAGACGCAGGTGACGGCGCTGGGCCGCCGCCTCCAGGTGTACCTCAAGTACACCGACGCACAGCTCCCTCCCCCCGCCCAGCCCAAGTCCTGATCGCCGGCAGTGCCGCGGTCGCCCGCCCCGGGCGGCCAGCCGGTGTGGATACACATTTCCACATCGGGTGGAGAAGCGCCCTACCGCGCTGCCGTGCATGGCATTGTCCCTCCACAATCTCTCCACACAAAAACTCGTAACCCGAATAAAGACAGGCACTTGCGTCATTCCTCGGTGATCCTAGCTTTGAGGGTAGCCTCGGCGGGATCGTCGGGTGCCTCCGGGTGCTCGCGAAGCGGCTGAGGTGGGTTCGGACCGGAGGAGCAGGGGAGGGGATCGACGTCGTAATGGCCCGATTTCCGATGAGCCTGGACCAAGGCCGGCCGAACAGGCGGAGCCAGTCGCGCGCTCTGCCCATCCCGATCTGGCGCCTCGGGATGCCGTGCGAAGGGGCGGTCCGCGACTCGCCCCGACTCGCAGCGCTCGCAACGACGACTTCCGCCGGAGGCTGCTCTGGCCGGAGTCACGACCGAAGGGGCCCCGCCCCGGAGGGTCATTGTGGGAGACGGCCGACCGGCGAAGAACCGGGCGGCCGTCTCTGCGTTCAGGCGGCGGGCCTCCCTGGCATCAGGCTCCCCAGTCGCTGTGGCCGCGGTAGGCGCGTCGCCGGTCGAGTTGCCAGAGCCCGCGGCTGCTGACCAGGCCCTCCCCCTCGAAGTTTCCCGGGTCGCCGATCGCGTCGGCCATGCTGGCGGTCCTGGCGCTGGCGTTGTCCGCGTAGTGCAGCACCTCGGCCTCCACGGTCATGGGCGGCACCGGCGCGCCATACTCGAGCCGCCCGTGATGCGAGAGGAGGAGATGTTGCAGGATGGCCAGCTCCTGCTCGGTGCACGGCGTCCGTGCGGCGGACCGGACCGCCCGGTCCAGCATCAGCGCGCCGAGGACCACGTGCCCGTGCAGGGCCCCCGCGTCGGTCATCGCGAAGACCCCCGTGTCCCAGCGGTAGGACTCGAGCTTGCCGATGTCGTGCAGGAGCACCCCCGCCATCACCAGGTCCTCTTCCGCGTGGCAGGCCCGCGCGATGGTGCGGGCAATGCTGGCCACCTCGACGGTGTGCTTGAGCAAACCGCCCAGGAGCGCATGGTGTCCGGCAAGGCTGGCGGGACAGGCCTCGTAGCGAAGCCGGAAGTCGTCGTCATCGTAGAACAGCCCGACGGTGGCTGCGAGTCGCGGCCGCAGGAGCTTGCCGCGCCAGTCGTCGAGCTTTTTCCAGTAGCGGGCCGGGTCGCCGATGGACGGGACGAGTCCGCTCAGCTCCACCGTCCCCTTCGGCAGGGGACGGAGGGAGGTGACCTTCAGCTGGCGCTGTCCCCGGTAGAGCGTCACCTCGCCGATGACCTGCGCGATGACCCCGGGCGTGACACCGGCAATCCGGTGCTGGTCCTCGAGCCAGAACGGCGCGCTGCCCAGCCGGCCGCTGGCATTGCCGAGGGTCAGCACGGTGTGCGGGGTGTCGCCGCCCCGATGATCCACCGCGAGCACGAGCAGCGGATCCTGGATGCGCTGTCCTGGGGTGAGTCCGGGGAGGTCGATCGGCTTCGTCATGCGGGCGGCCCGTGGGTGGAAGGGATCGGAGCAAAGGTAATCGCGTTCACGACACGCCTTGCTCCTTCCGCGCCTGGGGATAGCTTCTCCCCCCATGGATCCCCTCCCGATGCTGGTCGTGACGATGGACGCGGAACGGGCCGCGCGCCTCTCCGCGGCGCTGGAAGCCGCCGGCCATCCCGTGGTGCCCGCCTCGACCGGTGCGGAGGCGGCGAACGCGCTGACCGAACCGGAGCTGGCGGGCGTGGTGCTGGACCTCGCCCTGCCGGGGCTCGACCGGGCGGGGCTGCTCCGCTCCCTCACCCCCGCCACGACGGTACCACCCGACTCCCTGGCGGATGCCGAGCGCCGCCATATCGCCCTGACCCTCGGGCATACCCGGGGGAACAAGCGCCAGGCGGCGCTCCTCCTCGGCATTTCCCGCTCGACCCTCCTGCACAAGATCCGGCGGTACGACCTCGCGGCGGTCGCGGTTCGGAGACGGGCGGGCGACTGAGGGGGAAGGATGGCCCGGAGTCGGCATGACCTCCGGACCGGGCCCGCGCCGCTGCCGTCGTCCGGCGTCGACCCCTTCTCCTCCTGCGCTCGCTTCGCTCACCGCTCGATGCGCAGGCGGCCGAGGCGGGAGATGACGACCCGCCGCGTCGCCGACCCCTTGGACAGCGTCCAGGAGGCGTTGGAGAACCCCATGCTGATGCCGGTGGGGGCGAACGTCACCGTCCGGGTTCCTCCGGTCACGGCGACGTGCATCCGGACCGGACCGGGTCGGGTCCAGCGGTGCTCCCTTCCGTTGGGGCCGACGACATCCATGCGGAGGCTGTCCGGGCCGATTTCGAGCAGTGTGATCCGCGACTCGACCACCGCGGCGACGCGGGCACGCGCGTGGGCCGCGACGATTTCACTGGCGGCGTGCTCGACCGTGAGGGTGTCGAGCGGTTCCGCCAGCCGCGGCGTGGCGATCCCGAGCACCAGGCCGATGATGGTCACGGTGGCGATCAGTTCGGGGAGGGTGACGCCGCGGTTCATGGACGCAGGGTAGCCATCGGGAATCGGACGCCGTCATCCTTCCGCCGCCGCACAGGGCAGCTTCCCGCTGCCACCCTTGCTCCCGCCCTGTCAGCGAGGCATACTCCGATTCCTTTCCGCCCCTGGGGACCGGACGCCCATGACCTTTCACGTGCTCGTGGTGGATGACGAACCAGCCATCCGGCACGCTGTCGGCCGGCTGTTGCGCCGTGACGGGCACGAGGTCACCACGGCCGGCACTGCGGGCGAGGCGCTGGCGGCCCTCGAGACCCGGTCGGTGCACGCGGTCCTCCTCGACTACCACCTGCCGGGCATGTCGGGCGCCGATCTCGGCGTCCAGATCGTGAAGCGGTGGCCGGACCTGTCGGAGCGCCTGCTGTTCGTGACCGGAGACCCCGAGGTGACGACGGGCTCCCTCCCGACGGCATGCGGGAACGCGCACATCCTGGCGAAGCCCTTTGACCTCCTGGAACTGGCGACCCTGATGCGCGAACTGCTCGCGATGCCGCGCGCCGCGCACCTCACCTCGAGACCCGTCGCATGACGCTCTCCGCCGGACTGCCCTCCCTGTCGGGCGCCGACCCGCTGGTGGCCTTGCGCGCCTACCGGGCACTCGCGCCGTGGAGCCTGCGTGACCTGGCGGGGCTCGCCGGCGCGCTGCTGGAGGCCTCCAACATCGTCCCGGTCAATGCCGCGGCGCGGGCGCTTCCCGGGGAGCGGACGATTCGCTTCTATGTCGCCCGGGGGCTGGTGAGCCCGCCGGAAGGACGCGGCACCGCGGCGACCTACGGCTATCGCCACCTGCTCCAGGTCCTGGCGATCAAGCTCCGGCAGATGGAAGGCGCCACGCTGGAGGCGCTCGGCAAGGAACTCGCGGAACTGGCGGGCGACATGCTGGAACGTCGCGTGGCGAGCGCGCTCGGTCCGGCGCTGCCGATGCCCGAGCGCGTCCTGGCCGGGCACGGGACCCGTGCCCCGCGGGGGCGGGTGGCGCGCGCCATGCAGTCGGCGCTCCCGACGCCGGGGCAGGCCCCCCGTCCGACCTCCTGTCGGCGCATCCCGTGCGGCCCCGGGGTCGAATTGCTGCTCGACGACCGGCATCCCGCGCTGCAGCGTCCCGGTGCGGAGGCGAATCTTGCACGCGACATCGCCCAGCTCCTCGCCGGAGCGGACGGCGGCGCCGCCGAATCCTGATGTATCCATCCTTTCCCCGGAGTCTGGCATGGCGACGTTTCTTCTCTTCGCGGTCCTGGCGGGACTCGGTCTCTGGGTGGTCAGCGCCTACAACGGCCTGATCAGCCTGCGGAACCTGGTGCAGAACGGCTGGACCCAGATCGACGTCCAGCTCAAGCGCCGGCACGACCTCATCCCCAACCTGGTCAACACCGTCAAGGGGGCGATGGAGTATGAGCGGGGGACGATGGAGGCGGTCATCAGCGCCCGGGCAAAGGCGATGGGCGCCCAGGGCGTCCCGGCCACCGCGGAGGCGGAGGGCCAGCTGACCCAGGCGCTCGGGAAGCTCTTCGCCCTCATGGAGAACTACCCCGACCTGAAGGCGACGGCCAACGTCCTCCAGTTGCAGGAAGAGCTGACCAGTACCGAGAACCGCATCGGCTTCTCGCGCCAGCACTACAACGACGTGGCGACCGAATACAACACCAAGCAGCAGCAGTTCCCCACCAACATGGTGGCGGGCCTCGCCAAGGCGACGCCGGCGGACCTCTGGGTCATCACCGACGCCGGGGAACGCGCCGTCCCGACCGTCGACCTGTCCACTCGTCCGCCGGGCGCGTGAGCGACGCGAATCTTCACGAGCAGCAGGCGGCCAACCGTCGCCGGTCGGCCTGGCTGGTCGCCGGCTTCCTTCTCTTCTTCGCCTGGGTGGGGTTCGGCGGGGACTACGTCCTCTACCTGCTGACCGCGGGGGCGCCGCCCGGCGCCTACCGCCATTCCATTCCCTTCATCGGACTGGGCGCGACTGCGGCGGCGGCCCTCCTCTGCTACGTCGCGTGGAAGACCGGGCCCCGCCGCGTCCTCCTCGCGGCGGGGGCGTGGGAGGTCGTCACACCCGCCTCTCCCGCGCAGCTCCAGCTGGTGAACGTGGTGGAGGAGATGGCGATCGCCGCCGGCCTCCCGAAACCCACCGTCTGGGTCGTGCCCGATCCCGACCTGAACGCCTTCGCCACCGGACACGACCCGCGGCACGCCAGCGTGGCCGTGACGGACGGGCTGCTGGCGACGCTCGACCGCGACGAACTGCAGGGCGTGGTGGCGCACGAGATGTCCCACATCCAGAACGACGACGTGAAGCTGATGACGCTGCTGGCGGGGATGCTGGGGGCGGTGGCGCTCCTCTCCGATGCGATGGGCCGCTACCTGCGGTTCGGCGGCCGGTTCGGCGGGTCGCCGCGCGGGGGAGGCGGGAAGGGGAACGGCAAGGGAGGCAATCCGCTGGCGATGATTGTGCTGTTGCTCTGGGTCTTCACCCTGCTCATCGCCCCGGTCATTTCACGACTGCTCGCCATGGCGGTCAGCCGGAAGCGGGAGTACCTGGCCGACGCCACGGCCGCGCAGCTGACCCGGAATCCGGCGGCGCTGGCCCGCGCGCTCGAGAAGCTGGGCGACGCGGCGGCGCCGACGCGGAGCATCACGCAGGGCGCGGCGCATCTCTGCATCGTGGACCCGGCGGAGCGGAAGATCAGCGATCGGGCGGGGCTGCTTGGCGATGTTTTCGCCTCGCACCCGCCGCTCGGCCTGCGGGTGGCGCGACTGCGGGGGATGGCCTTTCAGCAGCAGAAACGGGGCGGGGAAGCCGGTCCGGCCTAGACGGTCTCCGGCGGGGTCAGGGCCGCCATCAGCCCCTCGGGGTCGAACGGCATGCTGAGGATCTCCGATGCGCCGACGGCCCGGGCTGCCGCCCCGTCCCCATCCTGGAGGATGAGAAGCCGATAGCTCCGCTCGCCCGGCGCCGGGAGGTTGGCGGGCAGGGACCGTTCCGAGCTGAGGATCAGCGTCACGTCGAAGCCCTGGGAGGCGGGGAGCAGGGCGCCGGTGTTGGCCACCCGCTGGACCGTGAATCCCGCGCGCCGGAGCAGCGAGCCCGCCACCCGGGCCGTCTCTTCCTCCGGGAGCAGGACGAGCGCCCGTCCCCGGACCGGCGGTTCCTCCTGCTGGCCGGCGTGCAGGTCGATCATCTTGACCCCTGGCGCATAGTCGGCGCTGGCCGCCCGTCGCAGCGCTCCCGCCCGATTCACGATGTCCCGGATCCGCTCGAGCATGCCCCGGATCGTGGTGAGCGACTCCTGCTGCCCCTTCGTCAGGGACCCCGGCGTCCCGAGCAGCAGCTCGAGTTCCGCCGAGGCCGCCATGAGGGGATTGTTGATCTCGTGGTGCAGGGTCACCGTCATCTCGCCCACCGCTGCCCGTCGCTCGACGTGCACCAGTTCCTGTTCCGCGGTGGCCAGCGCCTCCCGGAGGGAGCGCGTCCGGCGGACGCGTTCCACCACCTCGGGCAGCATCGCGGGCAGGGAGGCGTCCTTCACCAGGTAGTCCTCCGCCCCGGCGCGAAGCGCGTCGGCCGCGAATGATTCCGAGCCGTGCCCCGTGACCATGATCACGCTCGGGGGCTCGGGCCAGGCACGGAGCGCGAGGAGAACCTCCCGGCCCTGCAGGTCGGGAAGGTTCTGGTCGAGGAGCAGGACATCTGCCCGCGCGGCGGCCAGGAGGGCGTCGCGTCCGGTCGCCACATGCTCCAGGTCGGTGAAGCCGTGCGCGGTCAGCGCCGCGGCCGCGAGCCGGACCATGGCGGGATCGTCATCCACGACCAGAATGCGCAAAGCGCTCCGTTCAGCCACGTGCCGCCTCCGTCTCGGTCCGAAATCCCACGCGGGCGAACTTTTCCCAGGTCGTCTTCCCGCGCCACGCGTCCACCAGCCCGCGGAGTCGCCAGTACAGCGTGATGTGCCGGAAGCTGAAGGGAATGTTCTCCAGGATCGCGTATCCCAGCAGCACCAGCACATCGCGCCGCCGCCCGAAGGGGAGGAGCCCCCGCTGGAGCCGGTCCGCGAGCCCGAAGCGGAACCGCCACGCGCCCACGAGGACGGCGAAGAGGTTCACCAGCATGCCGTACCCGAACGCCGCCAGGAAGAAGGCGATGGCGTACGGCCAGTTGATGAGGTGGATGTCGAACACCCACTGCAGCATCAGGAGGAAGGTGAAGAAGAAGTACCCCGCCATCTCGATCATCGGCCCGTAGTACTCGAACAGCCAGAACGCCGGCAGCGCGAACAGGCCGATCCGTCCGAACTTCCGCCGGAGCAGCATCGCCCGGTGATAGAACAGCGACTCCCGGAGCCCGCGATACCACCGGCCGCGCTGCTTCCGGAGAGACTCGAGCGACTCCGGCACCTCGGTCCAGGCCACCGGGTGCGGGAGGAAGGCGATGCGCCGGTCCAGCTCCTTGTCGCGGATGTAGCGGTGCAGGCGCACCACGATCTCCATGTCCTCGCACACCGTGCCGGCGTCGGCGGGAATGTACTCCCGCACGATGCGGTGCCGCACGAACGGCGTCAGGTACCCCCCGGCCCGGATGACCGTCTCCTTCTCGAAGACCGCGAAGACGCCCGAGAGGATGAGGATCGAGTCGAGCCGGTCGAGGCCGGTGCGCCCCGTGGTGAACGAGCGGAGGTACTCGACCATCTGGAAGCGCGCGAGCGGGTGCCTGGGCAGGCCGACGCTGACGACGCGCCCGTTGCGGACGGTGCAGCCGTTGGCGATGGCCACCTGGCCGCCCACCGCGACCACGCGCGGGTCCTCCTGGATGACGCGCATCATCTCCTTCAGGGCGCGCTGGTCGAGGATCGAGTCCGCGTCGAGGCAGACGAAGTACGGCGCCGTCGAGGCGTTCACGCCCACGTTCAGCGCGTCGGCCTTCCCCGCGTTCTCCTTGTCGATCACCACCAGCCGGAGGACCCCCTTGGGGAGCTGGGCCGTCGACTCGTAGAGGGCGCGCACCCGCGCGGTGCCGATCGCCTCGCGATAGGGGAGGTCGGTGCGGCGGAGCTTGAAGGCGCGCTTGAGGCGCTCCAGCGTCTCGTCGCTCGAGCCGTCGTTGACGACCACCACCTCGAACCGGGGGTAGTCGCAGTGGACGAGGTTGGTCACCGAGTCCACGATCGTCACTTCCTCGTTGTACGCCGGGATGATCATCGTGAGCGGCTTGGTCGAGCCGCTCTCGTCGATCAGGTCGAGGTCCTCCACGAAATGTCCCGCCACCTTGCGCCGGACCTGGCGGGCCGAGAGCCCGATGAGCAGGAGGGTGTAGCTGTTGTAGAGGATGAAGTACGCCAGGAACAGCGGCTGGGCCGCGATGGCGATGATGGTGAGCCAGGCGAGGATGGTGGCCTGCATCAGGCCTCCGGGAGGGCGGCGCGCACGGCGTCCCGCACCGAGGGGGCCGGGTCTTCCGCGGCCAGACGGCGCGCCTCCGGGTCATCGAGCAGGGCCAGCACGATGCCCGCGCCCTGGCGCCGTCCCGCATCGGTGTCGCCGGCCCGGCGGCGCAGTTCCTCGACCGGCAGCACCGCGCCGGCGGCGGCGGAGAGCGCGGCGCGGGGGAGCGTGGCGGGGAGCGTCGCGACACCGCCGGTCAGCAGGCCGGCCACCGCCACCATCGCCTGCACCGGCTCCGCGGGATCGGCGGCCAGCGCCGCCAGCCCTTCGCGCCGGGTGCCGGCCGCGCAGGCGGCCGCCACGCTCACCCGGACGGCGACCGACGGGTCGCCCGCGAGCCGGATCAGCAGCGCGATGTCGATGAGGTCGGGTCGGTGGCACCAGAGCCGCGCCAGCGCCTCCCGGACCCCGGGGGACCGGCTCGCCGCCATCGGCGGAAGGAGTGCCGGGAGGCGCGGGTGCCGGATGTAGCGGGCCACCTTCGAGACGCTCACCAGTTCCTGCCCCGTGGCCTCCAGCCCGAGCGTCAGGTCCACGAAGGTGTCAAAGCTCGCCTCGGCCTGGCTCGCCACGGCCTGGAGCACGATCGAGTCGTCGTCGGGCTGGAGCATCCGGATCAGGCTGGGCAGCGCACGGTCGGGTGCGATGCGGGCGAAGAGCGCGACGGCGGTGTGACGCACGCCGGTGTCCGGGTCGGAGAGGGCGCGGGTGGCAGACTGCTCCAGCTCCTCGAGGTCCAGCATGCCCGCGACGGCGGTCAGCGCCGCGGAACGCACCGTCGGGTTCGGGTCGCTGCGGACGACCTGCAGGAGGGTGTTCCGGCTGCGGTCGCCCTGGAAGGCCCGGAGGCCGCTCACGAGGCGCAGCCGCTCGGCGGGATCCAGCGCGCCCCGGATGCCGGTCGTGAGCGACAGTTCCATATCCTCGCGGGTCGTGGAGGCGAGCGCCTGCAGTTCGACGTGGCGGGAACCGCCGAGTCGCTGGGCCAGGAGACGGTACTCGGCGTCGTGCTTGATGCGGTCGGCCAGCACGTCACGCAGCGCGCGTTCGTCCGCCATCTCGATCAGGTGCGAGACCATGCTCTCCTGCTCGTACCCGCCCAGGGCGAGCAGCGCCGCCGCGCGCACCTCGAGCGACGCGCCCGGCTGTGCCCCGACCGCGAGGAGCGCGACTTCGCCGCCCGGCGACCGCAGCAGGCCGGTGGCCAGCGCCGCGCGCTCCCGGACCGGGGCGGAGGGATCCCGCTGCAGGAGCTCGAGGATGGCGGCGCCCGCGGTCGTCCCCCCGTTGCGGGCGAGCGCGTCCACCGACCGTGCGCGCACCGATTCGTCGGGGTCGGCGAGGCCGGTGGTCAGGAGACGGATGGCTTCCGGCCCCCCGAGCCGGCCGAGCGTCTCGGCGGTCGCGGCGCGCACGGGGGTGTCGGGGTCGCGCCAGAGGACCCCGAGCACCGCGGGTGCGGAAGGGGAGCGCAGCTGGGCCACGGTCCGGACCACCGCCAGCTTGCTCTCGACGTCGCCGGCCTCGATCAGCCGGTCGACCAGTGCCGGCACCTGCGTGAGGTCGAGCCGGGTGACGGCCGTGGCGATGGCCCCCCGCACCTCCGGCTCGGCGCTCGCCAGGTGCTTCATCAGCGTCACGGCGGAGGCCGGGTCTCCCAGCCGGCCGAGGGCCAGCACCGCCTCGCGCTGCACGGTGCGATCGGCGTCGGTCAGCATCCCGAGCAGCGTGGGCGCCGCCGCGCGAGCGTTGGCATCGGCCGCGCCGCGCGCCGCCGCCGCGCGCACCGAGGCGTCGGGGTCCTTGAGCAGGCGGATGAAGTCGGATGCCGCGTCCGTGGCCTGGGTGAGGCCGAGCGCCATGGCGGTCGCCGCGCGCACGGCGGGATCGGGGTCGGCGCTGCGAGGGCGGATCCGGTCGGCCAGTTCCGGTCCCCCGAGCTGGCCGACCAGCAGCATGGCGGAGGTGCGCACCCGCTGGTCGGGGTCGTTCAGGTGGTCGAGGGCGGTCGGCACCCCTTCGGCCGATCCCAGCTCGCGGAGGGCATCGAACGCGTCGGCGCGGAGCCGGGGTTCCGCATCCCCATCCGCGACCTGCACGAGCTCCACGCCGAGATCACGCCGGCCGGCCCGCCGAATGGCGTCGATCATCGCACGGCGCACGGCGGGCGCGCCGTGCGCCAGCCCTTCGGCGAGGAGTTCCCTCGCGCCGGCGTTGCCGAAGCGGGCCAGCGTCTCGGTGGCCGCCGAGGGGTCCTCGCCCTCTTCGATCGCCGTGATCAGCCGGGCGGGGACGCCCAGTCGTTCGAGGGCCACGGCGGCCCGGATCCGGATTTCGGGGTCGGCGTCGTCCAGCGCGAGGAGCAGGGGGCCCTCGGCCTGGACCCCCACCTGCTCCAGCGCCTCGACGCTCCGCATCCGTACCCACCACGCGGGGTCGCCGAGCGCGCGGACGAGCCGGTCCACGACTTCCGGTTCGTCGAACTGCCCGAGGGCCTGGGCGATGCGGGCGCGCACGAACGGCGCCGGATCGCTGAGCAGGTGGTCGAGGAGGTAGCCGACGGCGCGACCGTCGCCGATCCGGCCGAGGGCGCTCGCGCTCTTGGCCCGGACCTCGTCGTCGAGGTCACTCAAGGCGCGCACCAGGACGGGGAACGCCCGGGCGGCGCCGACCTCCCCGAGGATGCTGGCGGCCCAGGCCCGGGCGGGATGCCGCGCCGGATCCTCGAGGAAAGCGATCATGGCGTTGACGGAGAGGTCGCCGTGGCGGGTGAGGATGTCGGCGATGCGCGGGACCAGCCACACCTCGGAATGCCTGAGCGCATCGACCAGCGGGCCGACGGCGCGGGGATCGCCGATGCGGGCCAGCGCCCGCAGCGCGATCTCGCGCACATCCGCGTCCTCGGTCCGCGTGGCGGCGATGGTCTCGAGGAGGGCGGGGACGGCCTGCGCGTTGCCGACGCGACCGAGGAGCTCGGCGGCGAACGCGCGCTCCCGCCACTGCTTGGCGCCGCGCAGGCGCTGGACGTACTTGTCCACCAGGCCCAGGCGGTCGTACGCGTCGAGCAGCCAGGCCGGGCGCTCGGTGGAGCCGCGGGCCTGCTCTTCGAGCACTGCCTCCAGCGCGCCGAAGTCGCGCAGGGTGGCCAGTTCACGAAGTTGCGGCTCGAGGAGGGCGCGGTCGCGCTGCGCCAGTCCCGTGACGAGGTCGCGGTAGAGGCCCTTCCGGAACGCCAGCTGCCGCTCGAGCTGGTTGAGGTAGGTGGTGTAGGCGAGCCAGGAGAGGACCGCGATCAGGCCGATGCCTGCCATCGCGATGGCGACCCCGAGGATGATCGGCAGCGTGATCACCGGCGCTCCGTCAGGTCTTCGATGCGCCGAATCAGGTCGGTGAGGTCCACCGGCTTGGTGATGAAGTCGTCGGCGCCCACCTCGTGGGCCCAGAAGTGATCGGCGGGTTCGTCTTTCGCGGTCAGGATCAGGATCGGCCGGTCGGCGGTGACGGGGTCGGCCTTCAGGGCGCGGCACACCTGGTAGCCGTTCATCCCCGGCATCATGACGTCCAGCAGGACGAGGTCGGGAAGGAGCGATCGCGCGGCTGCGGCCCCCGCGTCCCCGTCGGGCGCCGTCACCACGCGGTAGCCCGCTGCGGTAAGGGTCCGCTCGAGAAAGCGGCGCTGTTCTGGGCCGTCGTCGATGACCAGGATGAGCTTCGGCATACTCGCGAAGTGCGCTCCAACATGTTGTCTAGTAATCGGTTGCGTGAATCGAATACGGCGTTCGACGCTGGGTCGTCCCGCCGACAGAAGTTGATCCATAGCCAGCACGAATCACGCCAGCGCCCGGCGTGACGGGGGGTCAGGCGGGGTCGTTGTCCTCGAGGAACACCAGGGTCTGCCGGCGGGCCATCACTGACTCCAGGCCGGCGAAGACGGCGGGGTCGACCGCCGTGCCGGCGAGGTCGCGCAGTCGATCGACCGCGAAGCGAGCCGGCATCTTCTCCTGATAGGGGCGCGACGTCGTCAGGGCGTCGAAGATTTCCGCGATGCCGAGGATGCGGGCGCCGATCGGGATCTCCTCGCCCGTCAGACCGTCGGGGTAGCCCCCGCCGTCCCAGCGCTCGTGGTGTCCGCGCAGACAGGCGATGGCGTCGTGCAGGTGGGTGAGCGGGGCCAGGATCTGCGTCCCGATGAGGACGTGCTCCTTGACGTGCTCGAACTCGGCTGGCGTCAGCGGGCCCTGCTTGGCAAGCACCTCTTCCCGGATGCCGATCTTGCCGATGTCGTGCAGCCGGCCCGCGGTCCGGATGACTTCGACCTCCTCGTCGGACAGCTCGAGCTCGGCCGCGATCATCGCCGAGAGGTCAGCCACCCGCGCCGAATGTCCGCGCGAAAAAGGATCCTTGGCCTCGAGGGCGTTGACCAGCACCTCGAGGGTCGCGACGGTGACCCGCTCGAGCGAGGACCGCTCCCGGCGCGCCTCCGCCGCCCGGATCGCGACCTCTTCCTTCAGCCACTGATTGACCTCCGCGGATTCCATCTGGGTGGCGCGGCGGCGGAGCGCGCGCTCGATGGCACGGCCCAGATCGACGAGGTCGAGCGGCTTCATCAGGTACTCGAACGCCCCGCGCTGCATGCAGAGGGCGGCGGTCGTCGCGTCGGTGACGGCGGTGAGCATCAGGATGGCGAGGTGGGGTTCGGCCTCGAGCGCCTGCGGGACGAGGTCGATGCCGCTGAGGCCGGGCATGCGGACGTCGAGGACCATCCCGGCAATCTTCTGGCGGGCCAGGACGGTCAGCGCCTCCTCACCCGACGCGGCGGCATGGACCTCGTACCCCTGCTGGGTGAGGAACCGCCCGAGCGCATCACGGATCGGGGCTTCATCGTCGACAACGAGCAGGGACGCCGGACCCTCGGACAGCGACACAGGCACGCTCCGGTGCGGGAGATCCTCCGAAAACTAGCCTACCCGACGAACTGCGCCACGACCCGCTCCGGAATCAGCCCGGCCGCGAACGCCCGGTCGAGAAGCAGCTGGACCGCCTCGCGGCCCCGCGGGCCGTAGTCCACGGTCCAGTCGTTCACGTACATCCCGACGAAGGCGTCGGTCCGCTCGTCGCCGATGCCGCGGTTGAACTGCTTGGCGTGCTCGAGCGCGGGCTGCCGGTGCGCCAGGGCGTATTCGATGCTGGCCCGGAGGTCCCGGGCCACCTGCGCGGTGAGTTCCGCGCCCAGGTCGCGCCGGACGACGTTGCCGCCGAGCGGGAGGGGGAAGCCGGTCTCGCGGCCCCACCAGGCGCCGAGGTCCTCCCACAGCTGGAGCCCGTCGTCGGCGAAGGTCAGCTGGCCCTCGTGGATCAGGAGCCCGACGTCCACCTCACCCCGATGGACGGCGTCCTCGATCTGGTCGAAGGGGACCACGACCTCCGTGATGGCCGGCTGGTAGAGCCGCAGCGCCAGGCAGGCGGTCGTCAGCGTGCCCGGGATCGCCACTCGCAGCCCGCGGAGCGCCTCGCGCGGATCGGACGGCGCGGGTGCCTTGCTGACCAGGCGCGGGCCGTACCCGTCGCCCATCGAGGAGCCGCTGGACAGGAGGGCATACGTGCGATGCAGGTGCGCATAGGCGTGAATCGACACCGCCGACACTTCGAGGTCGGCGTCGAGCGCCCGGCGGTTGAGCGACTCGATGTCCGACAGCTCGTGTTCGTAGCGCAGGTCGCCGGTGTCGAGCTTGCCTGCGGCGAGGGCATAGAACATGAAGGCATCGTCGGAATCAGGGCTGTGCGCGACGTGAATGGTCCGGGTCACTTGGTCTCCGCGGCGTTCCGCACTTCGTTGAGTAAGGTGGCGTGTTCGGTGTATTCGGGCCGGTCGCCCCGGGCCAGTTCTCCGTCGGCCCGCTGCCGGAAGCGCGCGAGCGCCCGGGTGAATCCGGCGGAGTCGCCCTCCAGCTTCGCCAGGGCACCCACGATGATCGGCCCGAAGAGGTGGCCGGGATCGCGGGCCTCGATGGTGTCGGCCAGCGCCCTGGCGCCGGCGAAGTTCCCGATCTGGATGTCGATCAGCGCTGCATGAAATCGGGTATCGGCGTCGAGGGAGTCCAGCTGACCGTACGCCGCCAGCGCGAGTGGCGCCAGTCGGCCGACCGTGGCGCTGTCCCCCTCCGGCCCGGCCCGCATCATCCGATCGAACAGCCAGGCAAACCGCTCGGCGGGGGCAAGCGTCGCGAGATCGGGCTGGGCCGCCACCGCCCCGGTCCCCCCCGCGGCGCTTCCCATCGCCGGGACCACCGGTGCGGGCGCGCCGCGCCGCACCATCAGGGTCACCACCGCCACGGCGGCCACGGCCACCAGCCCGGCGACCAGCCAGGCCCGGCGCTCCCGGCGCCGGTCGGCCAGCGGCCTGCCGCACTGCGGACAGAAGACCCCGTCGGTGCGGGTGCCACAACCGGCGCAGCGGACGGTCAGAGCCATGATGGTCTCAATCTAACTGCCCGAGGGGGGGCGGAACACCGATGGCCGCTGGCGTCCGATGGGGGAAGTCGTTACCCTGAGGGCATCTCGGAGGAAACATGGGACAGCCGCAGCACCCCTTGCCGCCGGCCGCCGTGCCTGAGGCGCCGACCGCGCGCCACCTGGGCGATCTCGGGCGCGCCGACGAGCGGTGGCAGGTCTTTCTGGAAACGCGTTCGCAGGGCCGTGCGGTCGCGGGCCGGGTGCACTTCATGCAGGGCGACACCACGCGCAGTTCGGCGTGGATCCTCCTCGAGTGGAGTGAGCAGGAAGTCCTGCACCGCTTCAACGAGTTCAGTGCCGTGGAGCTCTGGCGCCTGGTGGAAAGCCTGGGCTAGCCCCTCCGGCGTGCCACCGGGGCGGCGGGGAACGCCGCCCCTCACCCTTGCCCGAGCTTCCGGAGTCTCTCCTGGTCCGCCGTTCTACCCTTCTGCTTGCGCTCCTCCTCCTGCCTTCGAGTGCCGTCGCCCAGTCCGGTCGCGACTCCACACCCCTGCCCGTCATTCGGGGCATCGAGCTCGTCCGGCAGGAGATCTTCGATTCCGTCGAGGCCGACACCTGGGTGGAACGGCTCGCCAATACCCTGCACATCCGGACGCTGCCGAAGGTCATCCGCCGCGAACTGCTCTTTCGCGTCGGGGAGGTCTACGATTCCGTCCTGGTGGCGGAATCGGCCCGCAACCTCCGCGCGATGGGCATCTTCCGCGACGTGCAGATTGACTCGATTCCCGTCGACAGCGGGGTCGTGATGCGGGTGAGCACCCGCGACAGCTGGACGACGCAGGTGGGCGGCAAGCTCCGGACGACGGGCGGCCAGGTGGCGTTCGGCGTGTCGTTCCTCGAGACGAACTTCCTCGGCACCGCCACCCGCGCCGGCGCCTCCCTGAGCACCGATCCGGTGCGAACCACCTTCGCGCTGCAGGCCTGGCAGCCGCGATTCCTGGGAACCAGCGTGGGGGTAGGCGCTCGGTGGGAAGATCGCTCGGACGGGACGGTGCTGTACGGGGTGGTCAACCGGCCGTTCTACTCCATCTCCGACTGGCGCGGCTTCAACCTGACCGGCGAGTACCGGGACGAGACGGTGTACCAGTACCTCGGCGGCATCGACGAGCCGGTGGACACCCTGGACCACCTGCTGGGGACGGTACGCGGCAGCGCCGCCTGGGCGGTCCACCGGACCAGCCGGGGCTACCTGCGCGTCGGCGGAATCGCCCAGGTCATGCGCAACAACTACCAGCCGGCGGTCGACACCGCCCCGATCCAGCGCACGGTGACCGCCGCCCTCGGCGGCTACCTGGAATGGTCCGAGGCGCGCTACGTGGTGCGCACCGGATTCGAGACCTTCTCCCGGACCGAGGACGTCAACCTCAGCACGACCCTCACCGGCGGCGTCTACGCCGCGCCGTCCTTCCTCGGCTATGACACCGCCGGCGTGGGGCTCTTCGCCTCGTTCCAGACCGGGGCGACGTTCGGGAACGGCTTCGTGCTCGTCAACGGCATCTCCGACGGCCTCATCACCGCGGCCGGCATCGACTCCGGCGGCACGATGCTGTCCACGACGGTGGCGTGGAACCCCGACTCCAGCTCGCTCCTCCTCCTGTACGGGAGTGCCGGCTGGCTGACCGATCCCGCCCCTGGCTATGAGTTCGACCTCGGCCTCACCAACGGGCCGCGGGCGTTCGGGGTGCACAGTTTCACCGGCAACCGGGCGTTCTTCACCACCGCCGAAGTGCGCCGTCTGCTCTGGCCCCGGGTGCTCGGCGTGCTCGGCGTGGGCCTGGCCGCCTACGTGGACTATGGCGGGGCCTGGTGGAGCGGGAGCCCGCAGCGCACCGGGACCGACGTCGGCCTCGGCCTTCGGATGGGGGACCTGCGCTCCTCACAGGGCGTGGTCACGCGGGTGGACCTGTCGTGGCGATTCGCGAATGACGCCGCGCCCTCGGGGTGGATCGTCTCCCTCGGGCGCGGCTTCGTCTTCACCCTCGCGCCGCAACGCCCCACTCGCTGACGCCGGGACGCCCGCCTACCTTTCGCTGGTCCCCAACGACCTGGAGTGCGCATGACCGAACCTGTCGCCGAGACCCCGCATCGCGGACTGAAGCGCAAGACGAAAGCGGTGCTGATCGGCATCCTGCTGGCGCCCATCGCGCTCTTCGCGCTCTATACCTGGGCGGCGCTGACCTGGAACTATTCGGAGGGCGAGCGGGCGGGGATCCTGCAGAAGTTTTCGCAGAAGGGCTGGATCTGCAAGACGTACGAGGGTGAACTCGCGATGACCTCCAGCCCCGGTGTGATGCCGATCATCTGGGACTTCAGCGTGCGCGACGACCGGGTGGCACGGCAGCTTCGCGACGCCATCGGCACCCATGTGGCGCTGCATTACACGGAGCACCGGGGCGTTCCCGGGGACTGCTTCGGGGACACCCCCTATTTCGTCGACAGCGTGACGGTGCGCTGATCGGGGCGCGGCCGGGCCAGCAGCAGGATGCGGAGGTACTGACCGAGGACCGTGAGCACCCCGGCGAGGTAGCAGGCCGCACCCGCCAGGACCACCGGCCGGCTGCCGGCGAGGACGCCGCCCGCCAGTCCCCACACACCGGGCGCAAGCAAGGCGAGTGACAGCCGCACCAGCGCGACCGAGGTGAGGTCCTCCTGGCGGGGCGCGCCCTGCTGGGCGGCGCGAGGGCCGAAGAGGTTCATCCAGGCGAGGAACGGCAGGATCTTGTAGAGGACGCCCACCACCAGCAGCACCAGCCAGCCCACGATTGCCAGCACCCCATAGGCCGTCCAGCTCCGGATCGAAGCGTTGCCGGCCAGGATGCTCGCGCCCAGCGCCACGGCGAGCGCGAAGTGCAGCACCCCGAGGGCGACATGCGCCATCGCCGGGTCCACCGGCCGCCGCTCGGCATGGCGGAAATACAGGGCCAGCTGCCAGAGGTAGAGCAGGGCGCTCGCCAGCAGGAGCGCCCCGCCCGCGCTGGTCACGGGCGGGAGGCCGGCCAGCGCGCCTGTCGTCAGCGCGGCCAGTCCCGCCAGTCCGACAGGCCCGATCCACCTGAGGGGCCAGGTGGGGGCGCGCGCCGCCAGGAGAAACATCGGGAGCATCCAGCTCCCGACGCCCACCGCGGTGAAGACCACGAACCCGAAGACCGCCAGGTGGAAGTGGCTGGCGATGACCGCCATCCGGTCCACCGACCACCATCCGAGGCTGTCGCCGATGCGTGCCAGCGCCACCAGCATTGCCGTGCCGAACGCGATGTGACCCGCGGCGACATACCGGCCGACCACGAGGCCGCGGGGAGCCTTCCGGCGCTGCGGCAGGAGGTTCCAGCTCGAGCCGAAGTTCGCGACGAAGAGCAGGAGCCAGCCGATGGCGAGGAGCGGGGGGCGCCAGGCCCAGAAGCCGGTCACCAGCGACAGCGTGCCTGTGGTGTGGAGGACCCACGACCAGTGCGCCACCCTGGGGCTGCGGATCTCGATCCCGAGCGCGCCGGGAAAGAACTGGTACAGGGCGCCGTAGATGGTGGTGGTGAGGACGCCGAGCGTGAAGATGTGCGTCACGGCGAGCACCCGTGGCGCGAGGAAGTTGCCGACGGCGAGGTCGGCGGCGATCACCACCAGGCCGACCGCGCCGAGGAGGAGCCAGAGCAGGGCGGCGGCGAAGTGCTCCGCGGTCAGACGGAACGGCGGCGGGTGGGCCGGGCCGGCGATGGGCAGGCCGCGTCGGGCGGTGCTGTGCGTCATCCGCGTAGTCTAGTCGGCTCCGCAGGCCACCGCCTCATAGGGGAAGACGAGCACCCGCTCCCCGCCGCTGCCACCGGCGATCTCGGCGTCGAGCCCCGCGGCTCCCCGTCGGCGATAGGAGATGCGCGTCGGGTAGTCGTGTGCGGGATTCGTGAAGGTGACGCTCGAGTCGGTGGCGCCGAAGGCGACGAACACCGCCTCCGCCTGGCCCGACGGATTCGCGGCATAGCGCAGGGTGTCACCGTGCGCAGCGATGTGCACCGTCTCGGCATTGACGAGGCGTCCGTCGCGGAGGGTGCGGCCCTGGCCCGCGAGCGAGCCATCGGGCACCACCGTCCATCGCTCCCTGATCGTCCGGCCGTTGCGCGAGGTCTCCCAGCAGCCGAGCAGCCAGGGGAGGCGCGCTTCCGGGGTGGAGGGGTGGAATCGGCCGCGGTCGTGCGCCGGTTCGAACTCCTGCAGGCCGAGGTAGAGGAGCGCCACGAATTCGTCGGCGCGCTTCGGGCTGATGAGCAGCGGCTGCCACGGGGTCCCGGGCTGGGCGGCCTGGGCCTCCTGCACCGTGGCTCCGGCCGCGACCTGCATCGAGACGGCGGTCGTCAGGGCCAGGAGCATCTCGCGGTATCGGAGCAGCTCGCCGCGGGTGCCGACCGGTCCGTGGCCCGGTACGACCAGGGTCGCGCTGTCGCTGTGGGCCAGCCCCCAGTCCACCCCGGCCAGCATCCCCTCCACCCGCCCGCCCGCCCACCAGTCGATGAATGGCGGGGCTTCGTGCTCGAAGAGGTCGCCAATGTGGATGACGTTGGCGTCCGGCAGCCACACGACAGCGTCGCCGTCGGTGTGTGCGGCGGGGATGTGGGCGACGACAACCCGCTCGCCGTTCACCAGCATGGTGAGTGAATCGCGAAAGGTGCGGGTCGGGAGGGAGGCGGGATCGGCCGGGGTCCGGTGCCATCCGCCCCAGAGATCGATGACGGTATCCTTCAGCATCTGTCCTGGCAGCTTCTCCTGCCCGATGATCTCGGCGCCCCGGCCGCGGAAGAGGGCGTTCCCCTCGGTGTGGTCGGGGTGGTAGTGGGTGTTGATCACCCAGCGGACCGGCGGGGCGCCGATGTTGGTCAGGACGGAGTCGGCGAGGCCCACCCGCCGCGCGCTCTGGGCATCCACGAGGAGGGTCCCATCGGGGCCCGTGAGCACGAGGATGTTGCCGTTCGCGAATCCGGAGATGACCGTCAGGTTGGGCCGGATCTGCTCCGCCCGCATGACCATCACGTTCCCCTGGGCCGCGGCGGGGGTGACGAGACAGGCACAGAGGAGAGTCGTCCGGAGGGACAGCGGCATCGTGCTTCCCGGGTCTGGGGGTGGAGGCCCCTACGGCCGGAACCGGAGGAGGTTTCTGTCGGCGGCGGGCGTACCTTGAGAATTGGCTGGTACATAGCGATGTTAACCGTCCCGGCGCCGTAGCCAAGTGGTAAGGCAGAGGTCTGCAAAACCTCTATTCGTGAGTTCGATTCTCACCGGCGCCTCTCCGTGCCCTTTCTCCTCCCGTCCGACACCCCGCGCACCCCCCTCACCCGTTTCGCCCCGGCTCCGACCGGCTATCTCCACCTCGGCCACGTCGCGAGCGCGGTGTGGGTCTGGGGGGTGGCGCGCGCCCTCGCGGGGCGTGTCCTGCTTCGCATCGAGGACCATGACCGGGGGCGGTCCCGCCCCGCGTACGAACGGGCGATCCTCGACGACCTCGAGTGGCTCGGCCTGGAGCCGGATCTCGGCACGCCGGCGGAGTACCGCCGGGGGCCGATGGG
>JAHECL010000172.1 GCA_024641745.1 Gemmatimonadota bacterium | reverse complement strand
GGTGGGTGCCACGCTGGCAACGGCTCCCATCACGGCGGCGGCGCTGGGGACCGTCGCCCTGGCCGGCATCGTCCTCAACCTGGTGGCCATTCCCCTGGCCGCCCTCGTCCTGCCCGCCGTGGCGGCGAGCCTCCTCCTCGGCGGGGTACTGCCGTGGATCTCGGCGCCGCTCGCCGCCGGCGCGGGCCTCGGACTGGGCCTCCTCCAGGAAGTGGCGCGGTGGGGTGCCAGCCTGTGGGCCGGGCACCTGACCGTCCCGGCGACGCCTGCGTCGGCCATCCCCTGGACGGTGGTGCTCCTGGCGGTCCTGTGGATCATCCGCAGGACGACGCGGGCGGAGGCCGCCCGCCGCTCGGTCTGGCTGGCGGCCGCCGGACTCTGGGGCGGGCTGTTCATCCTGCTCGCGCACGATCTTCGGTTCCGCCCTGACGAGGGGTCCGACCTGACGTTACATTTTCTTGACGTGGGGCAGGGCGACGCTGCCGCGATCCGGACGCCGGGCGGGCACTGGGTCCTGGTCGATGGCGGTCCGGCGGGGCGGGACTGGGATTCGGGTCGGCGGGTGATCGTGCCCTTCCTCCGCCGTCAGGGAGTCCGACGGCTCGAGGCCGTGGTCCTCTCCCATGCGCACGCCGACCATCTCGGGGGTCTGCCCGCCGTCCTGGACCGGATCGCCGTGGGCGAGGTCATCGATCCGGGCGTGACGGCGGCAGACCCGCTCTACGGCGGCTTCCTCGCGCAGCTCGACGAGCTCGGCGCGCCGTGGATGCGGGCACGGCGCGGCGATGCATTCATGCTGGACGGCGTCCGGTTTCTTGTGGCGCACCCCGATACCACCTGGTCGGAGTGGGGTTTCGACCTGAATGAGAATTCCCTGGTCCTCGTGGTCGAATACCGCGACTTCAGGGCGGTGCTGGCCGGCGACGCCGGGGTCCCGGCGGAGTCGGTGCTCCGTGGCCGTATCGGCCGCGCGGACCTGCTCAAGGTGGGGCACCACGGCAGCCGCGGGTCGAGCGGGGACGCCTGGCTCCGGGAACTGCAGCCGACCGCCGCCGTGATCAGCGTCGGCGAGGGCAACCGGTACGGGCATCCGGCGCCGGAGGCACTCGATCGCCTGGCGGCGGCGCGGGTGGAGGTGTTTCGGACCGACCGGGACGGCAGTGTGGACGTACAGACGGACGGCAGCCGGATGACCATCCACTCCCGCCGGGGAGTGGTCACGCACACAGTGAGTGAGCCATGATCGGAACGACCGCGGTCACGACCATCGAGCGGTTCATCATCGACCAGGAACACAAGTACCCGGAGGCCACCGGGGAACTGTCGAACCTGCTCTATGACATCGCCCTGGGCGCCAAGCTCATCGCGGCCGCCACCCGGCGCGCGGGGCTGGTGAACGTGCTCGGCGCGATGGGCACGGTCAACGTACAGGGCGAGGAACAACAGAAGCTCGACGTCTTCGCCAATGAAATCCTCAAGAACGCGCTGAACCATACCGGTCGTGTCTGCATCCTCGCCTCGGAGGAAGACGACGCACCGATCCCGATTCCGCCGGAGTATCCGGCCGGCAAGTACGTCGTGATGTTCGATCCGCTCGATGGCTCGTCGAACATCGACTCCAACGCCTCGGTCGGCACCATCTTCAGCGTCTACCGTCGGGTCTCGATGGAGGGTCGCGGGGTCATGGAGGACGTGCTGCAGCCCGGCCACCGACAGGTGGCCGCAGGCTACATCCTGTACGGTTCCAGCACCATGATGGTGTACACCACCGGGCAGGGCGTGCACGGGTTCACCCTCGACCCCACGATCGGGGAGTTTCTCCTGTCGCACCCCGACATCCGGACGCCGGAGGTCGGGAAGTACTACAGCGTGAACGAATCCAACTACGCGCGCTGGAATCGCGGGACGCAGATGGCGGTCCGGGGATTCCACGGGGACACCCCCGAGCGCATCAAGGGCAAGAACAGCCGCTACATCGGCGCGTTCGTGGCGGACTTCCACCGGAACCTCATCAACGGCGGAATCTTTCTCTACCCGGCCGACACCAGGAACCCGAGCGGGAAGCTCCGGCTGCTCTATGAGTGCAGCCCGATGGCCTTCCTCGTCGAGCAGGCCGGCGGCGCCGCCACCGATGGCGTCCGTCGCATCCTCGAGATCCAGCCGGACACCCTCCATCAACGGGTCCCGCTCGCGATCGGCTCGAAGGCCGATGTCGAATTCGTCGCCAGGATGATGGAGGAACACGGGACGGCCGCCGTATGACCGAGCGGCCGCCGAAATCGCTCTTCGGGCCGGGCGACTGGGCCGGCGATCCCGCCACCTCGCTGGGCGCGCCCGGCCGATTCCCGTTCACCCGTGGCCCCTATCCCACGATGTACACCGAGCGTCTCTGGACCATGCGCCAGTATGCCGGGTTCGGGACGGCCGAGGAGACGAACGAGCGGTTCCATCATCTCCTGGCGGCGGGCCAGTCCGGGCTGTCCACGGCGTTCGACCTTCCGACCCAGATGGGGCTCGACTCCGATCATCCCCTCGCGGAGGGTGAAGTGGGTCGGGTCGGGGTCGCGATCGACACCGTCGATGACCTGGCGCTGCTCTTCCGCGGGATTCCGCTCGACCAGGTATCGACCTCGATGACGATCAACGCCACCGCGGCGGTCCTGCTCGCGATGTACGTGGTCGTCGGCGAGGAGCAGGGAGTGGCGCCCGGGGCGCTGAGCGGCACGATCCAGAACGACATCCTCAAGGAATACATCGCGCGGGGGACCTACATCTACCCGCCGGGCCCGTCGCTCCGCCTGATCGGCGACATCTTCCGTTACGTCGCCGACGGCGGCATGAACGTCAACCCGATTTCCGTCAGCGGCTATCACATGCGGGAAGCCGGGGCCACCGCCGCCCAGGAAGTCGGGTTCACCCTCGCCAACGCGCTGGCCTACGTGCAGGTGGGGATCGACGCCGGCCTGCCGGTCGACCACTTCGGTCCCCGGATCTCGTTCTTCTTCGCCGCCCACAACAACCTCTTCGAGGAGGCGGCGAAGTTCCGGGCCGCGCGCCGGCTCTGGGCGCGCCTCGTCAAGGATCGGTTCGGCGCCGATGACAGGACCGCGCGCCTCCGATTCCACACCCAGACCGGTGGGGTGACGCTGCAAGCCCGGCAGCCGCTGAACAACGTGGTCCGGGTGACGGTGCAGGCCCTCTCCGCCGTGCTGGGGGGGACCCAGTCGCTCCACACCAACGGGTACGATGAGGCGCTGTCGCTCCCGACGGCCGAGGCCGCCACCCTCGCGCTGCGGACGCAGCAGGTGCTCGGGTTCGAGAGCGGGGTGGCGGAGGTCATCGATCCGCTCGGCGGGAGCTACTTCGTGGAGGCGCTCACCGATCGCATCGAGGCGGACGCACGGCGGCTGATCGAGGAGGTGGATGCGCTCGGCGGGGCTCCCGAGGCGGTGGCAACGGGGTATTTCCAGGACGCGATCGGTCGAAGCGCCTGGGAGGCGCAGCAGCGCCAGGAAGCCGGCGACCTCGTCGTGGTCGGCGTGAATCGATTCACCGACGCCGAGCCGCCGCCGGTGCAGCCGATCCCCGACTTCGCGGAGCTGGCGATCCGACAGCGGGCCCGCCTCGCCGCGGTGCGGCAGCAGCGGGATGCCGGCCGGGTCGAGGCCGCGCTCGGCCGCGTCGGGGCTGCGGCACAATCTTCCGATCCGCTCATGCCACCCATTCTCGAG
>JAHECL010000171.1 GCA_024641745.1 Gemmatimonadota bacterium | reverse complement strand
GGGCGACATCGGCGGCAACCTCCTGGCGGATGGCAAGGCCCAGGGCCTTGCCATCGAGGAGCTTGGCGGTCATCGCGCCACCTCCACGGAACGGGTTTCCCGGATCACGACCACGCGGATCTGCCCGGGGTATTGGAGTTCATTCTCGATCTTGCGGGCGATCTGTTCCGACAGCTCGGCCGCCTGGGCGTCGTTCACTTTTTCCGGCGTCACGATGACGCGGATTTCGCGGCCGGCCTGGATGACCGCGGTCTTCTCGACGCCGTGGAATCCGTTGGCGAGGTCCTCGAGCCGGGTCAGCCGCTTCACGTAGCTCTCGAACGCCTCGCGCCGGGCACCCGGCCGTGACCCGCTGATGCCGTCGGCGGCCTGGACCAGCACCGACTCGGTGGACTCGTGCGGCACGTCGTCGTGGTGCGCCTCGATGCAGTTGATGACCGCCGCGCTCTCGCCGTAGCGCCGCGCCACCTCCACGCCGAGCTCGACGTGGGTGCCCTCGCTGTCGTGGGTGAGCACCTTGCCCACATCGTGGAGGAGGGCGCCGCGCTTGGCCAGCATCACGTCGACCCCGAGCTCCGCTGCCATGATGCCCGCCAGCCAGGCGACTTCCTTGGAATGCTCGAGGATGTTCTGGCCGTAACTGGTCCGGTAGCGCATCCGGCCGATCAGCTTGATCATCTCCGGATGCAGGCCGGCGATGCCGGTGTCGAAGGCGGCGCGCTCGCCCAGCTCCACGAGCTGCGTGTCGAGTTCGGCCCGCACCTTGGTGACGATGTCCTCGATCCGCCCCGGCTGGATGCGGCCGTCGGCGATGAGCGCCTCGAGCGCGCGGCGCCCGACCTCGCGCCGGATCGGGTCGAAACAGGAGATGACCACCGTGTCGGGCGTGTCGTCGATGATGACGTCCACCCCGGTCGCCAGCTCGAAGGCCCGGATGTTCCGTCCCTCACGGCCGATGATGCGGCCCTTCATCTCGTCGGACGGCAGGGTGACGGCGGCCACCGTGCTCTCGGCCGTCTGGTCGGGCGCGATCCGCTGGATGGCAATGGCCACGATCCGCTGGGCGTCGCGTTCGGCGCTCTTCTTCGCCTGTTCCCTGATGTCGCGCACCAGCGCCGCCGCCTCGCTGCGGGCGACGTCCTCCGCGCGCTGCAGCACCTCGCGCCGCGCCTCCTCGGCCGACAATCCTGCGATCTGGGCGAGGCGCTTCGCCTGCTCCGCCTTGAGCCCGTCGATCTCCTGCTCGCGTGCCGCGAGCCCCTGTTCGCGGGCCAGCAGCGCCGCTTCCCGTGCCTGCACCCCGCCTTCCAGGGCGGTCAGCTGCTCCTGGCGGCGGTCATGCGCCCGTTCGCGCTCCTCGGCGCGACGGTCGAGCCGACCCCATTCCTCGCGCCGCGCCTGCGTGTCCTTGTCCAGTTCTTCCCGGAGCGCCAGCGTTTCCATCTTGCCGGCGAGGATCGCGTCGGTCCGCGCGCTCTCGGCGGCGCGGCGGGCATCGGCGGTGACCCGCTCGGAATCGGCCTGGGCCCCGCGGAGGAGCTGCTCCGCGTCGGCCTTTGCGCTGCGGGCCAGGTCGGCCGCCTCGCTGCGCGCGGTGGCCACCACGTCGCGCCCGGCGGCGCGGCGGCGGAGCTGGAGGATCAGGACGAGGAGGAGGGCGACCGCAAGGCCAGCAAGCGCTCCCCCAGCGAAGGGGAGCAGAGGAAGGTCAGACATAGTATCTCCAGCGCGGCGGCGGGACCGCCACGCGTTGGTTTCAGTCGGCCGGGGCCGGAACCCCGGCGGCGCGCCCGCCGCGCTTGTTGGGCGGCAGGAGACGCGCCACGTCATCCAGCAGGGCGGTGATGCGTGCGGCGCCGTCGCGATCCCCGCGGCGGGCCTGGAACAGCTCATCGGTGATCTGCAGCGCAGCCAGGATGGCCGCCTTGTGGGTCTCCACGCTCGGCATCGTCGCCTTCACGTGCCGCAGCGCGGCGTCGAGGTAGGCCGCCACCTCCCGGGTGTATTCAGGCGGCAGTTCCGACCGGACGGTGAAGCTCTCGCCGGCGATGAACACCTGCACCGCGTGCTTGGCGGTGCTCACGCCGCTCCCGCTTCGGACTCGAGGAAGGCCAGCCGGGCCGACAACGACTGCAGGCGTCCCCGTGCCGACTCGATCCGCTGCAGCAGCGCCTGGTTTTCCATCTCGAGTTCGACCACCCGCTGGCGCGCCTGGATCAGCTCCGGACCCGCCAGGACGCCGCCACGGGAGCGTGCCTCCTGCAGTTCCGCCTCCGCCTTCAGGGTGCGGCGACGCCAGCCTGCCACTTCGTCTCCCAGGTGCCGGAGCACCTGCTCCAGCTCCGAGAGCGCGGCGAGGTCAGGACGTTCGTAGCTCGATGCCATGCTGCTCCCGCAGGAGTTTGAGGACCTTGGTGACCGAGGCGTCCACCTCCTGGTCACGGAGCGTGCGATCGGGGGCCCGATACCGCAGCCGGAACGCCAGCCCGCGGTGCCCGTCGGGGAGTCCGCCGCCGCGATATTCGTCGACCACACCCACCGCCTCGAGCAGCCGACCGGCGCCCTTCCGGATCGCGTCGCCGAGCACGGCCGCGGTGACACCGGCCGGCACGAGGAGGGAGAGGTCGCGACTGATCGCCGGGTTCGCCGGCAGCGCCTCGAAGGCCACGGGGGGCCGGGAGGCGAGATCGATCAGCACTTCGAAACCGAAGAGCGGCGCAGCCCACGGCGGTGTGTCGGCGGCCAGCCGTCCGGCGTGGCCCGCGTCGCGACCCTCCGGTGTACGGGCAACCCACTCGCTCCCTTCAACTTGCACCGTCGCCCCGGGATGCGCCAGAGCGACCGCTGCCTCGAACAGGGAGCGCAGGTCCCAGTGGTCCGCATCCGCCGACTTGCCCGCGGTGCTCCAGTGCGCCGGTTCCCGCGCTCCGGAGATCACCCCCGCCACCCGCCGCTCCTCGGTGGGCGCCGAGCCGGGCTCTCCGGCCAGGAAGACGGTCCCGACCTCGAACAGACGGATATCCCGGGTGTGCACCGCCCAGTTCCCCTCGACCCGGCGGATGAGGCCTGCCAGGAGACGGGTCCGGAGGTAGCCCTCCTCGGCGGAGAGCGGGTTCAGGAGCCGGACGCTCGCCGGACCATCCTCGGGACCGAGCGGCAGCGACTGGAGCTCGAAGAGACCCTGCGCCACCAGCCCCCGACGCACGCTCCCCTCGATCTCCTCGGCGGGCGCGTTCGGCAGGTCCCCGACGCGGAAGGGTCGCAATTCGGTGGGGAAGGTGTCGTATCCGTGGAGCCGCGCGATCTCCTCGATGAGGTCGATCTCGGCGACGAGATCGGGACGCCAGCCGGGGACGTCCACCGCGATGCGGCCGTCTTCGGGCTTGGAGACGACGGTGGCGCCGATGGCCACGAGATAGCGCTCGATGGCATCCCACGGGACGTCGAGACCAAGCACCTGGGTGACGCGTGCAGGGCGCAGGAAGATGCGCGGTGGGTGGGTCACCTGCGGGAAGAGATCGACCGGGTCGCCGTCGAGGGTGCCGCCGGCGGTGGCCTGGATGATCTCGACGGCGCGCCGCATCACCTCGGGGCCATTCCAGCGATCGACGCCGCGTTCGAACCGATAGCTGGCCTCGCTGCTGAGACCGAGCTGCCGGCGGGTCGCCCGCACGCTCCGGGGCTCGAAGCAGGCGCACTCGAGGAAGAGGTCGGTCGTCTCGACGCTCACCTCGGAGTCCGACCCGCCCATGACACCGGCGACG
>JAHECL010000065.1 GCA_024641745.1 Gemmatimonadota bacterium | reverse complement strand
CCCGATCGGGTGCGGAGCGGCAGGTCCACCGCCAGCATCGACGCGCGCACCGGGAAGTCGAGCAGCAACTGTCCGGCGCGAAGCCCCGCCTCGGCCGCGAGGGCGTCCTCCGCCCGCTCCAGCAGACCCGGATCGTCCGACAGCCACGGCTGGGCGTCGCCCGTCACGTCGCTCGCCGGGATGTCGAGCGCCCGCTTGAAGAGGCGGCGTTCCTGCACCTGGGCGGCGAGTCCCGTCGGGTCGGCGGCGAGCAGCGCGGTCATGAGGCTCCCGTCGGTGGCCTCCGCGATGGCGGCGGGCGTCAACACGCCGTCGGCCACGGAGCGCCGTACCGCCCGCTTGAACATGCAGGTGGCGCTCCGCACCGCGTGGTGCCAGTAGACGTTGCGGTACATCTGGTACTTGGCGAAGAGCAGCGACTCGAGGGCGCTGATGCCCTTCTCGTGTACCCCGATCTCCCAGCGGCCCGGTCCGCTCTCCACCAGCGTGAGCGACGCGAGCAGGCGATCGACGTCGACCGCGCCGTAGGGAACGCCGCACATCCGCGCGTCGCGGCTGAGGTATTCGATCTTGTCGAGGTCGAGCGAGCCGCTGATCAGGCCGCCGAGCGGGCTGTCGCTCTCGCCGCGGACCAGCGCGCCGATCCGGATGGCGAGCCCCGGCCCCCCGATGTCATCCAGCACCTCCCCGAGCATGCCGCGCGTGAGCTTGGCCACGCCGAGCGATTCGTGGTGCAGGAACCCGGCCTCTTCGAGGCTGTGCGAGAAGGGATAGTGCCCGATGTCGTGGAGGAGGGCGGCGAGCCGGGCGGCCAGCCGGTCTTCCTCGCTCGCCGCCTCGAGTTCGCCCCGCTCGGCCAGCGCGGTCAGCGCCGACTTGGTCAGGTGGTAGGCGCCGAGGGCGTGCTCGAACCGGGAATGGGTGGCGCCGGGATAGACGAGAAAGGCGTGCCCGAGCTGGCGCACGTACCGCAGGCGCTGGACCGCCGGCGTGTCGAGGGCGCGCAGGGCCGCTCCGTCCAGCCGGATGTTGTCCCAAAGCGGGTCGCGGACGACCTCGAACCGGTCAGCCAGTGACCGGCCCCGCCGTGGCCACCGCCGGATCGACACCGTCGGCGAAGGTCGCGAAGTTGTCGCGGAACATCCGGGCGAGCCTGGCGGCCTGCGCATCGTAGGCGTCGGCGTCGGACCAGGTGCTCCGCGGATCGAGGAGGTTCGACGGGACGTCCGGCACCGCGGTCGGGACCTCGAAGCCGAAGACCGGATCCTTCCGGAAGGTGACGCCGTCGAGCGCGCCGGCCAGCGCGGCGCGGACCATGGCGCGGGTGTGGGCCAGCTTCATGCGCGAGCCGGCGCCGAACGCGCCCCCGGTCCAGCCGGTGTTCACCAGCCAGACGCTGGCGCCGTGCTTCGCGATCTTCTCGCCGAGCATCCTGGCGTACACGCCGGGGTGCCGGGGCAGGAACGGGGCCCCGAAGCAGGAGGAGAAGGTGGCGGTCGGTTCCGTGACCCCGCGCTCGGTGCCGGCCACCTTGGCGGTGTAGCCCGAGAGGAAGTGGTACATCGCCTGGTGCGGGGTGAGCCGCGCGATCGGCGGCAGCACCCCGAAGGCATCGGCGGTCAGGAAGAGGACGGTGCGCGGGTGTCCGCCGGTACCGCCGGGCTCGTGGTTGGGGATGTAGTCGATCGGGTAGCAGGCGCGGGTGTTCTCGGTGATGGTGTCCTCGTCGAACATCGGCGACCGGTCGTCGCTGTCGAGCACCACGTTCTCGAGGACCGTCCCGAACATCTGGGTGGCGGCGTGGATTTCCGGCTCGCCGGCGGCGCTCAGGCGGATGACCTTCGCATAGCACCCGCCCTCGAAGTTGAACACGCCCCGGTCGCTCCAGCCGTGTTCGTCGTCACCGATCAGCCGGCGGCTGGCGTCGGCCGACAGGGTCGTCTTGCCGGTGCCCGAAAGGCCGAAGAAGATGGCCGTCTGGTCGTCCGCGCCGATGTTGGCGGAGCAGTGCATCGGGAAGACATCCTGTTCCGGCAGCAGCCAGTTCAGCACGGTGAAGATCGACTTCTTGAGCTCCCCGGCGTACCGGGTGCCGCCGATGAGGACGGTGCGCTCGGTCAGGTTCAGGACGATGAAGGTGCCGCTGTGGGTGCCGTGGCGCGCCGGATCGGCCTGGAATTCCGGCGCGTGCAGGACGGTGAAGCCGGGGGTGAACCCCTTCAGGTCGGCCGCCGTCGGGCGGATGAACATGTTGCGCACGAAGAGCATGTGCCACGCGTTCGGGCTGCGGAACCGCACCGACAGCCGGTAGGCGGGGTCCGCGCCGGCAAACAGGTCCTCCTGGAACAGCTCGGCGTGGGAATGGAGGTGCGCCTCCACGTCCGTCCGGAGCTGTGCGAAATGCGCGGGGGACATCTTCGCGTTCTTTTCCCACCAGACCGCGGGACTGGTGGTGGCGTCCTCCACCACAAACTTGTCCTTCGGCGACCGGCCGGTGTGCGGAATCGTGACGGCCGTGAACGCCCCGCGATCGGTGAGGTGGCCCTCGCCGCGGCGGATGGCGTGCTCGACGAGGTTGGCCGGGCCGAGGTTGGCGTGGATGCGTGCGGTGACAGGGGAAGTGGTGGTCATGTGGGGTTCGGGCGCCCGCGGGCGCCTCTCCTTGGAGTCTCGGGTCAGGACGTCTTCGGCAGCTCGGCGCGCTGGCGGGCGCGCGCCCGCTGCTGCGCGTCGACCGCGGCGATGACGGCGAGGTTCACGATGGCGTCGACGTCGGAGCCGCGCTGGAGCACGTGCACCGGGGCGGCCATGCCGACGAGAATGGGGCCGATGGCCTGCGCCCCGGCCAGCTGGCTCAGCAGCTTGAAGCAGATGTTGGCGCCGCTCAGTTCCGGAAAGATCAGGATGTTGGCCTGCCCGGGCAACCGGCTGTCCGGATAGTAGCGCTTCAGGATCGACTCGACGAGGGCCGTGTCCGCCTGCATCTCGCCATCGACGGCGAGCTGCGGGTATTCGGCGTGCAGCATGGAGACCGCCTCCCACACCTTGCGGGACGCCGGGTGCTTGACCGATCCGAAGTTGGAGAACGAGAGCATCGCGATGCGCGGCTCGATCCCGAGATTGCGGACGAAGGCGCCGGCGGCCAGCGCGATCTGCTTCAGGCGGTGGCTGTCGGGCTCGATGTTCACGGTGCAGTCGGCCAGGAAGAGGGTCTGGCCCTGGAACACCATCATGTAGATCCCGGCGACCGCCTTCCCGGGCTCCGCGCCGATGACCCGCATCGCCGGCTTGATGGCGTCCGGGTAGTGCTGGTTCTCGCCGACGACCAGCGCGTCGGCGTCGCCGGCCGCCACCATCCCGGCGCCGAAGTAGGCCGGGATGCGCATCCGGCGGAGCGACTCGCTTTCGGTGATCCCGCGCCGCCGCCGCCGCTGCCAGAGGTGGGCGGCGTAGTCCGCCCGGCGCGGTGAGGTGGAGGGGTCCACCACATCCATCCCCTCCAGCGAGATGCCGAGATGCTCGGCGCCGGCGACGATCTCCGCCGCGTCTCCCACCAGCATCGGCCGCGCCGCGCCTTCGTCCCGCAGGATGCGGGCGGCGCGCAGGACGCGCGGATCCTCCGCGTCGGTCATCGCCACCCGCTGCAGCTCCATCGACGCGCGGTTGCTGAGTCCGCGCATGACGGCGCGACCCCGGCTCTGCCGGCTTTCCAGCTTCTGGCGGTACTCGTCGAGGTCGAGCGCATGGGCGGCGACGCCGCTCGAGATGGCGGCCCACGCCACCGCCGGGGCCACCCAGAGGAGGACCCGCGGGTCGAACGGCTTCGGGATCAGGTACTCCCGCCCGAAATGGAGCTGCTCGACGCCGTAGGCCCGGAGGACCACCTCGGGCACGTCTTCGCGCGCGAGGGACGCCAGGGCGCGCGTGGCCGCCATCTTCATCTCCTCGTTGATCGCGCGTGCACGGACGTCGAGCGCGCCGCGGAAGATGAACGGGAAGCCGAGGACGTTGTTGACCTGGTTGGGATAGTCGGTGCGGCCCGTCGCGATGATGGCGTCGGGCCGGACCGCGCGGACCTCTTCCGGCGTGATCTCGGGATCGGGGTTGGCCAGTGCGAAGATGAGCGGGTCCCGCGCCATCGCGGCGAGTTCCGAGGCCGGCAGGGCGCGCGCGGCGCTGAGCCCGACGAAGACATCGGCGCCCACAAGCGCCTCGGCGCGCGAGGCGGGCGCCGGGTCGTGCACGAAGCGCTGCTTGTAGGGATCCAGGTCGGTCCGGGCGGACGAGACGACCCCGTCCCTGTCGATGAGCGTGATGTGCGCACGCGGGACGCCGAGCCGGACGTAGTGTTCCGCGGTGGCGATCGCCGCCGCGCCGGCGCCGAGGAAGACGCACCGGACGTCCTCCACCTTCTTCCCCACGATCTCGAGGCCGTTCAGCAGCGCGGCACCGCTGATGATCGCGGTGCCGTGCTGGTCGTCGTGAAAGACGGGAATGGAGAGGGTCGTCCGCAACCGTTCCTCGATCTCGAAACAGTCGGGGCTCTTGATGTCCTCGAGGTTGATGCCCCCGACGGTGGGCTCCAGCATCTGGCAGAAGCGCACCACGTCGTCCGGCGCGGTGGCGTCGATCTCCAGGTCGAAGACGTCGATGTCGGCAAAGGTCTTGAACAGGACGCCCTTTCCCTCCATCACCGGCTTCCCGGCCAGCGGCCCGATGTCGCCCAGCCCGAGGACGGCGGTGCCGTTCGAGACCACCGCGACCAGGTTGCCGCGGGCGGTGTAGCGGTAGGCGTCCTCGGGACGCTCCGCGATGGCGAGGCAGGGCACCGCCACACCCGGGGTATAGGCGAGGGAGAGGTCGCGCTGGTTTTGGGTCGGCTTGGTGGGGACGACCTGGATCTTGCCCGGCCGGCCCTCTTCGTGGTAGCGGAGGGCGTCGTGCGTGCGATCGGTCATCGCGTCGGGATCATGTTGGCGGGCCAGTGGGCGACGATCTGGGCGGTGTTGATGTCCCGCTGGCTCAGTCCCGCCGCCTCCGGCTGGCCATACATGATGTCCAGGGTGTCGCTGGTGTGCCGGAACAGGCCCAGCGAGTGGCCGAGTTCGTGGCGGGCGGTCACCCGGAAGCACTCCGTCAGGTCGACCTGGGCCGGGTCATACCGCGGCGCCAGGTACATCCGGACCGGCAGCTGCAGCTGGAAGCGGGTGGCGACGGTGTCGATGTCGGTCGCGCCCTCGCAGCCGGCGAAGAGAGTGTGCAGCCGGCCGACAGTGGCGATCGCCTTGGCGGGGGCGGTGCGGACCCGCACGATCATGTCGGCGGTGGTGGAGTCGGCCACCACCACGGCGTCGTACTCACCGTAGAGGTAGGCGGCGCGCCAGCTCGCGATTCCCTCGCTGATGCGCGATGGCATGTCGAGTGAATCCTCGACCCAGATCCGGACCGGCAGGTCGTTGACGGGCCAGTGAAAGCTCAGCGTGTCGGCGTCGACGACCAGGCGCCACTCGTAGTTGGGAACCCGGTCCGGGGAGGTGGCCTCGGAACAGGCCAGCGCGGTGGCCACCAGGGTGAGGAGCGGGAGGGCGGCACGGAATCTCATGGAAGTTCCCAGGCGGCGCCGAGGGCGAAGCCGAGTCGCGACACCTGCTGCGATCCGGAGAAGCCGGCGGCCTCGAGTGCGGGGGTCGTGAAGAGATGGAAATCGTACCGGATGCCGGCCACGCCGGTCCACCGGTCCGAGAGCGGCTGGCGCCAGTCGAGACCGGCACCAAAGAGGGCGGCCGCGGGGACGCCATCGGCGAATATCCCGGTGTCCTCGGAGGGCATGTACTGCAGGAGGCCCAGGCTGAGGCGCCAGTCGAGGCGCGAGAGGATCTTGCCGACCAGCGCCGCTGATGCCGTGAAGGTGCCGAGCGTGCCGAAATTCTCGGTGACCAGCCCATCCTCGGTGAGTTCCACCGTGCTGCTGCCGTAGCCCAAGTCCAGGCTGGCGCGCAACTTGGCCCCCACCGGGAGCGACGCGCTCAGCAGGAACGTCGGGGCGAGACCGGGCTTGGCTTCGATGGCCTGCACCAGCTGGTCGTTGACCAGGGAGGAGCTCCCCGTGACCCCCACCATGGCGGTCACACGCACCTGCGCGCCGGCGGGCTGCATCGGGGAAAGGACCAGCAGGGCTGCCACGGGGAAGGCGAAGGTCGTCCGCATCCCCGAAAAATGGCCTCCCATATGGGGTTGAGTCAACGAACCGCCTTCTGGCCCCCGCGCCGGTAGCCCCGCAGCCGTCGGAGCATGCGGCGGTCGTTGGTGACCATGTCGTCCCCCTTCGGCGTTTCAAGTACCTTGATGAGGTCGTTGAAACGTTCGTCCCGCATGATCCGGCGGAACGGTTCGGCGCCCAGCGACCCCTCCGCCACGAGTTCGTGACGATCCCGGTGGGACTCGAACGGGGTCTTGGAATCGTTCAGGTGAAAGCAGCGCAGGTGCTCGAGGCCGATGATGCGATCCCAGGCAGCCCACACGGCATCGTAGTCGCCCGCCAGGTCGTAGCCCGCGGAATACATGTGGCAGGTGTCGGCACAGAAACCGATGCGATGCCGGAGATCGTCGGGGATCCGTTCCCGCAACTCGGCGAGTTCCTCGAAGCGACTGCCGAGCGAGGTCCCGGTGCCGGCGGTGGTCTCCAGGAGCACCATGACCTCGCCGGGCGCGGTCCGCAGCGCCTCGGCGCAGGCCTGTGCATTCCGTTGCAGTCCCGCTTCCCGCTCGTCAATGTAGTTGCCCGGGTGCGACACTACGGCAGGGACCCCGAGCTGGTGGCAGCGGGTGAGTTCGGCCACGAAAGCGGCGATGGAGCGTGCGGTTAGCCCGGGCTCGGGGGAGGCGAGGTTGATGAGGTACGAATCGTGCGCCACGACGCCGTTCAATCCGCTCTCCGCGTACGCCTCCCGGAACTCCGCGATCCTGACGCCGTCGAGCACGGGATCGCGCCACTGGTTCGGCGTCTTGGTGAAGAGCTGGATCGCCGTGGCGCCGATGTCGACGCCCCGGGCGGGAGCCGTCTGGACTCCGCCCTGGGTGGACACATGGGCGCCAAGGCGCTCGTGTGTCTTGGGGGTGGCCTTCTTCCTGGCGGCGGGACGGGACGGACTCATGAATCGACCGACTTTCAGTGACTGACCAATTGCCTGGGAGTGCCCTGGCACGCCCGCGAGTGCTGCTCCTTGGAGAGCCGACGCTCCGCCCTGACGGGCTGGAGCGGGCCCTGGTGCGCGGTGGCTTCCAGGTCCTCGAATCGGACACGCTGCCCGAAGACCCCCCGATCGGTACGCTGCCCGACCTGGTCCTGGTCGTCGAGTCCGAGGCGGCGGAGGCGCTCGGCCTGGAACTGCAGCGCCTCCAGCGGGGGGCCTGGTGCGACGTGCCGGCCTTCGCCCTGCTGGCAAACGACGATGCCGAAGGGGTGCGCGAGGCGCTCCGGCTGGGCGCCGCGGACGCGCTGGCGGCGCCGATCCACCTGGGCGAACTCTGCGCACGGGTCGAGGCCCGGCTGCGCGGACGGGCCAGCCTCGAGGCCCACCGCCGCGAGCGTCGGGTCAGCGGCCTGATGTTCGACATCTTCGCCGAAGTGTCCACGGCCATCCGGACCGACGAAATCCTGCAGACGCTGGTGCGGCGCGTCGGCTCCGCCCTCGAGCTGGCCCACTGTTCCTTCCTGCTCACCCCGCCGGGCGAGGCCACGGGGCGGGTGGTGGCGGTGCACGAGAGTCCGACGCTGCGCGACCTCACCGTGGACCTTGCGCGGTATCCCGAGGTGCGGGAGGCGGTGCGCACGGAGCGGCTCGTGTTCGTGCCCGACGTGCACACCCACCCCCTCTTCGAGTCGGCGCGGGCGGAATGGGCGGAGCAGCGGATGCGGGTCCAGATCCGAAGCGTCCTCGCGATCCCGGTGTCCCTGCAGGGGCACATCGCCGGCGTGTTCCTGCTCCGGACCCGGCGCTCCGATGCCTCCCTGACCGCCGAGCAGGTGGCGTTTGCGGAGACCCTCACCACCGCCGCCGCCCGCGTCCTCGAGACGGAGGAGCGCCGGTCCACCATCTATCGCCGTCTGGCGGGGGCGTCGGCACACGACCCCCTCACCGGGTGTGGCACCCTCGACGCGCTGGATCGCCGGATCCGCGAGGAATTCGAGCGGGCTCGCCGCTACGCCCTCAGCTTCAGCCTGATCCTGCTGGACATCGACCAGCTCGGCGCCCTCAACGAGCGGCTGGGCACCGAGGGTGGAGACCGGATTCTCTCCGAACTCGGGCGGGTGCTGCAGGGGCATATCCGGGCGCCTGATTTCGTGTCCCGGTATGGCGGGGATGAATTTGCCCTGATCCTGCCGGAGACCGATCTCGAGGGCGCCCGTCGGTCGATCTGGCGACTGCGGGAGCAGATCAGCAGCGCCCCCTTCGCCGACCTGGCGGAAGGGGACCGGCCGAAACTGAGCGCGGGGATCGTGACCTTTCCCCATCCCGCCGCCGTGCAGACCGAGGATCTCTTCGCCCTCGTGGAGGCCGCCCTCCTGCGCGGCAAGGCGCAGACCGACGAACGGATCGGCACCGCCGAATCGGTGGCGGCCTGACGGCGGCTAGCGCCGGCGCTTGAGCCAGTCGGACGGATCGAGGGGGATCGAGTTCTCGCCCCGGATCTCGAAGTGGAGGTGCGGGCCCTCATCGGAGTTCGCGCCGCCCACCGTCCCGATCACCTGTCCCCGCGTGATATCCTGCCCCACGACGACGCTTGCCCCCTGCAGCTGCATGTAGAGGGAGCGGTACCCGTTTCCGTGCTGGACCACGACGGTGAGTCCGTAGGTGCCCAGCCGCTGCACCAGCTCCACCCGGCCGGTCTCCACCGCCTTGACCGGTGTACCCTCCCTGGCCCCGATCCCGATCCCGTTGAACCGCACCACCACGCCGCTCGGGAGGGTGGTCCGGCCGAAGTTGTAGACGATGCGCCCGTTGACCGGCCAGTCGAGCTTCCCGATGTCATCGGTGGTCAGCCCCCCGGGGATCGGTGCCCCGCCCGCGGCGGCGGCGGTCCGTCGCGCCCGCTCCAGCGCGGCGAGCAGCTCGTTGAGCCGGGCCTCGTCCTTCTCGAGCTCGGTCAGCCGCGCCTCGGTGGCCTGCCCGGACCGCTGCAGCTGGGCCAGCCGGCGGGCGCGGGCGGTGGCCAGGTCGGCATACCGGCGCAGCTCCTGCTCCCGGTCGGCGCGCGTGCTTCCGAGGCTGGCCCGAATGCCGAGCAGGTCGTTGCGCTGGCGCCGGACCCGCGCGTTGAGCGCCTCGACGTCATGCACCAGGGCACGGTCCTGTCGACTGGTCAGGTAGAGGTACTTGTAGCGGGCGAGGAGGTCGCCGAAGGACTCGGCGGCGAGCAGCGCCTGGAAGGTGTAGAGCCGCCCGCGCTTGTAGATGTCGATCAGCCGGCGCTCGAGCACCGCCTGTTTCTCCTCGAGGTTGTCCTCGGCGAGCGCCAGTTCGCCGCTCACGCGGGCCACTTCGTTGTTGAGGCCGGCCAGCTGCGACTCGATTTCGTTGACGATCCGGTTGGTGGTCTCGCGCTGGCGTTCGAGGTTGCGGAGGTCGGCGTTGACGTCGCGCACCTGGCCCTGGAGGCGTTGCTGCTGGGCTTCGAGCCGCTGCCGCTCCACCCGGATGGAATCGAGCCGCCGCCGGCTCTGTTCGAGCTGGGCCGTCGTGCCACTCTGCGCCTGGAGCGGACCTGGACACACAAGGAGGAAGCCGACCAGGGCCGCGATCAGACCGCCCCGCTGCCTCGCTGACCCGCCGGGCAGCTTACACATTCCTCAAGTGCCGCCCGACGCTGATCAGGCTGCCGCCGAGCCCGATGGCCACGCCGAACAGCACGCCGAGGAGCAGGTGCCGGGGTTCGAAGAAGACCAGGGTGTGCAGGGCGGTGGTGCTGTTGCGGCGGAACAGCTCGAACGCCGCGCGGCTGAGGAGCACCGCGAGCAGGCCCCCCAGCAGGCCCTTCAAGGCGCCGTCGAGGAGGAACGGCCCCCGGATGAAGGCGTCGGTCGCCCCGACCAGGCGCATGATGGCGATTTCCTGCGCACGCTGCAGCACCGTCATCCGGATGGTGACGCCGATGATGACCACCGCCACCCCGGCGAAGGCGAGCCCGATGACCAGCCCGACGAAGCCCGCGAGATTCCGCAGCCGGTCCAGCTTTTCGACCCAATCCCGCCCGAACCGGACGTCGTCCACGAACGAGAAGCCGGCGATGCGCTCGGCGACCGCGGTGGCGTGGACCGCGTCACGGTAGGACTCCTTCAGGGTGACCTGCAGCGAGGGGGGCAGCGGGTTCACCTCGAGGTCGCGGTAGGCGTCCTTGAACTCGACCAGTTCCTGCTGCGCCCGCTGGAGGGCCTGGTCCTCGTCCACGTACACCACCGCCTCGACTTCGGGAAAGGCCGCGATGTCCTGGGCGGCGAGGGTGATCGTTTCCGGGGGCGTGCCCCGCAGCAGGAAGGCCTCGAGTTCCACCCGGGTGCTGATGCCGCGGAGCGCTTCCTGCATGTTGACCGCCACCAGGCCGAACAGGCCGATGGTGAACAGCGAGAAGGCGATCGTCGTCACCGAGAGCGCCGAGAGCAGCGGCGCCCGGCGGAACGACCGGATCGTCTCGCGGGTCAGGAGGCTCATGAGATTCCCTCCGTGGCGATCCGTTCCTCGGCGCTGTCGAAGACCATCGACCCCTCGCGGAGTTCGATCACGCGATGCTGGGTCTGGCGGACCAGGGCGAGATCGTGGGTGGCCATCACGACGCAGGTGCCGCCGGTGTTGATGTCGCGGAGGAGCTGGAACACGCCCCGGGAGGAGCGCTCGTCGAGATTGCCGGTCGGTTCGTCGGCCAGGAGGATGGGCGGGTCGTTCACGAGCGCGCGCGCGATGCCGATCCGCTGCTGCTCGCCGCCGGAGAGTTCGGTGGGGTAGGCGCGGGCTCGCGAGGCCAGGCCGACCTGGGTCAGGACCCGGTGCACCCGCGTGGGGATGGTGTCCGGCTTCGCCCCCGTGACCTCCAGCGCGAACGCCACGTTTTCCTCGGCGGTGCGGTCCTGCAGCAGCCGGAAGTCCTGGAAGACGATGCCCAGCCGGCGGCGCAGCTTCGGCACCTCGCGGGCGGTCAGCTCCCCGATCGAAAATCCCGATACCCGGAGTTCGCCGTGGGTCGGGCGCAGGTCGGAGGAAATCAGCTTGAGGATGGTGGACTTGCCCGCACCGGAGTGACCGGTCAGGAAGAGGAATTCGCCCTTCGCCACGCGAAAGGAGAGATCCTTCACGGCCATCCCGCCGCGGGGGTAGGCCATCGACACCTGCGTAAATCGAATCACGGCTGGAAGATAACTACCTCCCCAGCGCCTGCTCCAGATCGCCGATGATGTCGGCGGCGTCCTCGATGCCGCAGCTCAGGCGGAGAAACCCGTCCGGGATCCCGATCCGGGCCCGTTCCTCGGGCGTGAGGGCCTTGTGGGAGGTGAGCCGCGGCTCGGAGATCAGGCTCTCGACGCCGCCCAGGCTCGTGGCGTGGGCCACCATCTTCAGCTTCTTGAGGAACCGCTCCACGGCCCGGGTGCCGCCGCGCAGCTCCAGTCCCACCATCCCCCCGAATCCCGCCAGCGCGGTACTGGCGTAGGCGTGGTCGGGATGATCGGGGAGACCGGGGTAGTGCACCGCGGCGAACTCGTCCTGGGCCGCCGCCCAGCGCGCCACGTCGAGGCCGTTCGCGTTGTGGCGCTCCATGCGGACCGCAAGGGTGCGGAGCCCGCGCTCCACCAGCCAGGCGGCGTGCGGATCGATCGACTGGCCCCACAGCCGCATGAGGCGGGTCACTTCCTCGATGAACGAGGCGGAACCGGCCACAGCGCCGGCGATGACATCGCTGTGCCCGTTCAGGTACTTGGTGGCGCTGCTGATCACCACGTCGGCGCCGAGGGCGAGGGGGCGGAGGTTGATCGGGCTGGCGAAGGTCGCGTCGACCATGAGGGCCAGCCCGAACTCCTTGCTGACCTGTGCGATGGGCGCCAGGTCGATCACCCGGAGCGTCGGGTTGGTGGGGGTCTCGACGAAGATCGCGCGGGTCGACTTGCGCACCGACTTGCGCCACAACCGGTGCTGGGTCGGGTCCACGTAGGACACCTCGATCCCGAACCGTCCGAGTTCGTCGTCGAACAGGCCTCGGGTGCCGCCGTAGATCCACTCGCTGGCCAGGAGGTGATCGCCCGGGCGCAGGACCGCGAGGTGCGCCAGCGCGGTGGCCCCCATCCCGCTCGCCAGAAACACCGCCGCCTCGGCCCCCTCGAGGAGCGCATACTTGCGGGCCAGGTCCACCTGGTTCGGGTTGTTCCCGTACCGGCTGTACAGCACCTCCTCGGCGGACCCGACGGGATGGACGAAGGTGGTGCTCTGGACGATGGGACTGACCACCGGCGTCCAGTCGGCATGGCGCTGGGGAAGGCCGTGGACCGCCAGGGTCGAGGGGCCGGGGGTGCGTGTCGTCATCGGGGCAGGGGGTGGAAGGTACCGGCCTCCGCGCGCAGGAGGCGCAACAGCGACAGGGTCAGCAGAGCGTCGGCGGCGCGCTCGAGGGTCCAGCCGAGCGTCTCCGCGATGCTGCCGGCGTCTCCCGGGCCGACCCGGAAGACGCAGTGGAAGACCCGCACCAGCTCCGGTGTCACCCGCCCGAGCAGCTGGGGCGGCTCGTCGGGATCGGTGACGACGGCGATCGCCAGCGCGTGGTGGTTGAGCACATGGTCGATGGCCTCGGTGTGGTCCTCCCGGGTCCCGAGCAGCATCACGTAGCGGTCGGTGCCCGGGTCGGTGTCGAGCAGCAGCTTCGCGACGATTTCGTCCGCACAGCTGAAGTCGAGCAGGCCCACTTCGGTGAAGTCGAGCATCGTCGTCGGGGCGGACGATCCCGCGATGGCCCGCTGGATGTAGCCCCGCACCGCGACGCCGGTGGGACGGGTCACGAGGTCGCGATACGGCGTGGCCACCGTCTCCTGGAGGGCGCGGCCGAGCGGAATCGTCTGGATCATCGGGCGCCTCCTTCCTGGGCGGGGATGACGACCTGCAACTGCGAACCGGGGAAGTAGGGCAGGTGCTCCGCCAGCGGGACGTCATCATCCCACTGGGGCACGATCGAGAGCCGCGCGGTGCCGCTCCGGATCGAGATCTTCCCGTCCCACCGGCTGAGGTAACGCTTGATGCCGGCCAGTCCCTGCCCCCGGCCCGGGTCCCGGAACCGGCTGACCCCCTGGATCAGCGCCGCTTCCAGCGCCGCGGCGTCGCCCCACCGGTCGCCGAATCGCTTGGCCTGGGTGGCCTCGAGCGAGCGGCGGAAGCCCAGGCCTGCGTCGCTGACGGCGATGACGATGACCCGGCGGCCGAGGCGCTTCCGGAAGTTATACAGGTGGACCGCCACCCACCCGGATGTGCCGGCGTGCTCCACAATATTCTGACACGCCTCGGAAAGCGCCATCGCGAATCCCATCGTGGCCTTCGCCTCGAGTCCGAGCTCGTGGCTGAGCATCCGGGCGGCCCGCTCCTGGATCCTCCCGACCACCTGGTGCACGTCCTCGGAGGCCCCGACCGGAGTGATATCCAGCAGCTGGTCGGAGTCTTCGTTGGTGGGCACCCGCGGCACCTTGCCGTGGATCTCGAAGAGGTCGGCGGCGTGCTTGAAGAAGCCGGTGCGCGCCCAGTAGCGACCGACCTCCGCATTCGCCGGCACCGTGAAGAGCGGCTTCTCCCGGTGCGCCTCGCGCAGCGCCTGGGCCGCGGTCAGCATCCCGACCAGGCCGTAGGGGGAGGCCCAGGTGGCGGCCCGGGCGTCGAAAAGCACCCGCTCCTCCGGGGGCCACTCGCCGAAGCCCTGCGCGAAGTGATCGAACGACTTGTCGTCGAAGTAGGCCGGGATCTCGGCGATACGCGTCATGGGGACACCAGCTCGCCGCGGAGGTGGCGCACCAGCCCCGTGGCGCCGCGGAAGGCGGCGTTCCGGGCCGCGAACCCGTTCGCTTCGCGGATGGCGTCGGGCGCGGGCACGCCGGCCAGGAGGCGGGCGCAGCAGGCGGCGCCGAAGACATCGCCGCAGCCGGTGGGGTCCAGGGCGTCCACCGCCGGCGCGGGCACCAGCGCGGTCCGGACCGACTGGCCGGGCTCCGCAGCCC
>JAHECL010000170.1 GCA_024641745.1 Gemmatimonadota bacterium | reverse complement strand
TCCGCCGCCGGGGTGGCGAGATCTACGTGAAGGAGCGGCAGGAAGCCTAGCGGGAGGGACCATGCCCGGACGCCTGGACGCGCAGGCGCGCGTCGACCGGATTCGCGCCTTTCAGCAGGAACTGGCCCAGGTCGAGCTGGAACTGGGCGACATCCTCGACAGCGATCAGCACCAGCGCCTCATCGACCATCACGCCGCGTTGCTGGCCCGCCTCGCCCAGCAGTACGACGTCGCCACCACCGAGTCCGACCGGCAGCTCGCCCTCGGTCTCCGCTTCGCCTCCTTCCTCGGCGCGCTCGCGCTCTGCGTGGCGGTGGTGCTGTTCGTCGAACGTTTCTGGGGCGGCCTGGCCACCGGGACGCAGGTGGGGTTCCTGGCGCTCGGGACGGCGGTTCCGCTCGCCCTCACCGAGGTCGCCGCCCGCCGGGAGCGGACCCTCTACTTCGCCGGGCTCGCCGCCCTCGTCGCCTTCGCGGCTTTCGTCACCGACCTCTCCATGCTCGGCCAGGTCTACAACCTGGTCCCCTCGCCGCACGCGTTCCTCCTCTGGGCGGTGTTCGCGGGCGCGCTGGCCTACGGGTACGGTCTCCGGCTGCTGCTGCTCGCCATGCTCGTCACCGGATCGGTCTGGCTCGCCGGCGTGCTGGCGGCGCTGGGCGGACTCTACTGGACCGACTTCTTCGCCCGCTCCGAGTTGCTGCTTCCCGCCGCCGCACTGGCGCTGGCCGCCGGCCTGGCCCGCCACGGCGGCCTCCGTGAGCGATTCCCGACGGTCTTTCGACTCTTCGGGCTGATCCTTCTCTTCTGGGTGGTCATCTGGCTCGCCGCCAGCGGCGAAGGGAGCGTGCTGCCGCTCGCGGCGCATCGGGTGGAGATGGTGTATCAGGTATTTGGCTTCGCCGTCGCTGCCCTGGCCATCTGGGCCGGCGTGCGGCAGCGCTGGAACGAGGTCACCAACACCGGCGTCGTGGCCTTCACCATCCTCATCTATATCAAGGCGGTGGACTGGTGGTGGGAATGGATGCCGCGCTGGCTCTTCTTCCTGGTGCTCGGCGGCATCGCGGTTGGCGTGATGCTCCTGCTCAACCGCCTCAAGGCGCGCGCCGGAGGTGCCCGGTGACCAACCGTGGCCTCCTCGCGGCTGCCGCCGCACTGCTGGTGGGCAACGCGCTCATCCTCGGCGGGGTGATGCGGAACCGGGCCGGCGACCCCGACGCCGTGGTCCGGCTCAGCGAGCGTGAACTCGAATCGTGGGGGTCCACCACCGAGGGCGCGCAGGAGATCCTGAACCTGAAGCTCCGGTGGAACATGGCGCTCGGTCCCGGCGAGAACGGCACCTGGTTTGACCGGGCCCGCCTCGAGGGGCTCGGGGTGACCGACCTCCCGGCGGTTGGCGACAGCGCCGTGGCCACCCGCGGGGCGCGAGGCACGTACCCGGGCTATGTCGTGCTCGAACTCGCGGGGCCGGCGTGGGAGCATTGGGAGGCGAGGGAGATGGCGCTGCGCGGCTCCACCGCGCCGGTGGATTCGCGGGAAGCAACGCCGGCGGACGGGATGCTCGCGCCTGTTGCGGAGATCGCCGGCTCGCGTGGCAGCCGCCTCATGGCGGTGGATATCGGGCATGATCCGCAGGCGCTTCGCACCCAGTATCCCGACCGGAGCCGGTACCTGATCCTGCCGGCGACCTACCAGGCACAGATCGCCAGGAAGATGGTCGGCAGCGTGTCCACCGTCGACTCCGTCAATGGCCGCGTCTCGGAGCTGCTTCCCGGCACGGTGCATGTGCCCCGGCCGCTCCGCGACTCGCTGCTGGCACTCGGTGCCACCAAACGGGATTCGACGACCCGCTTCGAGGTGACGGTGAAGGTCGGGAAGCGATGGGAGGTCTGGGCGGAGTAGCTATTCTCCCCGCTTCAGGCGCTCGATCTCCCGCCGCTGCTTCTTGCTGGGCTTGCCCTTCTCCAGGAAGAGCGGCGGCGGCATGCTCTTGAGCCGGAGCGCCATCGTCTCGCGCGCCGCACGACTCGCCGGCGTCTCCTCATATAAGGTCACCGCCACGCTCGCCGGCCCCCGCCGTTCGCTCAGGCCCCGCACCTCGACATCCCACTCGTAGGGCGGCTGCCGGAACTGGATCCGGTCACCCAGCCGGACCGCCTTGGCGCGCTTGGCCCCCTGGCCGTTCACGTCCACCTTCCCGCCGTCGATGGCGGTGACCGCCAGCGCGCGGGTCTTGTAGAACCGCGCCGCCCACAGCCATTTGTCGAGCCGGACGGTGTCCGGTGCCTCCGTACGAGCCATCGAGACCTCCATGGCGAAATCTAAGTGCAGACGTCATCCGATCCCGAGGCCCGCGATGAACGGGTCGCCCGGGAGGCACGTGAGTTCCGACCCCGGGAGCCGTAAGGCGGGGCCGTAGCCGTTCGAGAACTCCAGTGCCGGAGGGGCGAGTCGGTCGAGAGGGCCGCCGTTCGGACGCCCGGCTCGGGATGCTCCTCCGGGCCTTGCAGGTCGCGCACCCTCCGCGCCACGGTCGCTCCGGGCGTCGCGACCTGACGGCCCTCCGGACCAATCCCTTCGCCGGTGCGCAGCTGGCCAGGCGTCCCGCCCCGGGGGGTGTTGACATGTCCTATATTCAACTATATAGTTGTACAATACTGAAAGGGCGCCTGTCGCCCGGACGAGGACACTGACGAATGCTGAGACCCACCATCCTGTGTGCCCTGGCCCTGACGCTGGCGACCCCGCTCCGCGCCCAGGCACCACTGACCCTGGCGGAGGCGTTCCGGCGCGCGGATTCCGCCGCCTACGCCAACCGGATCGCCGGTGGCGACGCCCGTGCCCGGGGTGCCGGGGCCACCGCCGCCCTGCAGGGGATCCTGCCCACGCTTCGCGCCGAGGCGGGCTGGGTCCAGAGCGACAACCCCCTCGCCGCCTTCGGCTACACCCTGCAGCAGCGGGGGGTGTCGATGGCTTCCTTCGATCCCAACAGCCTCAACTATCCCTCGCCGGTGACCAACTGGAACGGCGGGCTGGTGGCCGAGGTGCCGCTCGTCAATGTCGACGCCTGGTTCGGGCGGGCCGCCGCCACCAGCGCCGGTGCCGCCGCCGAGGCCGGCGCCGGCTGGACCCGGGAGACCACCCGGGTGGACGTGGCGCGCGCCTATTTCGGCGCCATCCTCGCGCGGGAACAGGTCGGCACCCTCGAGGCCGCCGCCGCCGCCGGGCGGGCGCATGTGCGCCAGGCGGAGTCGATGGTCGGCAACGGACTCGCCACCAGGTCGGACGCGCTCCTGGCCTCGGTGCAGGCCGGCCAGGTGGAGGCGCAGCTCATCGGTGCCCGGGGGAACGCCCAGATCGCCGTGGAGCGGCTGGCCCTGATGCTCGGCCAGCCGGGCGACACCGCCTTCCGCCTGCCCGATTCACTGCCCTCGGCGGAGCAGATCCGGAGCCTGCCCGCCACGGCCGACAGCGGGGCGGTCCGGCTCGACGTGGCCGCCGCCCGGCTCGGCATGCAGGCCGCCGAACGCGACGTGCGCCGCAGCAACGCCGTCTACATCCCCCGCCTCAACGGCTTCGGACGCTACGACTGGAATAGCCCCGACCAGCCCTTCGGCGGGCAGAGCAGCTACACCGTCGGTGTCATGGCGTCGTGGACGCCGTTCGCCGGCGCGTCGGAGCTGGCGGGCCGGCAGGCCGCGCAGGGCCGGGCGGAAGCCGCCAGCGCGATGGCAGAGGCGGCCGAGGCGGGGGCCGCGCTCGAGGCGAGC
>JAHECL010000064.1 GCA_024641745.1 Gemmatimonadota bacterium | reverse complement strand
CGATGTGGATGATGGCGGCCGGTCGGCCGCCTGGTCCTGGTCCTACCGCTTGCTGAACTGGAACCGCTTCCGGGCGCCGGGACGGCCCGGCTTCTTGCGCTCAACGGCGCGCGGATCGCGCGTCAGGAGCCCCGCGGCCCGCAGCTTGGCCCGGTGCAGGCCGTCGGCCTCCACCAGCGCCCGCGCGATGCCGTGCCGGAGCGCACCCGCCTGGCCCGCCTGCCCGCCGCCGTCGACGTGCGCCTTGACGTCAAACGCGCCGAGGGTGTCGGTGGCGGTAAACGACTGCTGGATGTGCTGCACCAGCGAGGGGCGCGGGAAGTAATCGCCCAGCGTGCGTCCGTTGATGTCCCACTTGCCCGTGCCGGGCGTCAGGTAGACCCGGGCGACGCTGGTCTTGCGCCGGCCCACTGCCTGCCACCGGAATTCGGGGGAAGCCGTCATGCGTTCACCTTCTGGCTGCTGGACTGAATCAGGTAGGGCTTCGGCTGCTGCGCCTGGTGCGGATGCTCCGCCCCGGCGTACGCCTTGAGCTTCCCCCGCAGGTGCTGCTTGGCGAGCGACGTCTTCGGCAGCATCCCGAAGACCGCCTTCTCGATCACCCGGTCCGGGTGCTTGGCCATCATGCTCCGGGCGGTGGTGTGGGTTTCGTGACCCATGTACCCGGTGTGCTTGAAGTAGGTCTTGCCGTCGAGCTTCTTGCCCGTCAGCCGCACCTTCTCGGCGTTGATGACGATCACGAAATCGCCCACGTCCATGTGCGGAGTGAACGTCGGCTTGTGCTTGCCGCGGATCAGCTGCGCGACCTCGCTGGCCAACCGGCCGAGGGGCACATCCGTGGCGTCCACGATCAGCCACTCATGGTGGATGTCGGCGGGCGTCGCGCTGAAGGTCTTCATAGTCGTCATTGCTGCCAGTCACCTGAAAACGGGTAAATCGACACAGACCCTAATGATAGCGGGGTTTAGCACCCCCGGTCAAGCCACCCCGGCCCCGCCACCGGGCGGCTCGGAGGGGGCAAGGACCACCAGGACCTGTCCCTTCTCCACCGCCCGCCCCTGTTCGACATGGATGGCCTCGACCACCCCGGCAGCCGGCGCCTTGATCTGGTTCTCCATCTTCATCGCCTCCAGCACCACAACTCCTTGTCCCGCATCGACTTGCTGACCTGGCACGACCAGCACCCGGAGCACCAGCCCCGGCATCGGTGCCTTGACCTCCCCCGCCCCGACCTTCTGCCGGCCCTCGCCGGTCAGGCTCCTGACATGCCGGGTGCGCTCGTCGACGACCGCCGCCTCCCAGCGCTCGCCGCGGTACGCCAGCACCCACTCGCCCCGCGCGGTGGACTCCACGGCGAAGACCAGGGTGCGGTCGCCCAGCCGCAGCTGCTGCAGCGGGGTGCCCGGCAGCGGTTCGAGGGCGGCGGGGACCAGCTCGCCGTCCACCCGCACACCGGCGGCCTCGATCTCCACCTCGAACTGCCTGCCGGCCAGTTCCACGAAGTACTTCACGCGCCGCTCCCCATCACCGCCACCGTCTCGACGTGCGCCGTCTGCGGAAAGAGGTCGAACGCCCGGAGTGCGAGCAGCCGGAGCGGCGCGTCGCCGCTCCACCCCTTCACCAGGCGCGCGAGGTCGCGCGCGAGGGTGGCCGGGTCACAGCTGATGTAGGCGATGCGCCGGGGCCCCGCGGCGGCGATGGCGGCCGTGACCCGTTCGTCCATCCCGGTGCGCGGCGGATTGGTCACCACGAATCCCGGGCGCGGGAGTCCCGCCACGACCGATTCCGCCCGCCCGACGTGACGGTGCACCCCATCCTCCGCACCCCGCTGCGCGGCTTCCCGCACCGCCCGTGCATCCACTTCAACGCTTTCGACCTGCGCCCCGGCGGCGGCGAGCAGGGCGGTCGTCTCGCCGACCCCGGCGTAAAGATCCCAGCCCGTCGACCCCTGCACCCCGCCGAGCTGCTCGAGGGCCCAGGCCCGCACCCGGTCGCCCATGGCGGGATGGACCTGCTCGAAAACCGCGGCGGGATAGGGCTCGCTCGCCCCGGCCACCGCCCGCGGCGCGCCGCCTTCGGGCTCCCACCAGAGCACCGCCGGCACCGCCCGGCGCACCAGCGCCACGTGCAGCAGCGAGGCGGAACGCCAGGCGGTCTGGCCCCGCGCCTGCACGGTGAGATGGAGCCCCCCCGAGCGATCCAGCCGGAACACGAGATGCGCCGCGTTGTCGGGCAGGAGCGCGCGGTGTTCGCGCACAACGCTCCAGAGGTCCATGAGGGCGGGATCCGCGACGCGACAGCGATCGAGGTCGAAGAGATCGCCGGGCCGCCCCTGCCGGTGGAACCCGATGCGCTGGCCATCCTCGGACACGGCCAGCGTCACCTTGTTCCGGTACTCCCACACGGCGTCCGAGGCTTCGATCTCCGGATCCTCGACCTCCAGCTTGCCGATGCGGCGCAGCGCCTCGCCGACCATCGCCCGTTTCGCGGCGAGCTGCGCGGCGAGCGAGAGATGCTGGAGCTGGCACCCGCCGCACTGATCGCGCTCGTAGTGCGGACAGCCCGCCTCGATCCGGTCGGGGGAGGGTTCCACCAGGGCGTCGATCGCGCCGCGGGCGAAGGTCTTGGCGAGCTGCAACCGCCGCAGGGTGACGAGGTCTCCGGCCGCGGTGCGCGGGACGAAGACGGTGCGCCCGTCCTCGAGCGCGCCGACCCCGTCCCCTCCGGAGGCGATCCGGAGGATCCGCACCGGCGCCGACGATCCGGTACTCATCGCCGTCCCTCGGCACGCGCGGCGGCGAGCCAGGCCGAGTGGTCGTCATCGGACGCCGCGATCGCCGGCTTCCGGGCGCGTCGCGCCGCGTCCTCCGCCAGCGCGGCGGCAATCGCCGCCGCGCGCGTGAGCGCCTCGGAGGGCGGCGCCGCGGCGAGGTCGGGGCGCCGGTCGAGAAACTGGATGTCGATGTCCCCGGCGGCGAAGGCGGGGTCGGTCACGAGGCGCCGCTGGAACCCCTGGTTGGTCGCGACCCCGACGATGACGAGTTCATCGAGCGCGCGGACAATCCGTCGCAGGGCGTCGTCCCGGTCGCGCCCCCACACGATCAGCTTGGCCACCATCGAGTCGTAATGCAGCGTGACGTCGTTGCCGACCTCGAACCCGCTGTCCCACCGCACCCCAGGACCCGCCGGCACGCGAAGGAACTCGAGATGGCCGGTGGAGGGCATGAAGCCGTTGGCCGGGTCCTCGCTGGTAATCCGGCATTCCACCGCCCACCCGTTCGGCACCAGCACCCCGTCGGGAACAGTCATCGGCAGCCCGCACGCGATCCGGAGCTGTTCCCGGACCAGGTCGACGCCGTACACCAGCTCGGTCACGGGATGCTCGACCTGGATGCGGGTGTTCATCTCGAGGAAGTAGAAGGAGCCGTCGGCGGCCAGCAGGAACTCGCAGGTGCCCGCGCTGCGGTACCCCACGGCGGCCGCCGCGGCGACCGCGGCGGCCCCCATCCGGGCCCGGAGCGCCGCGTCGACCGCGACCGACGGCGCCTCCTCCACCACCTTCTGGTGCCGGCGCTGGACCGAGCACTCCCGCTCGCCGAGGTGCACCGTCCGGGTCGCGTCGGCGAGGACCTGGATTTCCACGTGGCGGGGCCGCTCGATGAACTTCTCGATGTACACACCTGGGTCGCCGAATGCCTTGAGCGCTTCCGAGGCGGCGGTGGCCAGTGCCGGGGCCAGCTCGTCGGGCGCGTGGACCACCCGCATCCCCTTGCCCCCGCCCCCCGCCGTCGCCTTCACCATGACGGGATACCCCATCTCGGAAGCGAGGGCCAGCGCCACCGCAATCTCCGTGATCGGCGCATCGGCCCCCGGCACCACCGGTACGCCGGCGGCGCGCATCCGCCGCCTCGCCTCGGTCTTGTCGCCCATGGCGCGGATCGCCGTCGAGGGGGGGCCGATCCACACCAGGCCCGCCGCTTCCACCGCTTCGGCAAACGCGGCGCGTTCGGCCAGGAAGCCGTACCCGGGATGCACCGCCTGCGCGCCGGTCTCCCGCGCCACGTCGAGCAGGCGATCGATGCGCAGGTAGCTCTCGGACGGCGCCGCCGGCCCGATCTCGACGGCGAGGTCGGAGGCGCGCACGTGCGGGCTCAGGCGGTCGGCGACGGAATAGACGGCCACCGCCTCAAGCCCTTCCTCGTGACAGGCGCGGATGATGCGCAGCGCGATTTCGCCGCGATTGGCGACAAGCACTCGGGTGATGGGGGTCATGGGCGGGGGATGGCGGACGGCGGGGCGCTGGGGCGCGGGCCTAGCGGCGGCAGGCGGCGATCTGTGTGTCTCCCAGAAGCGCCAGCGGACCGTCGCAGAGGCGCGGATTGAAGCCGGCGGCGGCGGCGTAGATCTCGTGGACCTCGCGAAGCCAGGAGGAACTCCCCTGGCGGTCGGCGCGGATCAGGTCGGTCACGGTGACGACCCGTTCGCTCGAGGTGAGGCCGGGCCCCGTCACCTGGACGAATCGCATCGGCCGCAACCCCGGCAGCGACAGCAACGCGCGGTCGACCAGCGGGGTCAGGCAGACCGGCCGACGCTCCGCCACCGAGGCCAGCGCCCGCTGCACCGACCACGACGAGTCGGTGCCGAGCGCCGCGGCGATCCGGTGACGGTACCGGGCGTCCGTCGCGTAGTAGGCGGGGACCACGATCACGACGCCGCCGGCCTGGCCCGCCGTCGCGATCACCGAGAACACCGCCACCGTCTCGAGTTCGCCCCCGGTGGCCATGATCCCGCCCGCCGGGCAGCTGCTCAGCAGGTTCGCGCCCATCTCGAGAATGAACGAGGGAAGCGGGGCGATGTCGACCGGTACCCGCCAGTGCTGCAGGGCGGCGTAGCCCTGCCCCTCCACCACGTCGAGCGCCCGCTCGACTTCGAGCATCTGGCGGAGGATCACGCCGGAGTCGCCGCGGAGGCGAACCGCCTGGTCGAGGGCCGCCGAGCCGAAGTCGATGTAGAGGGGACCGGGCGAATCGTGGGGGTGACCGGTGAGGTGCCAGTCGCGGATGTCGAGCAGGTAGAAGCGACCGAGCTGGACCCAGGCGGAACCGTCGTCCGGCGCGGTGGCGAGATACTGGCTCAGCATCTCGGTCCCGATGCCCCGCTGGCCGTTGCGGGCCAGTTCCGCGGCCCGGGGTGCCACGGTCGGATTGAGCGACGCCTGCCCGACCAGCGTGCCCGCCCCGGCCGACCCCAGCAGGGCCACCGTGAAGAGCATCCGCCAATCGATACGAGCCGCTCGAACCATGCCGGTCACCTGTCGGTTTCGTGGGTCAGGGGTAGGCTCCTAAGATGGGGCCCCGAACGGGGTTTCGCCAGAGGGACGGCCGGACGGTCCGACGGGGGGCTGACCGACCGCCGCCCCGGGCGACCGCCCCGCCTACAACGGAATGCAGCCATGCTTCCTGGCCGGATTCCGGTCCCGCTTGGTCCGGAGGGCCCGGAGACCGTCGATCAGCCGGGGCCGGGTGTCCCGGGGGTCGATCACGTCGTCGACGTAGCCCCGTGCCGCGGCACCCCACGGATTGGCGAACTTCTCGGTGTACTCCTCGATCCGTCGCGCCGTCTCGGCGGCCGGGTCCGGCGCCTTCGCGATCTGGTCCTTGAAGAGGATCTCGACCGCCCCCTTCGGGCCCATGACCGCGATCTCGGCGGTGGGCCAGGCCAGGTTGAGGTCTCCCCGGATGTGCTTCGAGCTCATGACGTCGTAGGCCCCGCCATACGCCTTCCGGGTGATGACCGTCAGCTTCGGCACCGTCGCCTCGCAGTAGGCGTAGAGCAGCTTGGCGCCATGCTTGATGATCCCGCCATGCTCCTGGGAAACCCCGGGCAGGAACCCGGGCACGTCCTCAAAGGTGACGAGCGGGATGTTGAAGGCATCACAGAACCGGATGAAGCGGGCGCCCTTCACCGAGGCGTTGATGTCGAGCACGCCGGCCAGGATCGCCGGCTGGTTCGCGATGATCCCGACCGGCTGGCCGCCCAGCCGCGCGAAGCCCACCAGCAAGTTTCCCGCGTACTCCGCCTGGACTTCGTGGAAGAGGCCGTCGTCCACCACCCGGCGGATGACGTCGTGCATGTCGTAGGGCTGGCTGGCGTTCGCGGGGATGACGTCGAGCAGTGCCTCGTCGCGGCGGTCCTCGGGGTCGTCGGTGGGCAGCACCGGCGCCGGGTCGAGGTTGTTGGAGGGAAGGAAGCCGACCAGCTCGCGGATGGCGGCCAGGCACTCCGGCTCCGAGTCGTGCACGAAGTGGGCGACGCCGGACGTCCCGGCGTGGATGTCCGCCCCGCCGAGCTGCTCGAAGGAGACGTCCTCGTGGGTGACGGTCTTCACCACGTTCGGCCCCGTCACGAACATGTAGCTCACCCCGCGCACCATGTGCACGAAGTCGGTAATGGCGGGGCTGTAGACGGCGCCGCCGGCGCAGGGCCCGAGGACGGCGGAAATCTGGGGCACGACCCCCGAGGCGAGGGTGTTGCGGAGGAAGATGTCGGCGTACCCGCCGAGGGACACGACGCCCTCCTGGATCCGCGCGCCGCCGGAATCGTTGAGGCCGATCATCGGCGCGCCGTTCCGCACCGCCAGGTCCATCACCTTGCAGATCTTGGCGGCGTGGGTCTCGGAGAGCGAGCCGCCGAAGACGGTGAAGTCCTGGCTGAACACGTAGACCAGCCGGCCGTCGATCCGCCCCGAGCCGGTCACCACGCCGTCGCCGAGGTACACCTCGTCCGCCAGCCCGAAGTCGGTGGCGCGGTGGGTGACGAAGCGATCGATCTCGACGAAGCTGCCCTCGTCGAGCAGCAGGTCGAGCCGCTCGCGGGCGGTCAGCTTCCCCTTCTTGTGCTGCTGGGCGATGCGACGGGCGCCGCCGCCCTGCTCCGCCTCGGCCTGCCGGCGGTGGAGTTCCTCGAGACGCTTCCTGGAGTCGGTCATGGATGCAATATGGCGGGAAGGACGGCCGGACGGCCAGACGGGCCGGCGCGTGCCTCCGGGCCCGGACGCAGAAGAGGCAACCAGTCCGGTTGCCCCTTTGCTGTCGCCGTCGCCAGCCCGCCGGTCCGCCGCTACTCGTCCGCGGGCGACTCGTCGAAGTCGGGCTTCACCGGCGGGATGATCGGCTCGTCGGGGTATCCGACCACGGCCACCACGATGCGGTGATGGATCGGGTCGACCTCGATGACCTTCACATCGAGCGGCTGGCCTTCCTTCACGGCGTCGGCGGGGTTGTCGATGTTGGCGACACCAAGCTGCGACATCGGGGAAAACGCCTCGAGGTCGTTGCCGAGGTCGATGACGACGCCCTTGTCCATCAGGCGCACGGCACGGCCGCGCAGCTCCTGGCCCACCGGCAGCGTCTCGCCGATGCTGAGCCACGGATCCTCCTCCGCCTGCTTCAGGCCGAGGGAAATCCGCTTGTTCTCGCCGTCGATGTTCAGGATGACGACGTTGACGGCGTCGCCCTTCTTGACCACCTCGGAGGGATGCTGGACGCGCTTGGTCCACGACATGTCGGAGATGTGGATCAGCCCGTCGATGCCCGGCTCGATCTCGACGAAGGCGCCGAAGCTGGTCAGGTTGCGGACCTTGCCTTCGAGCCGCGTGCCGACCGGGAACTTCTGCGGGAGGATCATCCAGGGATCCTGCTCGGTCTGCTTCATGCCGAGCGAGATCTTCTCCTCCGACTCATCGACCTTGAGGACGACCGCCTCGATGGTCTCGCCGATGCTGACGATCTTCGAGGGATGCCGGACGTTGCGGGTCCAGCTCATCTCGGAGATGTGCACCAGGCCCTCGATGCCGGGCTCGAGCTCGACGAAGGCGCCGTAGTTGGTGATCGAGACCACCTTGCCCTGGACGCGGGTGCCGACCGGATACTTGGCGGCGACGTCCTTCCACGGGTACTCCTGCAGCTGCTTCATGCCGAGGCTGATGCGCTCGCGCTGCCAGTCGATGTCGAGGATCTTGACCTCGACCTCGCGGCCGATGGAGACCATCTCCGTCGGGTGCGACACGCGGCCGTACGACATGTCGGTGATGTGGAGCAGGCCGTCCACGCCGCCGAGGTCGATGAAGGCGCCGAAGTCGGTGATGTTCTTGACGACGCCCTTCCGGACCTGGCCGACGAGCAGCTCCTTCATCAGGTGCTCGCGCTTGTGCGCCCGCTCGTGCTCGAGGATGACGCGGCGGCTGACCACGATGTTCCGCCGGCGCTTGTTGAGCTTGATGATCTTGAACTCGTAGGTCGAGCCGAGGAGTTCGTCGATGTTCGGCACCCGACGCAGCGCGATCTGGCTGCCGGGGAGGAAGGCGTCCACGCCCATCAGGTTCACGACCACGCCGCCCTTGATCTTCTTGACCAGGGTGCCCTCGACCGCCTCATCCGCCTCGTGCGCGACCCGGATCTTCTCCCACACCCGCATGAAGTCGGCCTTCTTCTTCGACAGGACGACCGCGCCCTCCTGGTCCTCGAGGTGCTCGAGGAAGACCTCGACCTCGTCACCGACCGCGGGCGGCTCCTTGAATTCGTCGAGGGCCACGGAGCCCTCCGACTTGAAGCCGACGTCGAGGATGACGGCGTTCTCGGTGATGCGGAGGACCGTCGACTTGACGATCTCGCCTTCGGCGATCGATGCCATCGTGCCCTCGTACATCGAGAGCATCTGCTCGTACTCGTCTTCGCTGTACTCCTCATCGTAGAGGTCCGCGCGGACCAGCAGTCCGGTCGTGGACATGATGGCATCGGTGCGGAGCGAGTAGCGGCGGGGATTCACGTCGGGCGTGGCGGTGTCGGCAGCCACGGCATCGGGGGAGGCCGCGTCGGGGGCGTCCAGGTCGGACGGGGCGGCGGAGAGCTCGGACATGTGGCGGTGATCCCTTCGGGATTCGGCCGCACCGGAGAGGCTGCGGGATGAGGGTGATCCGCGTCCAGGCGGAAGTGCCTGAATACGGGAGCCCTCAAAGATAACCCGCCTTTTCCCGGCCTGCTAGGGGGTGGGCAACCCGGCCGGACGCCTGGGCCCGATCCCGATCCCGACGAGGAAATGCACGGCATAGTTGGGGGTGTCGGCCGACCCCGCGGCAACCGGCATCTCCGCCCAGGCCGCGGAGAGCCGCACGTCGGCCGAGACGAACCCCCAGCGGGTGGCCCGGAAGCGGCGGTTGACCCCGACCTGCAGGTTCACGCCGCCCACGTAGTTGCCGGAGCCGAAGATCCCGCCCTCGTGATCCATGGTCAGTCCCCGCACCTCGGACGACGGATTCCCCACCACCGGGCCCATGGTGCCGAAGAGCGCCCAGCCATGCGTGCGGTACGCCGGTCCGACGCCGACGAGGTTATAGCCGTACGTCACCTTGAACGACTCGACCTCCGGCGGGTTGTTGGTGAGGTAGATCTTCTGGTGGACGTACCCGAGGACGCCGCCCCACCGGCTCCACCACCGCGACACCCGGACGGCATAGTAGACCGACGGCTCGGTGGGACGGGTGGCGTACTCCGCGGTGAATCGGAGGGTCGGCTGGCCGGCCTGCCGGATGGTGAGCGGGCTGTGCGCGCTGATGGAGGTGCCCAGGAAGCCTTCGAGGGCCCACTGGGCCTGGACCGGGGCGCTCACCCCTGCCAGACAGCCCACCGCGAATGCCACCCGGCCGAGGCGGCGAATGTGCCAGCCGCATGCGAGCATCCTGCCCCCGGAGGAGGTACAGAGTGAGGGGTTCCCTACGCTTCGGGCAGCCGGTAGACCGCCCTGGCCAAAGCTGCGATGCCGTCCACCTGTTCCTGAAACGCCATCCGGGAGGTGTCGATCTCGACGGCGTCATCGGGGGAGACCAGGGGCGCCACCGGCCGGGAGCTGTCGGCCTTGTCCCGCGCCTTGAGGCGGTCGGCCTCGGCGTGGATCTCCTCGTCTGACGCCTCCGGCCCGCCACGCTGCGCCAGGCGCCGCATCGCCCGCACCAGCGGCTTGGCGTGGAGAAAGATCTTGAGCCCCGCCTCCGGGAAGACCACCGATCCGATGTCCCTGCCGTCCACCACCACCGGTACCCCGGCCTCCGCCAGTGCCCGCATCCGCGCGTTGGCCCAGTCCCGCACCTCCGGCACGGCGGACACGGCGGACACGGCAGCGGTCACCTCCGGCGTCCGGATCAGCGCTTCGGCGGGCGCCCCGTCGAGCAGGGGGACGAAGTCCTCGCCCGCCGGCCGGAGTCCCAGCCCACGGCGTTCGGCCCGGGCCAGCAGGGCCGGCACGTCGAGCTGCTCCAGGTCGAGTCCCGCATCGAGCGCCACCCGGGTCAGGGCGCGGTAGAGCGCCCCCGAATCGAGGTGGTGAAATCCGATGGCGCGCGCCACCGCCCGCGCCGTGCTCGACTTGCCGGACGCCGCCGGTCCGTCGATGGCCACCACCCGCATCAGGCCCTCCCCTTCCCTCCGGCCGACATGGCGCGGAGCATCTCGTGGAATGCGGGAAAACTGATCCCGACACAGGCCGGGTCGTCAAGCTGGACGCGGGCCTTCGGCGTGGTCCCCAGGACCGCAAACGCCATGGCGATCCGGTGGTCCCCGGCGGTGACGACCCTCCCCGCGGGCACAAAGTCACGCCCCTGCACCGTGAGGGTGTTCCCCTCCGCCGCGGCGGTTGCGCCGACGGTGCGGAGGTTGCTGGCCAGGAGCGCGAGCCGGTCGCTCTCCTTCACCCGAAGCTCGCCGACTTCCCTGAACACCGTGGTGCCCTCCGCGCGGCTGGCGAGTACGGCGAGCAGCGGAATCTCATCAATCAGCCCCGGAATCTCGCCCGGCGCCACCTCGGTCCCCCGCAGCCCGGCCCCCGACACGATGAGGTCGCCGACCGGCTCCCCTCCAACATCGTGGAGGCCCTCGAGCGCCACCCGACCCCCCATCCGGGCAAGCACCCGGAGAAACCCGGTCCGGGTCGGGTTGACGCCCACGTCCCTGAGCCTCAACTGCCCGTCTTCCGAGAGGAGCGCCGCCCCGACCAGGAAGGCGGCCGAGGAGGGGTCGCCAGGCACCTGACTGGTCACTGGCAGGACCCGGCCGGTCGGGGCGAACCGGATCCAGTCGCCGTCGTCGTCCACCCGATACCCGAAGGCCCGGAGCATTCGCTCGGTATGATCGCGCGATCGCCCTCCTGGCTCGCGTACGTCCACAGCAACCTCGCCCGCGACGCCGGCGAGCAGCAGGGCGCTCTTGAGCTGTGCGCTGGACACCGGCAGTTCGTGGCGCAAGGGCGCCAACGTGGCGCCCCGGACCGTCACCGGGAGTCCGTCCGAGCCTGTGAAGCTGAACCGGGCCCCCATCCGGGCAAGCGGGTCGGTCACCCGCCGCATCGGGCGGCGTCGCAGCGAGCGGTCGCCGGTGAGTGTGGAGGCGAACGGGTGTGCCGACAGGAGCCCGAGGAGGAGCCGGGCGGAGGTGCCCGAGTTACCGCAGTGGAGCACCCGCTCCGAACGCCGGAAGCGACCACGGCCCTCAATCACGATTTCCCGGCCCGCCACGAGCGGCGAGACCGTGGCACCGAGTCGGCGGAGGACCCGCGCGGTGCTGCGGGCGTCGAGCGAGGTGAGCGCTCCGGTGATCCTGCTGCGCCCACGGGCCATCGCCGCGAGAATCAGCATCCGATGGGTGATGCTCTTGTCGCCGGGCACCGGGAGGTCGGCGTCGATCCTCACGGGTTACCCGAAATTTTGGGTTCGGCAGGGTGCAGGGGTGGGGCGGAATACCCGATCAGGAGGCGTTTGCAAGCGCCCCGCATGACCGGCAGGCACGCCCCTGGGGCGGTTCCAAGTCCATGCGGCACAAGGGCATCAGGGCGCATCGCGGCCGCCGACCATCGAAAGAGGGCGCAAGTATAGACAAGGCACGGGGTTTGCCATCTTCGCGGGGCGAATCCTATCCCCGGAGCGGCGGATTCTCAACGGCGCACGACGGGAGGGCGAGTGGCCACGATCCTGATTGTCGAAGATAGTCCCGATAACATGAAGCTCTTCCGGACCCTGCTCACCCTGCACGGCCACGACGTGGTCGGCCTGGGCGGCGGCGAAGGACTCATCCAGCACATTCGCGACCACCGGCCCGACCTGGTACTCATGGACATCCAGTTGCCGGAGCGCGACGGATTTTCACTCCTGCAGGATATCCGGCGTGCGCTGCCGGGCGACCTGCCCGTCGTGGCGCTGACTGCGCACGCGATGGCGGGTGACCGGGAGCGGGCCATCGGCGCCGGGTTCGACGGCTACATCACCAAGCCGATCGATATTCGTGCCTTTCCCGGCCAGGTGGCCGGATCACTGAAGTCAGGCATCGACCGGTAGAAGCATTGCGCGTACACCGGGAGATCCCGAAATTGCCGGGATCGGACGTTTGCCAAGGAGACCGTGTGCCCGGACCATCACCTTCCCCGAAGCATCAGACCGTCGGCACCAAGGAGGCGCTGCTCGACGCGCTCCAGAGCGCCGTCAAGTCAGAGCAGGAGAAGCAGGCGGAGCAGCGGGCGGCGAGGCCGCCCCGGCGCTCCGGCTCGCTGGTCATGTGGGGATCGCTCTTCGTCCTCGCCGTGGTCGGCGTCTGGCTCGGCGTGACCCAGCCGGACTGGCTGCTGCGGCGGCCGCCTGCCCCCCACAGCATCGAGTTCCAGGACGCCAGCCTGCGGATGCTGCTGTACATGGAGGCGCGCCGCATCGAAGGGTACCGGACAATGACCGGCGCCCTTCCCGCCTCGCTGGCGGACGTCGGCGTCGTGCCTGACGGGGTGACCTACACCATCCTCCCGGACGGGACCTTCAGGCTCGATGGACGGACGGACGGGATGCAGCTGAGCTATGCCTCGACCGACAGCGCCCAGGTGTTCCTCAAGAACTCGTTCGAAGTGCTCTCCCGCCGGCAGGTGCGACCATGAGCCGCCGCCTGGGCCGCCGCGGGTTCACGCTGATCGAGCTGCTGGTGGTGTTCGTGGTCATCGGCATCCTGGCGTCGATTGGTTTGCTGAAATACATCGACCTCCGCCTCACCGCGGAGGCGGCCCGGGTGTCAAGCGATTTCAACGCGATCAAGATCGCCGCCTACACCTATTACGCGGACGATTCGGAATGGCCGGCTGAGACGGGGCCGGGCGTGATCCCCCCCGAACTGGTCAACAACCTCGGCTCGGGCACCTCCTTCATCCGGGAGAAGTACACCCTGGACTACGACTACTTCCCGCTGGCGGGGTCGGGGCCGGGCAGCTACATCGTCGGGATCACCGTCACGACCGACGACCCGAAGCTGATGACAAAGCTGGAACAGATCCTCGGTCGCAGCAATCCATTCCTGGCCGCTGGCGGATCGCTGACCTATATCATCGTGGGGGCGGACGGAGCGTCGTAGCCCCTCCGCCTGCCGGCGCCACGCGTGACAACGGGGTCCTCCGCAAGCGCGGGGGACCCCGTCTGTCCTCCGGAACGACGCTCACTCCTCGCCGAGGAGCTCCAGGGCCGCCACGGCATCCTCCCCGCGGACCACCACCCGCACGCCGCGCACGAAGGCGAGTTGCGGCTCGAACCCGCTCGAGCCGTCGGAACGCACACTGGCGGCGATGCCGTTCGCCTCCAGGATCGACCGGGCCAGCTGCGCACTCGGTTCGTCGGAGTAGGTCCGGATCGTGACGGTTGCATCATCCATGCGCGTATCCTCCGTCGAGGAAGTGCCCGGGGTGGGGATCGAACCCACATGGGGATTGCTCCCCTTGGGATTTTAAGTCCCATGCGTCTGCCAGTTTCGCCACCCGGGCGGGTGCCTGCACAATACCACCGCCTGCCGCCGTCGGCCACGACCCCTAGCGGACCCGCTCGCTCCTCGCTCCCCCCGAGGCTCGCGCCGTCCACATCGTCGGCGTCCGTCCCACCTCGCGGCGATAGTCTGCCGTCACCGCCATGGCGAGTGCGGTGTACGCCTCCGTAGGCGCCAGCACAATGACGGTGCCGCCCCACCCCGCCCCGGTCAGCCGTGCACCCCACGCACCGTGCCGCATGGCGGATTCCACGAGGCGGTCGGCCTCGCCGCAACTCGACTCGAAGTCGTCCCGGATCGACCGGTGCCCGTCAAGCAGCAGGCCGCCGAACGCCTCATGATGCCCTCCACGCAGGAGCACCGCCGCAGCCCGGGCGCGCTCCGTCTCCCGCACCACGTGGGTCACCCTCCGGTGCAGCACCGCGGGCATCGCGCCCCGAAGCGCATCG
>JAHECL010000169.1 GCA_024641745.1 Gemmatimonadota bacterium | reverse complement strand
GCACGCTGATCTCGTTCTACCTGCCCTACGCCACCGAGGAATCCACCGGCATCTCCCTGCAGCCGGCCCTCAACCAGCCGTGGCTGATGTACCCCGGCAAGCCGTGGGCGCACCTGATGATTCAGTAGGGGGGGCGCGCGGCCGAAGTTCGCAAAGAGGCCGAAACGCACAAGGGGCAACCGTCGCCGGTTGCCCCTTTGGCCATTGCTGTTCACCTGAACCGCTGGAGGCCGGCGCTGGGAATGGTCCGGAGGGGCGTCAGTGAGCGGTTGCGGTTCTTGGGGTCTCTCAGGCCGCACGCGAACTGCAGGCCCGGAGGATCATCCCGAGCCGGCCGACCGTACCGGGAAGCCGTAAAGGGAAGTGGCCAGGGAGGGAATTGATCCGAAGGACAATGGTGCATCCGAACGGTGTTGTAAGTGGCTAGGGAGGGAATTGATCCGAAGGACAATGGTGCATCCGAACGGTGTTGTAAGTGGCTAGGGAGGGAATTGAACCCCCGACACGCGGATTTTCAGTCCGCTGCTCTACCAACTGAGCTACCTAGCCGAAGCGGCGGGAATATAGGCACTTAGCTCACCCTTTGCCAAGCTGGTCGCCCCTTGCCCGCCGGCCCCAATACCTGCCTATTATCCGCCATGCCGCTCTGGTCCGACATCGCCGCCGAGATCGCCGACTTCCGCCGCCGGATCCGCGATCTTCCCGTCCTCCCCGACGTCACCCCCGAGGCCCTCCGCGCCGAGCTCGAGCCGAAGTACCGGTTCGACCGGCCGGTGGCGCTGGAGACCCTCACCGCCGACGTGATGCGGCTGCTCCGGACTCACCAGGTCCAGGTGACCCACCCGCGCTACTTCGGCCTCTTCAACCCCCAGGTCCGCGAGGCCGGCATCGTGGCCGACACCCTGGCCGCGCTCTACAACGTGCAGCTCGCGGTCTGGAGCCACAGTCCAGCCGGCAACGAGCTGGAACGGCTGGCCCTCCGCGCCCTGGCCACCCGGATCGGCTACGATCCCGACGGCATGCTCGCGCAGTTCACTTCCGGCGGCGCCGAGGCCAACCTCTGCTCCGCACTCTCGGCCCTGGCGCATCGCTTCCCGACGTGGGCCACCGAGGGGGTCGCCGCCCTGGGCACCCGCCCCGCGATCTACGTGTCGAGCGAGAGCCACCATTCCTTCGTCAAGCTCGCCAAGATGACCGGCCTTGGCACGTCGAGTGTGCGCGAGGCGCCAATTACCGACGACCTCACGCTCGATCCCGTCGCCCTCGAACGGCTTATCGAGGCCGACCGCGCCGCCGGATGGAGCCCGCTCCTCATCGTCGGCACGGCCGGCACCACCGCCGCCGGCATCATCGACCCCCTGCCCGAACTCGCGGCCGTCGCGCGGCGGACGGGCGCCTGGTTCCACGCCGACGCGGCGTGGGGCGGCGGCGCCCTGATGTCCGACACGCTCCGGCCCCATCTCGACGGCATCGCGCTGGCCGACTCCGTCACCTGGGACGCCCACAAGTGGCTGAGTGTGCCGATGGGCGGGGGGATGTTCTTCTGCCGTCACCCCGAGGCGGTGCGCCACGCCTTTGCCACGGTGCACACCTACATGCCGAAGGAGACGCCGGGCGGCACGGTCGACAGCTTCCAGGTCACCCCGCAGTGGAGCCGCCGCATGACGGGGCTCAAGGTGTTCATGTCGCTCGCCGAGCTCGGCGTCGAGGGCTACGGCGGGCTGGTGGACCACCAGGCGGCGATGGGACGCCTCCTGCGCGAGAAGCTGGCCGCCGCCGGCTGGACCCTGGTCTCGGATACCCCCCTGCCGGTGGTCTGCTTCACCCACCCCGACATCGCGGCGGGGACGCTGGCCATCGACGACCTCGTCACCCGGGTCTACGCCCATCGGCAGGCCTGGATCTCGCCGGTCGTCCTCGCCGGCCGGGTCCGCGCGCTCCGCGCCTGCATCACCAGCTACGAGACGGGGCAGAAGGATCTGGACGCGCTGATCGTGGAACTGGAGCGGGCCCGCCGGGGGGACGCCGGCTAGCGCCAACCCCACCCTCCCCGCTTCCCCGCGTTCCCGCCATATTGCGTCATGGTCTCCCATCCGAACCTCACCGTCGTTGCCCATCCGCTGGTCCAGCACAAGATGGCGCTGCTGCGCGACGTCGATACGCCGACGCGGGAGTTCCGGCACTTGGTCGGCGAGATCGCGACCCTCCTGGCCTACGAGGCGACCCGTGACCTCGACACGGAGCCGGTCGAGGTCTGGACCCCGCTGGAGCGGATGATGGGGACCCGGATCCCCGGCGACCGGATCGTGCTGGTGCCGATCCTCCGCGCCGGGCTCGGCATGGTGGACGCCGTCGCCGCCCTCTTCCCCAACGCCGGCGTCGGCCATATCGGGCTCTACCGCAACGAGGAGACCCTCGAGCCCGTCAGCTATTACTTCAAGATCCCGCCGCTCGGCGGCGACAAGCGCTACCTCGTCCTCGACCCGATGCTCGCCACCGGCGGCAGTGCCTCGGCGGCGATCGCCAAGCTGAAGGAGTCAGGCGCGGAGACCATCCGCCTGATCTGCCTGGTGGCCGCGCCGCCGGGGGTCGAGAAGATGCAGGCCGACCACCCCGATGTCCCCGTCTTCGTCGCCGCGCTTGACCGTGAACTCAACGAGCACGGCTACATCCTCCCCGGCCTGGGCGACGCGGGCGACCGCCTCTTCGGGACCGAAGGATGAGGATCACCTTCTGGGGGGCCGCCGGCGGCCAGGTCACCGGGTCGATGCACCTCCTCGAGGCGGCCGGTGCGCGCGTGCTCCTCGACGCAGGGCTCTTCCAGGGCCGGCGGTCGGAGACACGGAAGCTCAACGCCGAGCTGCCCTTCGATGCCCGGCTCATCGATGCCGTGGTGGTGAGCCACGCCCACATCGACCACACCGGCCGCCTCCCCCTGCTGGTCCGGGAGGGGTACCACAACCCGATCATCGCCACCCCGGCCACCCGCGACCTTTCCGCGGTCATGCTCCCCGACTCGGCGCACATCCAGGAAAGCGACTTCGAGTACCTGAAACGCCATGACCGGGTCGGTCCCGAGGCCGAGCCGCTCTACAACATGGCGGACGCCATTGCGGTGCAGGACCTGATCGAGGCGATTCCCTACAACCGCCCGCATCACATCCGGAAGCACCTCGTCACCTCGTTCATGGACGCCGGCCACATCCTCGGCTCGGCGTCGGTGGACATCCGGATCACCGAGGGCGTCGGCCACCGGCTGGTCTTCTCGGGAGACATCGGCCGGAACGACCTCCCGATCATCCGGGACCCCGTCCCCCCATCGGGCGCCATCGACACGCTGATCATCGAGAGCACCTACGGCAACCGCGACCACGAGTCGGTGACCGGCGCCGAGGAACGCCTCGGCGAGGTCGTCCGCCGCACCGCGGCGCGGGGCGGGAAACTCCTGATTCCCTCCTTCGCCGTCGGCCGCACCCAGGAGCTGGTCTACGCCCTGCACGAGCTCTGGCTCGCCGGGAAGATGCCGGCGATCCCGATCTATATCGACAGCCCGCTGGCGGTGAACGCGACCGAGGTCTTCCGCCTCCACCCGGAGATCTTCGATCAGCGGGAGCAGATGGTGGAGCGCTCCCGCGCCCCCTTCGACTTCCAGCTGGTGACCTACATCCGGGACGTCGCCGAGTCGAAGGCGCTCAACACCCTGAACGGGCCGGCCATCATCATCGCCGCCAGCGGGATGGCGGAGGCGGGGCGCATCCTCCACCACCTGAAGAACGGCATCGGCAGCCACAAGAACACCTTGCTGTT
>JAHECL010000063.1 GCA_024641745.1 Gemmatimonadota bacterium | reverse complement strand
CCGCGAAGCTGCACGCGCTGGCGAAGAAGCCGGGCGTCACCGCCCGGCACGACGGCGACCCCGCCGGCACCTTCCGCAAGGCGGTCACGAAGGTCGAGGCGACCTACGAGGTGCCGTACCTGGCGCACGCCTGCATGGAGCCGATGAACTGCGCCGCCTGGGTCGAGGCCGACAAGGCCACCGTCTGGGCGCCCACCCAGTTCCAGTCGGGCGGCGGACTCGGCGTGCAGGGCATCACCGCCAAGCTGACCGGGCTGCCGGAGAGTGCGGTTGCCGTGCACACCACCTTCCTCGGCGGCGGCTTCGGCCGGCGGTTCGAGCTCGACTTCGTCATCGACGCAGTGCAGGTGTCGCAGGCCATCGGCGGTCCGGTCAAGGTCATCTGGCCGCGGGAAGACGACATGCGCCACGACTTCTACCGTCCCGCCGCGGTGAGCCGCTTCAGCGCCGGGCTCGACGCCGCGGGGACGCCGGTGTCGTGGTCCCAGACCCTCTCCTCGACGTCGACGATGAAGCGGTTCGAGGCGGTCTTCGGGCCCCTTCCCAACGGACTCGACATGGACGCGGTCGACAGCGCCATGAACGTCGCCTACGACATCCCGCACTTCCACACCGGCTGGGTGGACGCCGACCTCGGCGTGCCCGTTGGCTTCTGGCGGTCGGTGGGCAATTCGCAGAACGGCTTCTTCGCCGAGGGATTTGTTGACGAGCTGGCGCATGCCGCCGGGGCCGATCCCTACGAGTTCCGGCGCGGCCTCCTGGCCAGGGCGCCGCGGCATCTCGGCGTCCTCGAGCTCGCGGCCACCAAGGCGGGATGGGGCACGCCGCTCCCCGAGGGCCGCGCCCGCGGCATCGCGGTGGTGCATTCGTTCGGGAGCTACGTGGCGCAGGTCGCCGAGGTCTCGATCGAGGACGGCAGGGTGCGGGTGCACCGGGTCACCTGCGCGGTGGACTGCGGCGTCGTGGTCAACCCGGACACCGTCGAGGCGCAGATGCAGAGCGCCATCGTCTTCGGCCTGACCGCGGCGCTCTACGGCAAGAGCACGCTGGAGGACGGTGCGATCGTGCAGGGCAACTTCGACACCTACCCGGTGCTCCGCATCAACGAGATGCCGGAGGTGGACGTCCACATCGTGTCGAGCACCGAGGCGCCCACCGGCGTCGGCGAGCCCGGCACCCCGCCGATCGCGCCGGCGGTGGTCAACGCCCTCTACGCGCTGACGGGCAAGCGGATCCGGACGCTGCCGATCACGCTGTAGCTCGCGCCCGGTGGCGGGGTGCCCCGGGGTATCTTGGGGGACCCCATGACACGCTTCGCCGAGGACGACTCCAGGAATCCGCCGCCCAGGACCTTCCTGGACCGCATGACCCGCCGGTACTCCCGGCCGGCCTACGTGATCGTCGTGCTCTGCCTCTATGCCATCGTGGCGAGTGCGCTCGGGCTCGCCCTCACCCCGGCGGTGCTGCTCTGGCAGCGGGTGGCGGAGTGGAGCGCGCGGCTGCCGCACCTCGGGCAGGCCCTCGCCCTTGCCCTCGGCAGCGCGGTGTCGTTCTTCGTCTTCGGGTTCGCCCTCCTGCTCGTCGTCCCGATCTACAACCTGGTGCTGCCGACGCGGGTCCGGCCCTTCAAGGGCGGCTACTACACCCTGCGCGCCGCCCCCTGGCTGCTCCACAACGCCCTCTTCTACCTGGTCCGCTACACCTTCCTGCCCTTCGTGACGCTGACCCCCTTCGGCATCTGGTTCCTGCGGGCGATGGGGATGACGATCGGCCGCGACGCCTTCGTCAACACCGAGTACATCTCCGACCCGCAGCTCATCACCTTGGGCGACGATGCGGCGCTGGGCGGCAGCGTCAGGATCTGCGCCCACTTCGGCGGCGGCGGCCACCTGACCGTCGCACCGGTGGTCATCGGCGCGCGCGCCACCCTCGGGCTCGCCGTGACCGTGATGGGGGACGTGGAGGTCGGCGACGGGGCCACGGTCCTGCCGAATTCGGTGCTGATGCCGGGGTCGCGGGTGGGCGCGGGCGAGACCTGGGGCGGGGTGCCGGCGAGGCGGATCAGCCGCGAGGAGATGGACACTTTCAAGGCGGGCATCCGCGGGATCCAGCACGGATGAGCGGCACCATGATCGATCCCGAGCTGGAGGCCCGGCTGGCCGCGCTGCGCACGGAAGGCTGGGCGCTCTTCGAACGCTTCGACCAGGAGGTGCGGGACCAGCGGTGGCATCCCTTCGTCGCCGCCAACTACGAGTCGGTGCTCGAGACACTCGTGGCGCTTCGTGCGCCTGGGCTCCGATTCCTGGAATGGGGGTCGGCCACCGGCGTCATCACCATCATGGCCGACCTGCTCGGGTACGAGGCGTACGGCATCGAGCTCGACGGATCGCTGGTGCGGACGGCGCAGGCGCTCGCGGAACAATTCGACTCGAAGGCGCGGTTCGTCGAGGGCAGCTTCCTGCCGGAGGGGTATCAGTGGACGCCGCGGGACGGGGACGGCCGGCTCGGCACCATCGGATCGGGCCGGTCGGGCTACCTCGCCCTTGGGAAGTCGCTTGACGAGTTTGACGTCGTGTTCGGCTATCCCTGGGACGGCGAGGGCGCGATGATGCACGACCTGATGCGCCGGTACGGCGCACCGGGGGCGCGGCTGCTGGTGCACGGCACCGACACGGGGATGGAAGTGTATCGGGACGGAAGGAAACTGGACTGAGGGCGATGGCCACACCGCTCGAGACCGTGAACATCAAGGGCACCATGCCCAGCGCCGAGGCGGCGTGGGGACACCTCATGGCGGCCATCGAGGGTGCCCGGCTGCGCGGGGTGCGCATCCTCAAGGTTGTGCATGGCTACGGGTCGAGCGGCGCCGGGGGGAAGATCCGCCGCCGCGTCCGATCCGGTGCCGCGAAGTTGCGGGACGCCGGCCAGCTCAAGGGCATCGTCTTCGGCGAGGACTGGGGTCCGTTCAGCGCCACGGCCCGCGGGTGGATGGATGCCTGCCCTGCCCTGCGAAACGACGCGGACTATGGGAGGGAGAACGAGGGCATCACCCTCATCCACCTCTGACGCACGCGCGGAGGGTTCCCTCCCTTCCCTGAAGAACCATTCCCACTCTCTTCCCATTCCGTTGACATGCCATCGCCACACATTAGGATGTGCGGTGAAATTCCGATTGTGTTGTCCCGTATGGTCTTGGCTGAGAGCTGGCGATGGTCCCCCTGCCGTCGTGTACCGGATCGTGGAACCGATGGACCCGGTCGTCACTGGCCGGCCGGTTCCTCCTGTGCGCCCTGGCGTTCGGCCTGCTCGGGCCGGGAGCCCGCAGAGTCGCGGCGCAGCAGGGGGCCAGCTGGAACTGCGCCGAGTCCTGGGACTGTCCCGACCTGTTTCCCGACTCGCCGGCGCCGCCGGCCACGTCCGCCAGCCCCGATTCAAGCGGCACGTCACCCTCCTCCCCCGTCCATCCGAATGTGGGTCGCGCCCTCGGCGGGGTCGCCGTGGCCAACCTCATCGCCGTCGGCATCAACAGCCTCGGCCGTGACCTCGAGTCCACCAGTCCGACGTCGTGGTGGCGGAACGTGCGGGGCGGCTGGAACTGGGACAACAACAACATCAGTACCAACAACATCGAGCACCCCTATGGCGGCTCGGTGTATTTCAACCTCGGCCGCGTGAACGGGCTCTCCTTCTGGGGGTCGGCGCCCGTCACCCTGGCCGGGAGCCTGATGTGGGAGCTCTTCGGGGAGCCCAACCCGCCGGCCACCAACGATCTCATCACCACCACCGTGGGCGGGATCGCCCTCGGGGAGACGGTGCTCCGGCTCTCCGACATGCTGCTCGACAACGAGACCTCGGGTCTGAACCGATTCTGGCGGGAGGCCGCTGTCGTCATTCTCAACCCCGGACTGGGCCTGACCAGGGTGGCCCGTGGGGAGGCCTGGCGGAGGGGGCCTAACCCGTCGGGACAGCGTCCCGACAGCTACCGCACACTGCTTGCTATGGGGGGCCAGCATATCGGCCTGCCCGAGGGCACCAGAAACGTCGACCCCAGGCAGGCCTTTGCCGCCTTCGGGCTGGAGTACGGCGACCCCTTCGGCCCGGCGAAGGTCGCGCCCTTCTCCACCTTCACCTTCGCCAGCGAGCTCAGCACCGGCAGCGTGACCCTCACCCGGCTCAGCACCCGCGGGATGCTGACCGCGTTCGGGCGGCGGACCGGCGACGTGGACCGGGTCAGCGGGATCTTCATGGACCTCGAGTTCCGGTGGAACGAGGCCTACATGTTCGGCCAGCAGAGCTTCGGCGTGGGCACCCTCTCCCGGTCGGGCACGGCGGACGGGTGGCGGGTCCGGACCGATGTCAGCGCCGAGGTGGCGCCGCTCGTCGCCAGCGCCGACCAGTATGCCGACCGGGTGGTGGACCGGGAGTACGACTATGGCGCCGGCGTGGGCGCGCGCGCCGCCGCCCAGGTCGAGTATCGCGGGGCCCGCCTGGTGAGCGCCGGCTATCGCGGCTACCTGACCGCCACGCTCAACGGGGCGTCGGAGAGCAAGCTGATCCAGTTCATGACGGTCGAGGCGCGCGCGCCGACGCCGCTGGGGATTTCGATCGGGGCGGCGTGGACGGCCTACTGGCAGCGAAGCACCTACGTGGGGCGGGAGCCGGTGATCCAGAGCCTGCCCAGCTGGTCACTGTTCGTGTCGACGGGCAGCTAGCCCGCGAAATTGGCTGTTTCTGATGCAATTCCTGCAATATTAATCAGAATATGCGGCATTCTTTCCATTATTCCTGCTGTTTGACGCTCTTTCTGCATGAATGGACCAGCGCCTCCCGGTGGGCCAGCGGGAATGGCGGAATGGTGGAAATGTCAAAAATGCGCCAGTATTGGCCAATAATTGTGTAATACTTGTCAATAATTCAAGAAATGTGGAGTTTTCTGCCGTTTTCCGGTTGATTTCTGGATGCAGTTCTGGATTTCCGCTGTTCTCCACTCTTCTGCGTGACCCATCCCCGGTGATGCCGTCACAGCACCTGGGTAGATTCGAGCTCACTTCAACGGAGGAGGGCGGATGTGGCTCATCACCACCATCGGGTTCTACAGCATTGTCGAGAAACCGTGGGACATCCAGGGCGGGACGCTCACGGTGCGGGCCCGGGCCAGGGAGGATCTCGAGGCGCTCCGCGGCGCAGGTCTCCCGGAGCTCGGTGAGGTGAAGGAGGACCCCGCCGCCGACTATCGCTTCCGTGCCCAGGCCCCGCGCGCGGCGGTGGCCCGCGCCGTCCAGGCGCAGGTGGACGCGATCGACTACGACAACTTCAAGTCGACGGTGGGAAAGCGGCAGGGGCATGCGCGGGCGCACACCTACATGGGGGTGTGGGAGGTGCTGCACCAGATTCAGGAGAATTGATCGAAATTAGCTGAAAAATCGCTGTTTCTGATCGTTTCAACGGTCATTTCCCCGTTTTCGCATCGCAAATTGTCGCGTGATCGTTCCGGGCGGGCGATCGGCGGCTTGCGTCGCTGATGGTAATACTTGATATTACTGAGTATGCCAAAGAAGCATCCCATCGCCCGGATCTCCATCACCATCCCCGCCGACCTCCTCAAGGAAGCCGATCGGCTCGCCGCCGAACTCGACCGGTCCAGAAGCTGGGTGATGGGGGAGGCGGTGCGGCGGATGGCGCTGACGCCTGTCGCTCCGGTCATCCGCGAACCTGTTGCCGGGCCCTACGCGGTCCGCCGGCCGGGGCTCGGCGAGCAACGCCTGGCGCAACTCAAGTCGGACCTGGCGCTCACCGTCGAGGCTCGGGTGATCGCAGCCGAAGACGCGAACCGGCTCGACCACGCGATTCGCCCAAATGCGACGGGCACTCCCCTGAGATTCTTCGACCGATACGAGGACTACCTCGACTCGAAGAAATTCGAGGGGCTTCGACCGTGACAGTCTACCAGACGCAACTCGCCGGCGTGTGTGCAAAGCTCAATGACGCGGGGGCACGGTACGTGTTGGTCGGCGCTCGTGCGCTTCAACTCTGGGGCAGCACGCGCGGTACCAGGGATATCGACATCCTGATTGAGCCGACGGTCGAGAATGCGCGCAGGGTGCTCGAAGCGCTCGGTCGGGTCGGGTTCAGTGTAGCCAATGAGTGGCTCCCCGAAGAGATCGCCGCCAAGCAGGTGACGATCATCGGTGATACACCGAAAGTCGACATTCTGACGGTCGCCTGGAGTGTGCACTATGGAGAGGCACGGCCGGCGGCCACCGTCTTCACGGTGGAAGCGGTTCCGATCCCCACCATCTCCATCGAGCACCTGATCGCCTCCAAGCGCACCGGTCGGCTCCAGGATGCCGCGGACATCGAGGTGCTGGAGGAGATTCGGCGGATTCGCGGGGGACAGGAGTGAGAATCACGCCCGGCGTCGGGTGTAGGGGGGTGTGGTGTTTGCGCGTTTCGCTGAAGAAGTGCTTGAGGGATGTCAGAGGGCGCGTGGAGACGCTGACAGATGACTGATAGGACGGTGCTCACCAAGTCGCGCTTCCAGTCCGGCCTCGCCTGCCCCAGGCGGCTCTGGTGGGAGGTACACGAGCCGAATGCAACCGAACTCGTGCCGGACGCACAGACCCAATGGAACTTCCGACAGGGCCAGGAGGTGACCATCGTCGCTCGGGCGCGAGTGCCTGATGCGAAGTATGAAGCGACGCTCGAGAGTGGTCGGCTGCTCGCCCGGGTAGACATTCTCGAGACGTTGGACCACGGCACGCACGGCCTCATCGAGGTCAAGGGGAGCACGAGCATCAAGCCCGAGCACCGCTGGGACGTCGCCTTTCAGCGGCATGTCGCCACCCTGGCCGGGATCGAAGTGGTGCGCACCGAGTTGATGTACCTCAACAAGAATTGTCGTCATCCCGATCTCGACCCGCTCTTCCTGCGCGCAGATATGGGGAAGGAAATCGCCCCCTTGGTGAACGAGGTGCCCCAAGTGGTTGACCGACTGCACGCGGTCCTCGCCGGACCGCTTCCGGGGGACAGCCGAAACGCGCATTGCAATACCTGTCCGTTCCACGGGCGGTGCTGGGCGGAAGACCGGTTCAGCGTCCATCGCCTGTACCGCATGAAGTGGAGCGACAAGCTCGACCTGGAGCGGACCGGGGTCGCCCGCATCGCCGAGATCCCAGAACAGATGCGACTCACCTCCATTCAGAGGCGGCAACGGGAGACGGCCTTGCTCGGCGAGATGGTGGTGGAGACGACCCTGGCGGGTGCCTTTGCTGACTGGGTCGAGCCGCTGGTGTACCTCGACTTCGAGACGGTGTCATTTGCCGTTCCTCGCTTCCCGGGAACCCGGCCCTGGGACAAGATCCCTGTCCAGTACTCGGCGCACCGCGACGATGCCGGTGCGGTCTCGCACCATGCCTTTCTCGCCCCCAATGGCGACGATCCACGGCGGGCGATTGCGGAGTCACTGATTCGACTCTGTACGGGAGGAGGATCGGTGGTCACCTACCATTCCGCGTTCGAGAAAGGCTGCCTGAAGGAACTGGCTGCGGCGTTGCCGGAACTGGAGGCCCCGTTGATGGACATCCACGCACGCGTTGTGGACCTCGAGCCGGTGATCGCCCACCAGATCTATCACCCGGACTTCAGGGGATCCTTCTCGCTCAAGGTTGTGCTGCCGACGCTCTGCCCCGAGCTCTCCTACGATGATCTCGTCATCCGGGACGGCAGCACTGCGCAGATCGAGCTGGCGCGCCTGCTCTACGGATCTGCACCCATGTCAGAAACGGATCGGGCCGGCCTCCGCGTTGCGCTCCTGGCCTACTGTGAGCGGGACACCCTGGCCATGGTCGCCCTGCATCGCCGTCTCGTGGCATTGGCGAAATAGCGAAATAATTGTCAGGAATGTGTGTATTTGTGCAGTGAAATGATCGTTTTTCACCGAATCAGCCAGTTTCTTTATACCTTTTCGTCAGCATGACTGGCGCCGCTGGGCCCAAATCTATCCCAGGTAAACGGGTCCGGAATCACCAAAACAGTCAAACTATCAATCAAAATGGCCAATTTCTGAGCTCATTGTGCTCATTTTGTGGGGTTTTGCTGCGTTTCGTCACTCTTTCCGAGTTTCTGCCTGGTTCCCCCGTGCTCTCCCACCCCTCCTAGACACCCCAATCCCCAGCACCCATCTTCCACCCTGATCCGTTCGAGGGGAGTCCCGATGGCCGACCAGAAGACCAGGCCCACCAAGGTCAGCGTCACCGCGTTCATCGCCGCGGTGCCCGATGCACGGCGCCGCGCCGAGGCGAAGCAGCTCCTCAAGGTGTTCCGGGCGGCCACCGGCAAGCGCCCCGTGATGTGGGGGCCCACCATCGTGGGCTACGGGAGCTATCACTACAAGTACGCGAGCGGCCACGAGGGCAGCTGCTGCCTGGCCGGCTTCTCCCCGCGCAAGGCGGCGATCTCGGTCTACATCACGGCCGGCTTCGCCGAGATGGGACCCCTCCTCAAGAAGCTGGGGCCCCACAAGCGGGCGGTCGGCTGCCTCTACCTCAAGCGGCTGGACGGTGTGGATCTCACGGTGCTGGAGCAGATGATCCGGACGTCGGTGGCCGACGTGCGCCGCCGGGCCACGACGCTCGCCGCCACTTGAACGCCCCCCTCCACACCACCCTCGACCGCGCCCGCCTCCCCGCGCGGGCCGCCTTCGTCGGGCTGCTCCTGCTGGCCACCCTCTCCTCCTACGACTTCGATCCCGACACCGCGCGGGTCGCGGGCCGACTCGCCCGCGCGCTCGATCCCCAGGTCGGCGCGCGCGATGCGATCGACGCCCTCCGCAACCTGGCGCTCTTCGCCGGCTGGGGCGTGGTCTGGATGGCCACCTGCGGCGCCGGCCGCACCGCGCGACAGCTCGTCCTCGCCCTCGCCAGCGGCGCGGCGATCAGCCTCGGTGTCGAGGCCGCCCAGCTCTTCTCCGCCGTCCGCAACGCCAGCGTGCTGGACCTGCTCACCAACACGATCGGCACCGCCATCGGCGCGATCGGGTTCATCGGTCTGGTGCGCCTCGCCAGCGGCCTTCGCGACCGTCGCTCCTTCGTGGGGATTCCCGCGCTGGCCATCGCCGGCAGCTACGGCATGGCCTGCTTCCTCGAGGCCGCCGTCCCGCTCTTCCGGCAGGAGCAGATCGCCGGGGCGTGGGGCGGTCCGTTCGCGCGACTCGCCGTCGTGCTCGGCACCTTCACCTGGCGCTCGCTCACCGACCTGCCGGTCGAGGACTTCCTCCTCTTCCTCCCGGCGGGGTTCTTCGCGGTCGCGGCGTTCGTCGAAGCGGGCTCCACCTACGCCGCGGCCCGGACCCGCACCATCGTGGCCGGCGTGGCGCTGTCCCTCCTGGCCGAGCTGTTCCACGGCGTCAACGGCCAGCCGATCATCGTCGGCGCGGTACTGGTCCACGCGCTCGCGGTCCTGGCCGGCGCGCTCCTCGCCGCGCAGTTCGTCCCGGAACTCTCCCAGGCGCTCCGTGGTGCCGCGCGGCCCCGGGCCCTCCTTCGCCTCCTCGCGGCGCTGATCGCGCTCTGGGCCCTCCGGCCCTGGCTGCTGGAGTTCCTGCCGCTGCGCGAGCGGCTGTCCCCGCACTGGTGGGTGCCCCTCGCGGCCCTCGGCGGACGGATGGATGTCTTCAGCGTGGTGGATGTGGTGGGGCCGTTCTGTCTCTACTTCTCGCTCGGGGCCCTGCTCGCCGTCTGGCCATGGCGCCGGCGCGGATGGATGGCCGACCTCTGGCCCGTCGTCTGGCTCGCCTTCGGGACCGAGGCGCTCCAGCTCTTCGTGCAGGAACGCTTCGTGGACATGACCGACCCGCTGGTGCAGCTCTCGGGCGCCGTGATCGGATGGACCATCATCCGCCGGGCGGGGTACCGCCCCTACGGAGAGACCCACCCATGACCCTCCTGCATGCCGACGTCATCCACCAGGGCCGCATCATCCGGCTCGAGGACCACACCGTCGAATTTCCCGATGGGACCGTCGGCCACCTCGACGTGGTCCGCCATCCCGGCGCCGCCGCCGTCGTGCCGCTGCTCGACGACCCGGGGGCTGCCGATCCGCGCGTCCTGCTGCTCCGCCAGTTTCGCCACGCCGCCGGCGGCTGGCTCTGGGAGATCCCCGCCGGACGGCTGGACGAAGGGGAGCGGGAGCACCCCGAGCGCTGCGCCCATCGGGAGCTGAAGGAGGAGACCGGCTACACCGCCACGACCGTCACCCACCTCCTGTCGATCGTGACCACCCCGGGCTTCTCGGACGAACTCATCCACCTCTACCTGGCGACCGGCCTGACCCTCGGGGAGCACGCCAGGGAGTCGGACGAGTTCATGGAGGTCCACGCCATCCCCCTGTCGAAGGTCAGCAAGATGATACATGACAAGGAGATAACCGACGGCAAGAGCCTGGTGGGTCTGATGTTTGTACAATGTTACAAAGCAAAGCCTTGAACAATTGATGCATGTTGTATAAACTATCTGGCGTCAACATTGAACAATGTTGGCGCCTCGGGTTTTCCGGGGCAACCACACGACACCCCGGACCGATATCCGGATGGAGATGGATAAGATGGCTGCCACCGCACTGGCCTACGTCCCCAGCTTCACCGCCACGACCGAGACCAACGACCTGATCGCCGCCCACCTCGCCGGCGACGAGCGCGCCTTCACCCGCCTCGTCACCCGGTACCAGCCCCGGCTCGTCAACTTCGTGACGCGGATGATCCAGGACCGGGACCGCGCCGAGGACCTGGTGCAGGAGGCCTTCCTCCGGGTGTACCGGCACCTCCACCGTTTCGACCGCAGCCGGAAGTTCTCGACCTGGGTCTACACCATCGCCTCCAACCTGGCGCGGAACGAGCTCCGCAACCGGAAGCGCAACCCGCTGGTCCTCTACCAGACCCTGGAGGGGAACAACCCGGACGCCGGGCCGATCGAGTTCGAGGACCCGGACAATCGCCCCGACGAGATGTTCCACCAGCGTGAATTGCGCGCCCAGGTGGATGCCGCCGTCGACCGCCTCGGCGACACCCACCGGACGGTGTTCGTGATGCGCGAGCTCGAAGGCAAGAGCTACGAGGAGATCGCCGAGAGGACCCGCACCAACCTCGGCACCGTGAAGAGCCGCCTCAACCGCGCCCGCCTGGCGTTCGCGGAGGAGATCCAGCCGATGCTCGGCTGACACCGGAGACCAGGACGGCAGGGCGCACGGCCGTGCGCCCCTGCCCGCCGTCCCACCACCGCCCCACCCCGCCTATCTTTCCCCCCAGAATGGCTACCCACAAATACGGCACCTTTGCCAAGGCCCTCGAGGCCGGGAAGCTCGCGCCCGCGTACTACTTCCTGGGCGCCGAGAACGTCCTCAAGGACGAGGCGACGGCCTCGATCCTCGACAAGGTGCTTGATCCGGGCCTCCGCGACTTCAACCTCGACGTGCGGTCCGCCCAGCAGCTCGAGCCCGAGGACGTCCTCTCCCTCTGCACCACCCTCCCGATGATGGCCGAGCGCCGCGTCGTGGTGGTGCGCGACGTCGAGGCGTGGAAGCGGAAGACCCGCGGCAAGAAGGCCGTCCTGCAATACCTCCAGAAGCCGATCACGGAGACGGTGCTCGTCCTGGTCCAGGGCGCGGGCTCGGACCCGAAGGACGACAAGCCCGACGCCGACCTCGCCAAGCTGGCCTACACCGTCGCCTTTGCGGAGCTCACCGTCGAGGAAGCGACGCGCTGGGTCGACCGCGAGGCGACCGCGATGGGCATCACCTTTGCCCCGGGCGCCGAGCGCCACCTGCTGAAGACCGTCGGCACCGACCTCGGCGCCCTCCGGTCCGAGCTCCAGAAGCTGCACGGCCTCGCCGACGAGGGGCCCGTGACCCTCGAGCGCCTCGGCGACATGGTCGGCGTGCGCCACGGCGAGACTCCCTTCGACTGGCGCAACGCCGTGATGGAGGGCGACACCACCACCGCCATCCGCCTGACGCCGGTGGTGCTCTCGCAGACCAGCGCGTCCAGCGTCCGGCTCGCGCAGCTGCTCGGCACCGCCCTGGTGGCGACCACCGCCCTCCGGGCGCATGTTGACCGGAAGGTCCGCGGCCGCCAGCTCAACACCGCTGCGTGGAACCTCCTCAAGTCGGCCCGGCCGGCCGGGCTCGGGCCGTGGGGGGAGGAAGTCGAGCATCTCTGCCGCTGGGCCGAACGATGGCCCCAGCCGAGGCTCCGCGCCGCCCTGCGGGCCGCGCTCGACGCCGATCGCGCCAGCAAGAGCACGACGATCACCGACGACATCGGGATCATCCACGAACTGGTGCTGCGGTTGGGGACGGCACCGTGAGGAGCATTGCCGTGAACAGGAATGTCGTGAACAGGATCGTCGCCGTGGCACTCACCTGCCTCGCGCTTTCCGCCACCGTCGCCACGGCCCAGACCGACGCGCGTCTCAGGACGGCCGTCCAGCTCGCGGCCGAGGGACTGCCCGACTCCGCCGCCGGCATCGTGACCGGGCTCCTCGCCGTCACCCCGGTGAGCGACACCCTCTACCCGCAGATCCTCTACACCCAGGGCGCGATCGCGCGGACCACCACCGAGATGCAGCGCGCCTTCCAGAAGGTGGCCGTCGAGTATCCGACCAGCCGCTGGGCGGAGGACGCCCTCCTCCGGCTGGCCCAGATGGACTTCGCCTCCCGCAATTACGCCGGCACGGTGCGGACGGTCAGCCAGATCCCGGCCAACAATCCGTCGAGTCCCCTCCTGCCCTCCGCCGCCTACTGGGCCGCGCGCGCCGAGTTCGAGCAGGGGAACACGGCCGAAGGCTGTGCCTGGGTCACCCGCGGCCTGGCGAGCGGGAGCGGCGACGTCGAGGCGAAGAACCGGCTCGAGTACCTGCAGGGACGCTGCGCGGGGACCGCCGCCGACACCGCCGGCCCCGCCGCCCCGCCGACCACCGCCCCGCCCGCCGGCGGCGGCTGGGGTGTCCAGGTCGCCGCGGTGTCGTCGCAATCCTCGGCCAACAGCGTCCTCGCCGACCTCAAGGCGATGGGCCTGACCGGCACCGTCGTCCGGGAGAGCGGCAGCCTCTACAAGATCCGTGTCCTCGGCCTCGCGTCGCGCGCCGACGCCGACGCCACCGTCGGCGCCGTCAAGGCGAAGCTGGGCGGCAGCCCCTTCGTGCTGGCCCCCTAGGACCATCCGTGGCCGCCGACCCCCTGAACTCCCCGCTCATGCTGCAGTACCGCGAGATCAAGTCGCGGCACCAGGACGCGATCCTGTTCTTTCGCATGGGCGATTTCTACGAGATGTTCTTCGACGACGCCGAGCGCGCCGCCAAGCTGCTGAACATCACGCTCACCAGCCGGGGCGACGGCATCCCCCTCGCCGGCGTGCCCGTCAAGGCGGCGGCCGACTACCTGCGCCAGCTCGTGGGCGCCGGACTGCGCGTCGCGATCTGCGAACAGGTCGAGGACCCGAAGCAGGCCAAGGGGATCGTCCGCCGCGAGGTGATCGAGACGCTCACCCCCGGCGCACTGCTCGAAGAGGGATGGCTGGCGGGGGGGAGGAACAACTACCTGGTGGCGGTGGGCCTCGCGGCCGGGCGGGCCGACGCGCCGACCGGCGGTCAGGCGGCGGGCATCGCCGCGGTGGATCTGTCGACCGGGGAATTCCTGCTCGAGACCCTGCCGGCCACGGAGCTCCCCGAGGCGTTGAGCCGGCTGGCGCCGGCGGAGGTGGCCTGCCCCGCCGACACCGACCTCGCGCTCGACGACGGGGTGATGCAGACCGCGCGGGAACGCTGGGAGTTCGACCCCGCCCTCGCGCGCGAGGAAATCGCCCGTCGCTTCAACCTCGCCTCGCTCGACGGACTCGGCCTCGGCCCCGCCGACGATCCCGCCATCGGCGCCGCGGGCGCCCTGCTCCGCTACCTCTCCGAACTGCAGCCCGGCGGGCTGAAACACCTCGCGCGCCCCACCGTGCGCCGCGCCGACGGGCACCTCTGGCTCGACGAGATGACCCGCCGCAACCTGGAGCTGGTGGAGCCGCTCCGGGCCGGCGCCCGCGGCGTCACCCTGCTGGAGATCATCGACGCCACCGTGACCCCGATGGGCGCGCGGCTCCTCCGCGCCTGGCTGCTGAGCCCCCTCTCCGACCGGGACCGCATCGAGGAACGCCTCGACGCCGTCGGCGCGCTGGTGGACGACACCCGGGGCCGGGCCCGCCTGCGCGAGGCGCTGGAGGGGGTGCGCGACATCGAGCGCCTTGCCGGCCGCGCCGCCGCCGGCCGCGCCACCCCGCGCGAACTCGGCGCCCTGCGCGATTCCTTCCTCCGGATGCCCGACACCCTCGAGGGGCTGCGGGGGCTCGCCCACCGCGACCGAAGCGCCGC
>JAHECL010000168.1 GCA_024641745.1 Gemmatimonadota bacterium | reverse complement strand
GAGACCGAGCTGCCGGCGGGTCGCCCGCACGCTCCGGGGCTCGAAGCAGGCGCACTCGAGGAAGAGGTCGGTCGTCTCGACGCTCACCTCGGAGTCCGACCCGCCCATGACACCGGCGACGCCGATGGCGAACTCGGCGTCGGCGATGACCGTCATCGACGGCGCCAGCGCCCGGTCCGCCCCGTCGAGCGTCGTGAGCCGCTCCCCGGGCCGGGCGCGCCGGGCCACGACCGCGGGCCCCTTCAGGCGCGCCACGTCGTAGGCGTGCATCGGCTGGTTCAGCTCGAACATCACGCAGTTGGTCGCGTCCACCACGTTGTTGATCGACCGCATGCCGATCGCCTCGACCCGCGCGCGCAGCCACTCGGGGGAAGGGCCGACCCGGACACCGCGCACCACGGCGCCCAGGAACCGGGGACAGCCCTCGGCATCCTCGATCGCGACCCGCACGCCGCCGGTGGTTCCCGTCGCGCCGCTCCGGACCGGCGTCGGCATCGCGGGACCATCAGACCCGGGAATCGCGGGCAGCCGGAAGGTCACGCCGTAGGAGAAGGCGAGCTCGCGGGCCACGCCCTTGTGCCCCAGGAGGTCGGGGCGGTTCGGGGTGACGTCGACCACCAGTCGCTCGTCGGCGATCGGGAGCGCCTCGAGGAACGGGGTGCCCGGAACCGCCTCGGTGGCGAGTTCGAGGATCCCGTCGTGTTCCTGGCCGAGACCGAGTTCACGGGCGGAGCAGAGCATCCCTTCCGACACCTCGCCCCGGATCTTCCGCTTCTCGAGCGTGAGGCCGCCCGGCAGGGTGGAGCCGACCGGGGCGAAGGGATACTTGCGGTCCGCCGCCACGTTCGGGGCGCCGCAGACCACGTGGCGGAGGGTGCCGCTGCCGTCGTCGACGACGCAGAGGCGGAGACGGTCGGCGTTCGGGTGCGGCTGGACCTCCCGGACATGGCCGACCACCACCTGCTCCAGTCCCGTGTAGATCGGCTCGATCGCGTCGACCGTCGCGCCGAGGGAGGCGAGCCGGGCTGCAACATCGGCGGGGTCGAGCGGGCGGCGGAGGAAGCCCTCCAGCCAGCGACGGGAAATGTTCACCTGGCCCGTCCCATCTGGCCGAGGAAGCGCATGTCGCCCTCGTACAGCAGCCGGATGTCGGGGATGCCGTAGCGCAGCATCGCGATGCGCTGCGGCCCCATCCCGAAGGCGAAGCCGGTGAACCGCTCGGCGTCCACGCCGCAGTTCTCCAGCACCTGTGGATGCACCATCCCGCAGCCGAGGATCTCCATCCACCCCGTGCCCTTGCAGGCGGAACAGCCCCCGCCGCCGCACAGGTAGCAGGAGACGTCCATCTCGGCCGACGGTTCGGTGAAGGGGAAGAACGAGGGACGGAACCGCACCTTCGTCGACGGCGAGAAGAACTGCCGCGCGAAGTGCAGGAGCGTGCCCTTCAGGTCCACGAACGAGATCCCCTCGTCCACGGCGAGCCCCTCGATCTGGGCGAAAACCGGGGCGTGGGAGGCGTCGAAGGGATCCTTCCGGTACACGGTGCCGGGAATCACCACCCGGTAGGGAGGGGGGCCGGCGAGCATGGTGCGGATCTGGACCGGCGAGGTGTGGGTGCGGAGCAGGACCGCCTTCCCGTCGCCGGGCCGGGTGTCACCGCCCACGTCGAGGTAGAAGGTGTCGTGCATGTCCATCGCCGGATGGTCGGCGGGGAAGTTGAGCGCGCCGAAGTTCATCCACTCCGTCTCCGCCTCCGGGCCGACGGCGCGATTGAACCCGAGTCCGTGGAAGATCTCGCAGATCTCGTCCACCACCGTGGTGACCGGATGCTCGGCGCCGACCCAGCGGCGGCGCCCCGGCATGGTCAGGTCGAGTCCGGCGGCGGCGGGATCCCCCGCCGTGGCGGCGAGGCCGGCGGCGCGCGCCTCGAAGGCCGCCTCGAACGCCTGCCGCATCTCGTTGGCGGCGGCGCCGACGGCGCGACGCTCCTCCGGAGGGAGGGTGGCCAGCGAACGGAGCAGGGCCGTCAGCGCCCCGCTCTTCCGGCCGAGGACGGCGATCTGCTCCGCCTCAAGGGCGTCGGCGTCGAGGTCGGCCACCGCCGCCAGGCGGGGACGGAGCGCGTCGAGGAGCGATTGTGGATGGGACTCGGCCATCGCGAATCCGGTGGTGACGGGGGTGAGTGCGACCGTGGGGCCGGCCGCGCATGGCGACCGGCCCCACGCGCGACCGAACCTGGACCGCGAAGGCTACTTGGCGGCGGCCTTGACGGCCTCGGTCTTGGCGACCTCGGCCTTGGCCACGTCGGCGATGGCCGCAAAGGCGTCCGGATCGCGCACGGCGAGGTCGGCAAGCACCTTCCGGTTCACCTCGACTCCGGCCCGCTTCAGGGCGTCCATCAGCCGGCTGTAGCTGAGACCGTGCTGGCGGGACGCGGCGTTGATGCGCGTGATCCAGAGCGCGCGGAACTCGCCCTTCTTCTTGCGCCGGTCGCGGTAGGCGTAGGCCAGGCCCCGCTCGACGTTCTCCTTCGCGGCCTTGTACAGCTTGCTGCGCGACTGGAAGCCGCCCTTGGCGGCCTTCATGATCTTCTTCTTCCGGGCGTGATGGGCGACGCCGTTCTTTACGCGAGGCATGGTATCTCCCTTATGCCTGGAGGAGGCGGCTGACGCGTGGGAAGTCGGCCGAACTCACGTAGGCCACCTTCTTCAGCTTGTTCTTCCGCTTCCGGCTCTTCTTGGTCAGAATGTGGCTGTGGTTGGCGTGAAAGCGCTTGAGCTTCCCCGACCCCGTCTTCTTGAACCGCTTCATGGCGGCCCGCTTGGTCTTCATCTTCGGCATAACGCCCTCACCTTTCAGATCGCGCGCCCTTACTTGGGCGCAATCACCATCGTCATGTTGCGGCCTTCCAGCTTCGCGTCCATCTCGACCTTGCCGACATCCGCCAGCTCGGCCACCACCCGGTCGAGCACCGCACGGCCGAGGTCGATGTGCGCCAGCTGGCGACCGCGGAACATCAGCGTGACCTTGACCTTGTTGCCGTCGCCCAGGAACTCCCGCGCGTGGCGGGTCTTGAAGTCGAAGTCATGGTCATCGATGCCCGGCCGGTACTTCACTTCCTTCAGCTGAATCACGTGCTGCTTCTTCTTGGCCGCGCGCGCCGCCTTGGCCTCTTCGAACTTGAACTTTCCGTAGTCCATGATCTTGACGACGGGAGGACGGGCGGTCGGTGCGACCTCGACCAGGTCCAGTCCCCGATCCTGGGCGGCTGCGAGGGCCTCCTCAATCGGGAGCACGCCAAGCTGCTCCCCTTCCGCCGTGATGACCCGCACCGGGCTGATCCGGATCTGACGGTTCACGCGTACGCGCTTGTCGCGGTCTGTGGACAGTGGAACGCCTCCGGCCAAGAAAAGAAAAAAGGACATCCTGAGATGACGGATGTCCACGTGTGTCACGGCGCGCTCGCGCGGCCAGGTGACAACCTCGGGACCCGTTCACGCCGGCACGCTGCCGGGCTCAGGGTGGGGGGATCGGCCCCCGCTTCAAGTGCGCAAAGTCTAGGTGGGACAGCCGATTATGTCAAGCTGGGGCCGCCCCGGGTGCCAGGACCTCGTCGGCCAGGTCGGCGCCGGAAGCCCCCTGCACCGCCCGCCCGCTGATGATCCGGTGGTCGTGCTCGAAAATGAGCGTCCAGCCGCCGGCCACCGCCTCCCGGAGGAGCGCGCGGCGGGATTCCAGCGTCCGGAGCGGCTCGACGTCGTACCCCATGATCCAGGCCAGCGGCATGTGGTGGCTGGTGGGGATCAGGTCGCCGAGGAATACGGCGGTGTCGGGGCCCGAAGAGAT
>JAHECL010000167.1 GCA_024641745.1 Gemmatimonadota bacterium | reverse complement strand
GGCATCGCCGTTCATCTCGCCACGGCCGCTCAAAGCCCTCGCCGTTCCCCGGTCGTGCGGGTCACGCCCGGTTGACCAGCTCGTGGGTCACCTTGAAGCAGGTGATGCCGAGCAGTGGAATGCCGTGCTCCTCGGAGGCCTTGACCCGGTAGCCCTGTCTGGCCATCGCGACGGAGTCATCCTCCATGCCCCGGGCCGCGGGTTCGAATAGACGCATCGTCAACCTTGTCCGTCGCCCGTCGTGGACCGCTGCTCCCCCACTGGCCCAGATCCTGTGGCCGGCCGACGGCGATCATTGTCGCTGACCGAGGCCCTGCAGGCGAGCGTGCCGCCGACCTCACCATCGACCACATCGTGCCCGCCCCTGCCCGTCTGAGACGGCGGGAACATCCAGGGGCAGGCGGACTCCTGCCCCTAGGCGTGGACCGGGGCTTCGGCCTCCACGAGCGCCTTGAACTTCGCCAGCGACTTGTCCCACGACTCCGCGAACGACTCCTCGACGAAGAGCCTGTTCGCGGCGTCACCGATGAAGCCGAGCGGCATCTCGTACTCGTTCTCGATGGTGACGTCCGTGCCGCCCGCCGCCGGCTCGAAGCGCCCGCGCACCGTCGCGGCAAAGGTGCCGGTGCCCTTCAGCTCGAACGACCGCGGCCGCTCGACCGCGGTGACGCTCATGTGGCCTTCCATCTTGCGCCCGACGACTGTCGAAGCGGTGGTCCAGCCGTAGCCGACGGTGCCGGGCGTGCCGGTGACGTCCTTCACCTCGGCCGCCGGCACCTGCCACTCCCCGAACCGTTCGGGGTTCGTGAAGAGCTCGAACACCTGCTCCGGCGCCACCTCGACGTGGATCGTCCTGCTGACGTGACCCATGACTGCGCCTCCCCAGAAGGCCCGGGTGGGTCGGTCTCGCCAGTGGCTCGGCGCGGTCCCGGCGGCCGGTGCATGGGCCGCGTGTCAGAGCCTCCCGCCGACTGCCCAGCTTAGGCGGCGGTCCGGCAATTGGCGAGAGGCGAACGGCCCCCGCACGCGCAATGCCCTCCAGCGCTCAGGGCAGCCTCCTGATGATCGACTCGACGACGACCTCGAGCGGCTCATCTGCGTTGACGGCGATCCCCGGCTCCTCGGGCCCCAGGGGCTCCAGGACCCTGAGCTGGTCCTCGACGAGTGACACGGGCATGAAGTGGTCCCGCCGTCCTCCGACCCTGCGCTCAAGCTCTGCTGGACTCACCTCCAGGTGAACGAACCAGACCCCGTTGCGGCCGTCGCTCAGTGACTCCCGGTAGCGTCGTCGCAACGCCGAGCAAGTCACGATCGCCGGTCGATCGGCTGCCACGTGCCCGTCGATCCACCTCCCGATCGCTGCCAGCCACGGCCACCGGTCCCCGTCGCTCAGCGGCTGCCCCGATCTCAGCTTCTCGATGTTGGCAGCGGTATGAAAGTCATCACCATCGGCCACCGGCCAGCCCAGCCGCCTCCCCAGCTCGCCGGCCACCGCGGACTTTCCTGCCCCTGCGGGCCCGACCACCACGATGATCCTCGCCGGCGTGCCTGCCCCCCGGTGCGCCGACCTTCCCGCGCCACTCACGGTCGCTGCCGAATCGATCGGCCTGCTGGCGATGGCCTAGAACGTGGAGACCACATCGATGACCCTGCCCTCGCGTGCCGACTGCTGTGCGGCCAGCATCACCTCGAGAACGTGCCGTGCGTGACGGCCGCTCGCGACCGGCTGGACGCCGTCACGGATGCAGTCGGCCAGGTGCTCGACAAGCGCCCCGCGCTGCAGCTCGGCGAACCGGTCCGAACCCACGGGGAAGATCTCGTACGTCTGAGGGCTGATCCAGCCGGCCAGGCCCGGTGCCGCGTCCAGCCGGTACAGCTCGATGGGCGGGGCCGCCACGTCGGCGCGGTTGACGAGCAGGGTCCCCTCCAGGCCGAACACCTCCATGTGCGGGCTCCGGGACGCGACCACGTTGAAGGTTCCGTCGATGACGGCGTAGGTCGCTTCTCCGAGATCCAGGAGGAGGAGATTGTTGTCAGGCGCCGTCACGGGGATGGTCCGTCCGTCGAACGCTCCACCGCGCGCAACCCTCGTCGGCACCGTGATCCCGGACATGGCCGACACCCGCTTCGCCGGGCCGAGGACACCGGTGGCCTGGGTGATGCCGTAGACCGCGAGGTCCAGGAGTGCGCCGACCCCCTCCTGGTAGAACTGCGACGGGTCCACCGGCCACGAGAGCCCGGCAGCCCCGGCGTGGGAGGACTGCACCCGCGCGAAGGCGACCTTGCCGATCGCGCCGCGGGCCACGAGGTCACGCGCCCTGGCCCAATCGGACGCGAGCATGTCGGCGGGTGCCGCCACCACATACAGGCCCCGGCGATCCGCCAGGTCGAGCAGCTCGTCGGCCTCGGCGAGCGTGCTGGTGATCGGCTTCTCCGTGATGAGGTGGCGCCCGGCCTCGAGGATCCGCTTCGAGGCGGTGAAGTGCGCCGGGCCGGGCAGCAGGTTGACCACCGCGCCCAGGTCCAGCGCCAGCAGGTCGTCCAGCGAATCGACCGCACGGTCGATCTGGTAGGCCTCCGCGACGGCGCGCGCCAGGTCGAGCCGGCGATCCGCGATCGCGGTCACCTCGACCCGGTCGCGGATCTTGCCCAGGTGGGGCAGGTAGCCATAGCCGATGGTCGCGATCATGCCGGCGCCCAGGACGCCCACCCGCAGGCGAGCCTCGGCGGCAGGCTGGACCGGCCGCGCATCCGGGGTCATGGCTTGACTCCCACGGCGGCGAGCCCAACCTGCCCCGGGTGATCCGTGGAGCGGTTGCGCCGGTAGTTCGCGTAGTGGACGGCGCCGATCGCCTGGGCAAACTGGGCGACGGTGTAGACGTCGCTGTCCCGCAGCTGGCGCATGAGGTCCGTGTTGGCCATCTCGTCGTCCGCCACCTCGAGTCTGAGCGCGGGTGCGATGGCTCGAGCGCCCTCCACCATGAGGTCGAAACAGGCCCTTCGCTTGACCAGCCGGCCGAACAGGATCCGCGCAGCGACGGCCGGGTCGAGGAGCCACCTGGACTCGAGCCAGGCGACGGCCATGAACTCCCCTACCTCGCGGAAGATCCGGTCGACCGCGGGGTGGCCACCCTGCTCCGCCGCCGACATCAGGAACTCCAGGAGGGGCTTGCGCATGTCCTTGGGATCTGTCGGGACGAACACGCCGTCGACGGAGACCTCGATCAGGCCCCGCTCCACGAGCTCCGCGAACAGCGCCGGGTCCTGGTCGGGCAGGTACTTGGCCGCCAGGCGGAACACGCCGCTCTGGCTCGTGTACTTCTGGAGTGTGCCGGCGAGGCGCGTGTTGAAGTTGTTGACGCTGCGCACGTCGTCGGGGGCGTACTGGCGCTCGGGGTAGCTGCCGAGATCGATGGTGCAGTTGTAGATCTCGAGCGGGATGTCCGGGATGATTCCGTCCTCGGTGACCCAGCCCGTCCCGAGCTCGGTCCCGAGCGTGTGGGCGAAGACCCCGTCCCCGATCGCGCCGGGATCAACGGCCCCGCGCTCGACCGCGGCCGTGAACGCGGCCATCGGCCCGTCGTTGACGATGCCGACGATCCCGCCCGGCTTGACCAGCGCCCCGAGCGCCGTGTCGAGCCCCGACAAGCGCCGGAACTCGGTCTCGTAGGCCGCGCCGAGATGGGCCCGGATGCCCCGCGTCTTGTACACCTCGCCGCCCACGATCTTGTCGCGAACCACGACGTCCGGGAAGCAGACACCGATGGCGTCGAGCAGGAACGGCTCCGGGAGGAGTGCCTCCCCGGCCCGCACGGCCGCCTCGATCACCGCGGCCGAGGCGCCGCGGGCG
>JAHECL010000166.1 GCA_024641745.1 Gemmatimonadota bacterium | reverse complement strand
GGTCGGGCTCTGGATGGCCCGGGCCGTCAAGATGACCTCGATGCCCCAGATGGTCGCCCTGCTGAACGGCTTCGGCGGTGGCGCCTCGCTCCTGGTCGGCGGCGCGGAGTTCCTGCGGGCCGAACTGGCCGGGACCACCCCGACCATCGACATCGGCATCACCACGCAGCTGACCCTGCTCATCGGCTCGGTGACCCTCACGGGCAGCGTGATCGCCTGGGCCAAGCTGCAGGAGGTCATGACCGGCAAGCCGATCACCTTCCCGCTCCAGAAGGCGGTCAACGCCGCGATCTTCGTCGCGATCGCGGGCCTGGCCGTGTACCAGCTGGTCACGCCGGAGCAGGCGCTCTGGCCCTTCTACACCCTCATCGGCCTGGCGATGCTGCTCGGCGTCCTGCTCGTCATCCCGATCGGCGGCGCCGACATGCCGGTGGTCATCTCCCTGCTGAACTCCTACTCGGGGATCGCGGCGGCGATGACCGGCTTCGTGATCCACAACAACGTGCTCATCATCGCCGGCGCGCTGGTGGGATCGTCCGGGATCATCCTCAGCCAGATCATGTGCAAGGCGATGAACCGGTCGCTGGCCAACGTGCTCTTCGGGGCGTTCGGCGGCGAGGCGGCAGGCGGCAGCGGGAAGAGCGCCGAGGGACTCACCGTCCGGCAGGTCACGGTGGAGGATGCCGCCGTCCAGCTGGCCTACGCCCAGCTCGTGATCGTCGTGCCGGGGTACGGGCTGGCGGTCGCCCAGGCGCAGCACGCGGTGCGCGAACTGGCCGACCTGATCGAGCGGCGGGGCGGGGAAGTGAAGTACGCGATCCACCCGGTGGCGGGCCGGATGCCCGGGCACATGAACGTCCTGCTGGCCGAGGCCAACGTGCCCTATGAGAAGCTCTGTGAAATGGACCAGATCAACGACGACTTCCAGCGGGCCGACGTGGCGCTGGTCATCGGCGCCAACGACGTGGTCAACCCGGCGGCCCGGACCGACACCGGCAGCCCGATCTACGGCATGCCGATCCTGAACGCCGACCATGCCAAGAGCATCATCGTGATGAAGCGGGGGATGAGCGCCGGCTTCGCCGGCATCGAGAACGAGCTGTTCTACAACCCGAAGACGGCGATGCTGTTCGGCGACGCGAAGAAGTCGCTGACCGGCCTCGTCAGCGAGATCAAGTCGCTGTAGGCCCGCGCCACCGCCGCACGTCCTCCACGTCCGCGAGGTCCCGGATCCGCTCCTGGGCCTCGCGGTAGTTTGTGAGGAACTCCTCCCGCCATGCCTCCGGCAGGTTTGCCCGGAAATGCTCCGCCGTCAGCACCGCCCCGTCGACGCCCCGGTGGGTCGCCACCACCTCGCCGAGGAAGAGGGTGGACGGCCCGGCGTCCATCGTGTTGAGCACCCGGCACTCGAAGGCGGCATGGCAGTCCGCGAGGACCGGCACGCCGGTCTCGCCGATCCGGTGCGGGACGGTACCAAGCTTGTCGGGAACCCGGCGGCCGGTCCGGAAGCCGAGATGGTGCACCAGGTCGAACTGCCCCTGGTGCAGGAGGTGGGCGCCGAACCGGCCGCTGGCCCCGACCAGGTCGTGGCTCAGGTGCCACTTGTGGATGTACACCGAGAGCCGGGGGTGCTCGGGCGAGATGCTGGCCCGGATCGCGCTGTCGAGGATCATCCCGTTGGTCCGGCCGGCGTGGGCCGAGGTGACCGCGACGATGGGGGAGGCGAGCTGGCGGAGCAGTTCGTACGAGTCGGTGGTGAGCATGTCGGAATGTAGGCCGGGAGGCGGGTGCAAGGCAGGCCCTGCCGGGGCGTCTCTTGGGGAGGCCGGTCATCGGCTCGGCAGGCCAGCGGGAACCTTTCGGCAGGCCGGGTGGTCTATCAGGTGTGCCGGGAGCAGGTCGCCTCACACATGCCAAGTGGTTGTGGGATGCGACGTTGCCAATCTGGCAGGCATCTTGGACTGGCGGGGAGAGTCAGGGCGGCGGTTTTCCGGCCGATTCTCTGGCACGATTCCGCAACCCTTTCGGGATGTTGGGCTTACGTAAGCTGTTGATTTTTAGTGCCTTAGCTGTTATCTTTCTCGACTGTATCTGGACGGCCACCCCGGCCGTTGATGACCATAGAGGGTTGGGTTTTCCTCAGGAGGAGGATCGGTGACTGTCAAGCCGCGCGCCAAGCGCCGTGCCGTACGTCCGGCTCAGATTGCCAAGGCCGTTGATGAGGGACGCGAGTCGCTCGACCTGTACCTCGACGAGATCAGCCGGGTCCCGCTGCTGACCCGTGAGCAGGAAATGGAACTCGCCCGCAAGGCGTTCCGCGGCAACATCGCCGCCCAGGAGAAGCTGGCCCGCCACAATGTGCGGTTCGTCGTCTCGGTGGCCAAGAAGTTCCAGAACCGTGGCGTCCCGCTGGTCGACCTGATCGGTGAGGGCAACCTCGGCCTCATGACGGCCGCCCGGAAGTTCGATCCCGATCGCGGCGTCAAGTTCATCTCCTACGCCGTGTGGTGGATCCGCCAGGCGGTCCAGGCCGCCATCGCCCGGCACGGACGTCCCGTCCGGGTGCCGCTCAACCGGACCGCTGACCTCAGCCGGCTGGGCCGGACCACCACGCTCCTCAAGGAGCGGCTGGGCCGGATGCCGACCACCGAGGAGCTGGCCCGCGCCACCGGCCTCACGCCGGAGGCGGTGCGGAGCCTGAGCGCGCTGAACACCGAGGCGGTCCGTCTCGACCACCCGACGCGTGACGGCGACGGCAACGAGCGGATGGAGCGGTTCGCGATGGCGGAGCAGGAGAGCACCGATTCCGCCACCATGACCAACAGCCAGACCAGCGACATCGAGTCGGCGCTGGCGGTCCTGCCGCCCCGGGATGCCAAGGTCCTGCGCCTCTACTTCGGCCTGGACGACGGCAACAGCCGGACGCTCGAGGAAATTGGCCGGATGATGGGCGTGACCCGCGAGCGGATTCGCCAGCTGCGTGACCGCGCCCTCCTCAAGCTCCGCGAGGGTGAGACCGGCGAGCGGCTCCGCGACCTGGTCGCCTGACCCGGGCCGCCCTCGGCGGCCCCTGAAACGCGAACGGCCCTCCGATGTTCCGGAGGGCCGTTGTGCCTTCGGTGCCTGCCCCGCGGTCAGGCCTCCGCGGCAAATTTCCGCAGCACCCGCTGGAGGATGCCGCCGTGGCGGTAGTAGTCCACCTCCACCTCGCTGTTCAGCCGCACCACCGCCTTGAACGTCACGCGCGAGCCGTCGTCCCGCCGCGCCTCCACCTCCACCGTGCCCCCCGGCAGCAGTCGGTCGGCGATGCCGGTGATGGTGAACGTCTCCCGGCCGGTCAGCTGGTGGGTTTCCCGGGTCTCGCCGGGTCCGAACGTGAGCGGCAGCACGCCCATGCCGACCAGGTTGCTGCGGTGGATCCGCTCGTAGCTCTCCGCGATCACCGCCTTCACGCCGAGCAGGAGGGTGCCCTTGGCGGCCCAGTCGCGGCTGGAGCCGGTGCCGTACTCCTTGCCGGCCAGCACCACCAGCGGCGTTCCGGCGTCGATGTACCGCATCGCGGCGTCGTAGATGGATGTCACCTCGCCGGTCGGGAAGTGCATCGTCCAGTTCCCTTCCTTGTCGGGCACCAGGGCGTTCTTGATCCGGACGTTGCCGAAGGTGCCGCGCATCATCACTTCGTGGTTGCCCCGCCGGGCGCCGAAGGTGTTCCAGTCGGGCTGCTCCACCCCGTGCTCCCGGAGATACGCCGCGGCGGGACCGTTCTTCGGGATGGCGCCGGCCGGCGAGATATGATCGGTGGTCGTCGAGTCGCCCAGGACGGCGAGGACCCGGGCCCCGCGGATGTCCTCCATCGG
>JAHECL010000165.1 GCA_024641745.1 Gemmatimonadota bacterium | reverse complement strand
AGGCTCGAACTTCACCACGACCGCCGGCCGGAGCGCCGAGACGAAGGCGGTGATCGCGACCCAGAAGGGCCTCATCCCCAATCTCGGTGATCCGACGATCGAGTGCGTCGACATCGCCGGGGCGGTGATTGCGACCACCTGCGTTCCCGGCCAATGGATCCGGGTCGGGATCGCGGCCCCATACACGCCCATCACGCCAATTCTCGGCCTCGCCGGGACCTGGAACCTCTTCTCTTCCTCCACCAGCGTCCAGCTCCAGTGAGAAGGAACCACGCCATGGCACGCACCCGAGAACGTGACGAGCGCGGCCAGATCATCGTCATCTTCGCGCTGGCGCTCGTGGCCCTCGTGGCCATGGTCGGCCTCGTCCTCGACGGCGGCGGCTCGTTCGCCCAGCGGCGCTCCGAGCAGAACGCCGTCGATCTTGCCGCCCTCGCGGCCGCGAACGACCTGATCGTCAACCAGGGAACCGCCGACTGGGTCGGGACCGCCCGCAAGGTCACCAAGCAGAATGGCTATGAGCACGGGGTCAACGGGGTCAACGTGAGCGTCACGTGCAAGAACTGCCCCGGCCAGGCGCTCGACGCCAGCGTGGAAGGCGTGCAGGTCACGGTCGGGATCAGCGCGCCGCACCGCAACGCCTTCGCGGGCGTGGTCGGGATGCCCGTCTGGGATGTCAGCACGACGGCCACATCCAAGACCGGCTGGCCGGACACGGCCACCGGACCAGCCCCGTTCATCCTGTCCACGGAGGCCTTCGATGGCACCGGCAAGGCGAAGGTCTGCGCCGGCAAGGGCAACGCGTGCAATTTCAACCACCCAACGACCAGTGAAGGTGACACCCCGCAGACCGCCACCGAGTTCGCCTGGACGAACTTCGGCTACAACAAGAAGTGCGAGGACACGGGCAACGTCAACGACAGCCAGTTGCAGGCCTACCTTGCCGGATCTGCCTCATTCGAGGTGAAGCTCGACTTCGGCTGCTACATCGCCCAGCACAACAGCGGCCAGATGACCAACATCACCGCGAAGCTTGCGAGCCTGGCCCCGACCGTCTTCCCGGTTCCGATCGTCGATACCAGCGGCAACTACGTCGGCTGGGCGTCGTTCGTCCTGACCGGCGCACACGCCAACGGGTCGAATGGATACATCACCGGCTACTTCGAGTCTGGCGACCGCGTGGACCAGCGCCTGAACGTCAAAGGGGCAGGCTTCGGCACCTCGACCTATGGTGGGACCTACATCCTGAAGCTGATCAACTGACGATCCGGCGAACGGACCACCGCTACGTCATGATGGCCGCGCCACGAGGTGCGGCCGTTTGCTGTCCCGGAGCTGGCGCTCAGCGGATCCCGGTGTCGTAGGGGACGTCAAGCCAGGTCTCGGCGCCATCCGTGACGGTCAATGGCATCGGGCCGGGCGTGCCCATGAAGCCCTCGACTTGGCTCGCTTCCAGCGTGTAGTCGCCCTGCGGCAGCACGACCCGGAACAGGCCCGAACCGTCCGTCGTGAAGCGCGCCGCCTCGGCGCCGCCGGCGTTGCGGATGACGAGATCGGCTCCGTCGACCATGCGCGGCGCGCAGGCGGGATCGCCGGGGCGCTCCACCGGGCAGGTGGGCCCAGCGGTGGCCCAGCCCCCAACGCCAGTGGACGTGGACGCCGCGCGGAGCGCCGCCAGCACGTCCTCTGCGAGCACCGAGCCCTCCTCGGAGACGAAGACCGGTTCCCCGTCCCGGGCAACCTCCCACGTCCAGGTGTGGCGGTCGATGCAGCCGGCCGGACAGTCGCCCCAGCCGACCTCCACCGTCACACGCCACCCGGCAGGCGGTGATCCCGAGTCGAGCGGCTCCGCCTGCCACCACGAGCCCTGGCCGATGAGATCCGGATCCCGCTCCTCGATCCCGTCGAACAGCGGCGACCGGGCCCGGACCGCTGCCATCGCGGCATCGCCCGTACCGGCAGTGGCGATCTCGTCGGTGGGGGCTGGTGTCGCACCGGAGCCGGAGCCGGAGCACGCGGCCGCCAGCAGCGCGAGGACCACGAGGAGCAGGGGTCGGGCGAGTCGCAGGGAGTACATGGCGCGCTGACGTTTGGGGGTGAGGTGGGGTTCCATCGGCAAAGCGTACGCCGCGGACATGAAACAGCGGGCTCGCGGTCCTGCCAGTGCTCCAGGTCGGCCGGCGGTCCCGGTATCCGGTGCCGCGAAGGTCTACCGGATCGGGTGGTCGGCCAGTTCGGAGCCGGCGGTCGGTTTGCTCGTACCTGCGGACCGCGAGCCTCGCGTGGCTCCACCTTCCCACGCGGGAGACGGTCCACCGGAGGGCCCAAGGTCCCGAAACACCGGGACGATCACTGGCAGCGGGGCCGGCCGCCTACTCGGGTCCAAGGTCGTAGCCCATCGCCCGCGGCAGGCCCACGAGCCATCGCAGCGGGGGCGGGACGTAGCCTCCCTCGTCGTCGCGTTGCTCCTTGGCGACGATCGCCTCGCGGATGACACGCGCACCCAGGTACCGAAACGGCTCGGGAGGGAATGGCCGCGGGCGGTGGCCCACCATCGGCAGCCGGGCAACGGGATCGTCGAGCCGGTCCTGGGCCAGCGCCGCCAGGATGCGGCCGCCCAGCCAGCTCGGCCCCACGCCGGACCCGGAGTACCCGTGCCCCCAGTGGACACGCCCGCCGTCGAGCGTCCCGAAGGCCGGCAGGTGGTTGGACGAGATGTCGATAGGACCGCCCCAGGCGTCCACCAGCCGGACATCGTCGAGCATGGGGAAGATCCGCCGGAAGCCCTTGGCCGCGAGCGCCGCGGAGCCCCGGTCGGCCGTGACCCAGTCCCCCATTCTCCCGCCGTAGCCGGCCCGGCCGCCGCCGCCGCCAAACGCGATCCGCCCGTCGTGCGTGGTCCTGAAGTAGTGATTCGTGAAGCGGCAGTCGGTGATCGCCTCGCCACCAGTCCAGCCGATCTCCGCGAGACGATCTGGGATCGGCTCGGTTATCACCATGTAGGACGACCAGGTGATCATCCGGCTGCCGAAGCCGCCGCCCGGCCATCCAGCCGCCCAGGCGTTGAGGGCGAGCACGGCATGACCGGCCCGGATCGCGGGACCCAGGGCGGTCTCCACCCGCACGCCCGCGCCGTCCGGGCGAACCCCGGTCACGCGTGTGTGCTCGTGGATGGACACGCCGCGATCGAGGAGCACGCGCCGAAGCCCGCGGGCAAGGCGGGCAGGGTGGACCTGGGCGTCACTCGGGACGAGCATCCCGCCGCGCAGCACCGGGGAGGCGCAGCGCGCCTGGACCTGTTCGCGGGTCAACGCCACGAACCTGTCGTCCACCCCCATTTGCGCGGCCAGCTCCAGGATCCCGGCCCAGGCATCGTCCTGCGCCGGGGACGTGCTGGCAACGAGGGTGCCGCCGGGAGCGAGCTCGATATCCACGGAGCGACGCTGTGCCCAGTCGGCGATCCAGTCGGACACCCCGTCGAGCGCCAGGGCCGACGCCAGACCCGGCTCCTCGCCGTAGTTGGCGACGAGCGAGGGCAGGTAGTCCCACCATCCGGTGAGGAAGCCGCCGTTCCGGCCGCTGGCACCGCCGCCGACGATGTCCGCGTCGAGGATGACGATGCGGGTGTCCGGGGCGTGGTCGGTGAGCCACCACGCCGTCCACAGGCCCGTGTACCCGCCGCCGACGATGACGACGTCGGCGGTCGCGTCCCACGCGGGCGGCGGACAGGGGACTCCGGGATCGGCTGCGAGGGCGTCGCGAAGCCACCAGCCGCGCTGCTCGCCCGGGCGCAGGGCCGCCATGTCCCGTTCGACCAGCCGGCGGATCCGCGCCCGGTCGCCGGGACGACGCGCCGGA
>JAHECL010000164.1 GCA_024641745.1 Gemmatimonadota bacterium | reverse complement strand
GCCGTCGGGGAGCCGGGCGTCCACCATCGGCGACGAATCGTCGATCCGGCGGCCGACCGCCGACACGATCCGGTCGATCACCTGGAGGAGGTGGCGATCGTCCTGGAAGCGGATGTCGGTGTGCTCCAGCTTCCCGTGCCGCTCGATGATGACCTGCTTGTAGGTGTTCACCAGGATGTCGGAGACCTCCGGGTCCTTCATCAGCGGCTCGAGCGGTCCGAGGCCGAAGATCTCGTCGAGCACCTGGCGGACCAGTTCTTCGCGCTCCTCGAAATTGAGGGGCACCTTCTCGTCGGACAGCAGGTCGTGCACCACCCGGCGGATCGCCTCGGTCACCTGCTCCCGCTCCAGCTTGTCGAGGTTGGCGAGGTTCAGCCGCTCGAGGAGCCGCCGGTGAATCCGGCCCTTGAGCATGGTGCGCTCATAGGTGCCGTCGGTTGGAGCCTGCGCAGCGCCGCCGGGCAGGCCCGGTGCCGCCGGATCCTCCTTGGCGGCGCCCTTCTTGGGGGCGACAGGCGCCTCCCACGGGAGCGGTGCACGATCGGGAATATCAGCCACGGCCATCCTCCCGGCCGCGGATGTCGGCCTGGGATTGCTTCGGGGTACGGAACGCCGATGCGATGCGGTGCATCAGCGACGTGGACAGTTCTTCCTGCTCCGGCTTGCCGACGAGGAGTCGGACCATTCGCTTGACGTCGCGGCCATAGACCGACTTCCCGTTCAGGATCACCGGCTTCCCGCTGTTGATCGAACGGATGACCGCCTCGTAGTCGTTTCCCACGGTGGCGAAGACCGGAAGGCCGAGCGTTCGCTCCACGTCCGCCAAAGGAATTTCCTGGTTCTCGTCATAGCGGTTCACCACCAGGCGGACCTGTTCGGTCGGGCGGGGAAGCACCCGCTTGATCAGCGGCAGCGCCCGCTGGATGTTGCGCAGGTTGGGCAGGTCCACCGTGGCCACCAGGAAGACCTGGTCGGACTGCTCGAAGGCGGCAAGCGAGGTCGGGGCGAACGACTTCGAGGTGTCGATCACGATGTAGTCGTACTGCCCCTTGAGGTACCGGAGGATCTTCCGGATCTGTTCCTCCGAAACCGTAGCCGCCCGGTCGGGGTGGTACGGCGCCGAGAGGAGGTGGACCCCCGACTTGTGCTGCTCGATGTACGAAGCCAGCAAGCCGCTGTCCATCCGGTGGAAGTTCTGCACCAGGTCCACGAAGTTGAACTTCGGCTGCATGCCGAGAAGGAGGGAGATCTCCCCAAGCTCGGCGTCGAGATCGACCAGGAGGACGCGGCGACGAGTCACCTGGTGCAGGTTGATGGCGGTGTTGACCGCCAGCGTCGTGGAGCCGGAGCCGCCCTTGGGGCTGAAGAAGGCGAGGATCTTCCCGTCTTCGTGGCCGTGGGATCCCGCCACCAGCGGGGCGAGGCGGGGTCGCACCCGATCAGTGGCTTCCCGCAGGGCTACAGCGTCCACCGGCTTCGGCAGGTACTCCAGCACCCCGGCACGCATCGCCGCCAGGAGGAGTTCCGCGGAGGCGGGCGGCCCGAACGCCACGACCGGCGTCGGTGGAACCTGATCCGACCCCCCGGCCAGGGCCCGGATGAGCTGGAGCCCGAGATCGGCATCGTGCTCGAGGTCCACGAAAACAAAGGTCGGCCCCGCCCGGCGGAGTTCCGCCAGGTGGGTCGCGTTGAAGACCCCGATCTCGACGTTCAGGTCGAGCGCCAGCGACACGGCATTCTCGGAATCGCGGCAGAAGGCCTGCACCACCTGGCGCAGGCCGTCGTCGGTCGAGATCAGTGCGGCACGTACTCCGGAAGTTGCTGACACGATCAGGTGATACCCCTCATTCCACGAGCTTGAGAATCTTGACGAGCGATCCCGACTCCGGGCCCTCGTCGCCGGTCCCCGTCACGAAGCCGAGGAACCGAACCTTGACCGGAGCCTTGCTCCCCTGGTTCGGGGGGATGCTCTCGAGGTAGAACTTGCCGAGGTTGTTGAGCGGCACCTCGTCGTAGCCCGGCGCCAGAAAGTCGGGGCTGATCAGGCCGGCAATGAACACCCGCGGGTTGGCATCGCCGTTGTAGGCGGGATTGTCGCTGACCACCGTCCCGGTCATGTATGTCCCGTTTGCGTCGGTCCTCTCCGACTCGACGAAGCGCGCGCTCGCGTCCTGCGCCAGCCACTCCTCGAGCCCCTGCTGCACCGGACCCCGGACCTCGCCGGGCTGCTCCTTCGCGATCTCCTGGCCCACCGAAATGGGCGTCGTGGTGCAGCCGGTCATTGCATCGCGAACGCAGTTACCGCCGGGACAGTCGATCCGCCAGAGGAACCAGTTCGACGGCGTCGGCGAGTACTGCGGGAACGACGGGTAAAGCATCACCGGCCGGGCGTAGTCGTCCCTGTACTTATTCGGGGAGTTGGCGGCAACCCTGGCATCCCGGAAAGTGGAACCGAGCCCGGTCGCGTTCGGCTCATCGTACCGGGCGTAGCGGTCGCCCGCGGCCTTATCGTAGGACCAGCACTCCCAGGTGGTGCCGCAGGAGGAGGGCTGGTTCGGGATGTTCTGCGGGAAATCCCAGATCTGGTTCTGGACCACGTTGTCCTGGCCGCTGTTCTCCTCCCAGAAGTCTGGTATGAGGAACGGCTTGACGCACTTGGTGGTGCCGGCGGTGGTGGCCTCGGCGGCCGCCTTGGCACCGACCGGCACCGCGTCGATCCCGATCACCCGGGCGAACCAGGTCGGCACCGCCGCGCGCCGGACCCAGACCCGCACCTTTTCACTGTCGGGAAGCACCTGCACGGTGACCTCCGACGAGTCGATCAGCCCGCCGGTCATGTAGTTGGCCTCGGCCAGTGCATAGGCACGGACGTTGGCGCTGTCCACCTTTTCCGATGCCTTGATGCCGAGCTCGAGGAAGACGCTGGCGCCGGCCAGGGCGGCGGCATCCGCCGCCCGCTGGGCCTCGGCGCGGGTCTTGTAGAGCATGCCGAGGTCGATCGCCAGTGCCAGCATCGACAGCATCGCGGCCAGTGAAATGGCGACGATCACCAGCGTGGCGCCCCGGCGGTTCCGGATCAATCCATGCGTTTCCTGCATCCTGCACTCCTTGCCGGGGAGGGGGTCCCCGGCGGTTGTCGCACGTCTACTGGGTCGGCTGCGGCTGCGCGGGGGACTGCACCACACCGTTGGGCGGCGGGATCGGCGTCTTCCCAATCTGCTCCTTCATCCACCCCGGCACGATCTCCCAGGTGTTGACCTCGCCCGTGGGGATGGCCGGCGCCACGTCGGTGGCCCGCACCAGCGACGGCGTCACCAGCACGATGAGCTCGGTGTTGTTCACCTTGCTGGTCTTCGAGCGGAAAAAGGTCCCGAGGATCGGGATGTCGCCCAGGATCGGGATCTTGGTGACTCCTTCAATGGTCCGGTTGTCGAGCAGGCCGGAGAGCGCCAGGTACTGACCCTCGCCCAGCTCCACCTCGGTCTGCGTCTTCCGGGTAAGGACGGTCGGGACCGAGTAGCCGTTGATGACCAGCCCGTTGGCGAAGTCGAGCGAGGAGACCTCCGGCGCCACGATCAGCCGGATGGCGCCGCTCCGCGTGATGAACGGAGTGAAGTCGAGCTTGACGCCGAACTCCTTGAACTCGATCGTCACCGCCCCGTTGGCCGCGCCTGACTGTACCACCGGATAGGGGAACTCGCCGCCGGCCAGGAAGCTCGCCGGCTTGCCCGGCAGGGTCATCAGGTTGGGCTCCGCCAGCACCTTGAAGTCGCCCTTGGTGCTGAGCGCCCGGATGGCGCCGTCGAGGCTGCCGCTCGGACCGGAGAGGAAGAACCTCACCACGCCGTCGGAAATGGTCTGGGCGCCCCAGTCGTAG
>JAHECL010000062.1 GCA_024641745.1 Gemmatimonadota bacterium | reverse complement strand
CGGTGACCTCGCGCGCCAGCCGGAGCGCGAGTTCGTTGGCCTCGCTGGCGGAGCTCACCAGGAAGCAGACCGCCAGCGGGTCGGGCAGCGTGGCCACGAGTCGCTCGGCGTAGGCCTCGCGCCCGTCGTGCAGGTAGCGGGTGTTGGTGTTCAGCACCGCCATCTGGCGCGCCGCGGCGTCCACCACGCGCGGGTGGCCGTGCCCCACATGCGGCACGTTGTTGTAGCCATCGACGAATCGCCGGCCCATGTCGTCGTAGAGATACTGTTTCCAGCCCCGCACCATGCGGAGCGGCTCCCGGTAGGAGAGGCGCACGCTCGGGCCCACCAGGGTGCCGCGCCGTGCCCGCGCCTCGGCCAGCGGCGGAGTCGCCGGTGGAAAGCGCTCGACGGGCACGCCCGCGATCAGGTTGGGGTCGGGAGAGAGACTGCGCCACTCCGCGCGCCGCGAGGGCGTGCCGACACCGGGAAAGGCGCTGTCGAGGTCGAGGAGGTCGGTCATGACCTGCAGGTGGAGGTGCGGCGTCCATCCGCCGTTCTCCTCCGGGGTGCCGAGGCGCGCCAGCGGCTCGCCGCGCCCGACGCGCTGCCCGGTCTTCAGCGCACGAAACGAGTCCGGGCCGAGGTGGCCGTAGAGCGTATGGAAGGGGACGCCGCCGTCGGTGCGGTGCTCCAGCACCACGACGCCCCCGTAGTCCAGGGGCAGGGCGCGGTCCTCTGCGGCGCACACGACGCCGTCGAGCGGTGCGAAGACCGGCGTGCCCGCCGGGGCAAAGAGGTCGAGCCCGAGGTGGATGGTGCGCGCTTCGTTCAGGGTGCCGTCGCCGCCCTCGAAGGCCGGCGTGGTATAACAGAGCCGGGGTTCGTCGTACCGGCCGACGGCCACCTCGACGCCGGCGCGTCGCATCGCTTCGCTGATCCGTGCGGCGGACATCGGCTCCACGGCCGTCGCGGGGTCACGCTCGACGTCGGCGCTGCCGACACCCAGGTCGAGCACCAGCGAGGGCTGGGTGCGCAGGTCTGCTCCGAGCACCGGGGCGAACGACGCGGTGCCCTCACGCAGGAACTGCCGGACGGCCGGTGCCGTGGCCACCGGCTCGAGGCCGCACGCCGAGCGGACGGTCGCGGCGGCGAGCCCGAAGGGAATCGTTGCGAGCCGGGGCAGGGTGCGCGTGATCGGCGCCTGGCTCACCCCCAGGTAGGCGTTGCCCGGGTCGCGGGCCTGCTGCTCGGCCGCCATGGCGGCGCTCAGGCAGAGCCGCAGCATCGCCAGGCCCCAGAGGGCCTGCATCTCCGCCTCGTCCATCGTCCACACGGCGTGATAGGCGGGGACCAGCGTGGCGAGCACGGTGAGCGGATCGGGTGCGTCGAGGAGCGGGTAGGCCGCCGCGACGGCGAGGTCGCCGATGGTCGGCCCATGCACCATGTCGCCGAAGTCGATGAGCCCGGTGACCCTGGTGAATCGCTCGAACGGTCCGGAGCCCCCACCCACCAGCACGTTGTAATCGTTGAGGTCGTTGTGGACGGCGCTCTGCCGCAGGCGGGAAAGGAGCGGCGCGGTGTGCCGGTCGTAGGCCGCCATCAGCCGGTCGATCGCCCCGCCGAGGCCCGGGTCGGCGATCAGGCCGCGATTCCGCGCGATGACGCCGCGCCCGGTCGCGAGGTGCCAGGCGAACTCCCGGTGCAGCGCCGGGTCGTCGAATCCCGCGAGTCCCCTTGTCAGGTGCGCGACCGCCCGGCCGAAATCGGCCCAGAGGGCCATCGGACGATGGGGCACCGTCCCGAGCGGCACCCCCGGAACCACCGAGATGGCCCAGACCAGTCGTTCCGTGGCGCCGGACTCCCCGATCGAGGCGAGCGATCGGCCGTCCCGCATCGGAATCACCTGGGGGGTGAGCGCCGAGTGCGACGCCAGGGCCTCCATCGCGCGCTGGGTGGCGGCGAGAAAGGCGGGGTCCTCGCTGGGGTTGGCGATCTTCAGGATCAGGGCCGGCTCGCCGCCCGCCTGGAGGAGAAAGTTCTGGTCGCGCTCGCTGGGGAGGGCCGCCGCGCTGATCCGGAGGCCGTAGAGCTCGAGTGCGAGCGCCTCGGCCTGCTCGACGGTCAGTGCTGGCGGTGGGGGCGGCATGGGCGGGAAGATATCACCGGACCCGGCGGGGCGGCCAAGGCAGGGTCACCCGCCGGTGGCCACCCGGAACAGCCAGACGGTGAGGAGCGCGCTGCCCACGATCAGGGCCGCGCAGGTCAGCGCCAGCGTGCCGACCAGCGCGGCGATGAAGAGTCGGTCGGACCGGCGCGCCCGGCCGGGGTCGGTCCAGTGGCGTTCGAGCAGCGCCACGTTTCGCACGTTCGCCTTCCAGACGGCATCCGAGAAGTCGCCCAGCAGGGGGACCACGCCGAGCAGCGCGTCCACGGCGATGTTGAACGCGATGCGGACCAGCGTGGCCCGTGACACGCCCCGCCGAACCCCTTCGGCGAGGAACGTGGCGGCGAGCACCGCCCCTGCCGCGTCGCCGAGCACCGGCACCAGGCCGATGATGGCATCCGCCCCGATCCGGAACCGGGTGCCCGGGATCCCGATCCCGCTGTCCAGCCACCAGGCGACGCGCTGCAGGTGCGCGAGTCGTGCGTCAGGCTCGGTCGACATGTCGGGGAAGATATCCCCGCCGGGTCACTCCGGATCGCGCGAACCCCATCCGATCGGCTTCTTCGCGAGCCAGGGGTAGGCAAGCAGCCCGACCAGAATGACGAGCATGAGGATCAGCGGTGTCATCTGCAGCGGGCCGCCGGCGGTGACGTCGGTGAACCGGAGCAGGTGGCTGGGGCGCGGGCCCACGACGCGATTGAGGAGGATGAACGCGAAGTGGAATCCCATGCTGGTCCAGAGGACGCCGGTCAGGATCCGCAGGTACTGGGTGAACAGGCCGAACGCCAGGATCATGCTCAGGTAGCCTGCGGTGACACCGTCGCTGCCGCCCATGCCGAACGGGATGCGGAGCAGGTACCGCGCGATGAGCCAGGTGCACACCGGGGTCGCGACGAACACCGCCGTCGTGATGGCCCCGGCCGTCCATTTCGGGGTCACGGCGTTCAGGGTGCGGTAGATGTACCCCCGGAACACCAGCTCCTCGGGCAGCGCCTCGAAGAAGAACACGGTGCCCGCGGCGATGAGCAGCTTCAGGAGCGCGGCGGAGGAGAGGTCGAGCGTGACGGTCGCCCAGCCGAAGGTGCCTGCCAGCAGGCCGGTGACGACGGTCGGCACCACGACGATGCCCATTCCCAATCCGAACGCGAGCAGTCCGGTCCGCGGGGTGGCCAGCGTGAGTCCGCTCATCGGGCGGTGGTCCACCCTGGTCCGGAGCCACCAGACGCCCGGCACCACGAGCGCCGACAGGATCAGGGCCTGCAGGCCGTAGCGGGCCACCTTCGAGAGTCCCAGGCCCTGCTCCGCCTGGTAGCCTGTCCAGCCGGCCAGCGCGAGGCCGACGCAGATCAGCGCCGCTGCCGCGGTGATCCGGACAGGCAGGGAAACCGGCGGCGTATCCGACTGTTCCTGGCTCACTTGGACCCTCCTTGGGGAAGTCGCGGAGCATGTGGCGGTGTTGTGGAGGGTCCTGACGGAGCTACGTTTCAAATGGTTTCAATATGAACCGTCTCGGGCGGGCGAGCCTCCTGCGTGGCCGGGGGGCGGAGGTCAGACGTGCTGGTCCACCAGGATCGGGTTCCCGTCCGGGTCGAGCGCGGTGAAGCTGGCGGGCCCGGTGGTGGATTCGTCGGCCTCGGTGACGAGGACGACGCCGGCGGCCTTGAGCTGGCGCTGCAGCTCGCGGATGTCGGTGTAGCTCGGCAGGGTCCTGGCGTCGCTGTCCCACCCCGGATTGAAGGTCAGGATATTCCGGTCGAACATCCCCTGGAACAGCCCGATGACGGTGGTCCCGTTCTTCAGGATCAGCCAGCCCTGCGAGGCGTCGCCGTGAAAGGTGGTGAAGCCGAACTTCTCGTAGAACGCCTTCGACGCCTGGATGTCCTTGACGGCGAGGCTGACGGAAAAATTGCCGAGTTGCATGCATCATCTCCCTGATCAAATGTGGTGTCGGGGTCGTCCCGCGCCTTACCTCCCGATCGCCAGCCATGCGCGGAGCACCACGGCGTCGGGATCGGTGACGGGGGAGGTCGCCGGGAGCGATGCGCCGGGCGCGTCGGACGGCGCTTGCCCGGCTCGGGCCGCCGCCCAGCCCGGCAGCAGGTCGCTCGCGGTGCCCCGCTTCGCCCGGTCCGCGGCGATCCGGTTCCACAGCGGCATGGCGTCGTCGCGGCGGCTGCTCTGCTGCAGGACATCCGCCTGCAGCCAGTCCTCCAGCCGTTCGTCGACCGCCGGGTCATACGGTCGGCCGGCCCCCAGCCGCTCCGGCCAGAGCCGGGCCGCGGCGATCTGGTCGCTCGCCCGGGCCCACTCGCCATTCCCGATCGCCTCGACGGCCAGCATGAGCTTGGTCTGCCGGTAGAGCAGGTGCCCGTCATGCCTCCCCTCGAACGGCAGCAGCTGGATCCCCGCCAGCACCGAATCCGCCGCCAGGTAGTCCGCGGCCTGCGCCAGCGCCTGCGCGAGCGTGAACTCGAGGATGTAGCTCTCCGGGAAGCGCGCGGCGTACCGTCGCGCCACGGCGACCGCCTCCCGCGTGTCGTCCATCGCCAGGAGTTGCCGCGTCAGCTGCTGACCGTAGCGCCACTGCCCGGGGTCGAGCGCGGCCGCCCGCTCCAGGTCACGGCGCATCTCCGCTGCGGACCGATTCGGGAGCGTGGCCCGCCCCGCGTAGAACGGGGCGTAGTCGGGTTGCTCGCCGAGCGCGCGGAAGATCGAGTCGGCCTCCGCGGTGCGCCCGGTCCCCCAGTCGGCCAGCGCCAGGTAGTACCTCGGCTTCCAGCTGGTGGTCCGGGCGGTGGCCCATCGCAGTGGCGGCACCACCTCGGGTCGGAAGGGGAAGACGAACTCCGGCCCGAGGCGCGTCGCCCGCTCCGCCAGCGCATCGCCACCCGGCCTCCCGAGGGCGTCGAGCAGGAAGCCCCGCCAGTAGAGGGCCACCGGGGCATCGCCCGCCGCCTCCAGCACTCGCAGCGCCACGGCCGGATCACCGACGTCGACATACCAGGCCGCGAGTTCCAGCAGGACTTCCCCGGGAAGCTCGCTCCGGATCCCGGCCGCCAGTGTCGTGGCAAGCGCCGGCTCGTCGGCGGCGAGCAATTGCTCGAGCCGCGCCTGGTGGCTCAGCGGGTCGGCCGCCTCGAGCCGCGCGCGCCACTGCGCATTGCGCTGCACCTCGCCGGCCTGCCGGGTGGCGACCACCCCGAGCGCGAGCGCGTCGAGGTTGTCGGGGTCGGTCACCAGCGCCTTGTCGGCATACTGCAGTGCGGCCGCCGGATGGCCCTCGGCGAGCGCCAACTTGCCGAGCTCGGTCCACGCGGCGCCCCGGTAGGCGGGGGAGAGGGTGGCCAGCTCGAAGCCATCCTTCGCATCGGCTGTCCGGCCCAGCCGCCGGTTGGCGATGCCGTAGTAGTAGTTGGCGGCGCCGTCGTAGCTGTCGACCCGGAGCGCGGTGGTGGTGAACCGGAGGGCGGCAGGGTAATCGAGGGCCCGGATGGCGAGGGTGGCGCGCGCGGCGAGCGCCGGCACAAAGTAGGGATCGCGCGCGAGGGCGCTGTCGAGCGCGGCGGTCGCCGGCAGGTACTCCCGCTGCCGCTGCCACTCCACACCCCGCAAGTACCAGCCGTAAGCCGTGTTCCAGTCGAAATCGACTGGCGCATCGAGCGGGCGGGTCAGGTCCCCTGCCTGGGGGGCGAGGCGGTACACCAGCCGCCCGGCGCCCACGATCACGCGGAGGCTGTCGTGCGCGACACCCCCGACCTGGACGGTGTCGACGAAGCGCTCCCGCGGCCGGCGCTGCACGAATCGGCGGTACACTTCCCGGGTGCCCGCCAGCACCCGCACGGTGTCCGCCATCGCCTCCACCGGTGAGACGGCGATCACCAGGCGGTCGCCGAGCGGCGTCACGTTGAGGGCGCCGAACCGGTCGGCGGCGACGAAGCCGTCGGTCCCCGAGACGGGGTACCACCATTCCGTCCACCGGTCGGCGACATGCGGCGCGAAGCCGCGGTGCTTGAACGGGGTGTAGGTGCTCTGTTCCGCCGTCTGGTTGAACAGCCGGCCGGACTGCACCTCGGCGTACTGCCCGTCGGTGTCGGTGAGCAGGTCCTCCCAGATCATGCCCTGCCGCGACAGTCCCCAGATCCAGATCTTCTTCCCCGCCTTGTCGTCCCGCGGGGCGTAGCGGACCATTCCGAAGTCGTCGTCGTGCCAGTAGGCCCCGAAGAAATCCGTCTCCCGGCCGAAGACATGATACGACTTGTAGCCGCCGAAGTCGTTGTTGTCGTACCAGGAGAGGTCACGCCCGGCGGTATCCACAGGCCAGGGGCCGTGCTCCCCGTTGTGCCCCAGGTAGCTGGTGCCGGGATAGACGAACTGCAGCTTCCCGCGCACGGGGATCCCGGCGTTCATCCACGAGTAGTACGGCTGTTCGAGGTCGGAGGCGTTGTACCAGAAGGAGGTGGTGCTGAAGGCGGCGGCATCGGCGCCGAGCCGGATCTCGAGGCGCCAGGGCGTGCGGGTGAGGAGGTCGAGCGCGCCGATGATGCAGCTCACGCTGCCGTCGGGGTTGGTCCGTGTGACGTAGTCGACGGGGGTGGCGACGTTGGGGGTGTGGCCGATGATCCCGTAGTTGGCCTCGATGCCCCCGCTGGTCCACGGGCCACGCATCGCGATGTCCCGGAACTTGACCACCTGGTTGTAGTAGATGAACGAGCGCCCGGTGCGCTTGTCCACGGCGTTCCAGATCTTGCCGCCGATCTCGGGGAGGATCATCACCTTCAGGAAGGCGTTCTCCAGCTCGATCACCTTCCAGGCGCGCGGTTCCGGCTGGGCGGTGAAGCCGTCGAAGCGAAAGTACGGGTAGATCCGGCCGATCACCGGAACGGGGTTCGGGTCGCTGAACGGGTAGGTGGTGAACACCTGCTGGTACTCGCGCACCGTGGCGCGGGGCGCCTGGGCCTCGGCCGTACCGGCGGCGCCGCCGGCGGCGAGCCACAGCAGGAGGACGGCCTGTCCGAGAGTCAGGAGTCTCATGCGCCCCGCTCGGTGAAGGAAGGAGAAAGCTTGGGACCCGCGGGGCGCCAGGTGCGCCGGGCGGTCACGGATCGCGTGCCGGATCCGCGCGAAGCCCCCAGAGGAGGATGGCCGGCACGGCGAAAACGAGCCCTCCCACCAGGGCGAGGATGACGAACCACCCCCCGGGCGCACGCGCCACCTTCCACTTGGCGAACAGGTAGGCCAGCATCACCATGAGGATGAGGGCCTCGACGATGAACGCCAGGGACACCGGATTGGCGAGGGCGGCCCTGAGGAGATCGGGCCGTGCGACCAGCGCATAGATGAAGACGCCATTGAGCCCCACGAGGCCGATCGCGCCGACGATCATCAGCGCCAGGCGCTCGCGCGGGGAATACGCGGTGGTCATGGGAGGCCGGTCTTCCTAGGTGGCAAAGAGTTGGGCGTCGTCCCGGAACGCCTTGAATTCGAGGGCGTTGCCCGAGGGGTCGAGGAAGAACATCGTGGCCTGCTCCCCGACCTGACCCTCGAAGCGAATGTACGGCTCGATCACGAACGTGACCTCCGCCTGGCGCAGCCGGTCGCGCAGCGCCTTCCAGTCGTCCATCGCCAGCACGACGCCGAAATGCGGGATCGGCACGTCGTGTCCGTCGACCGGATTGTGGCGCGGGGGATCCGCGGCCGCCGGCGCGTGGTGGGCCACGACCTGGTGTCCGAAGAAATCGAAATCAATCCAGTGCCCGGAGCTCCGGCCCTCGGGACAGCCGAGGAGCCCGCCGTAGAAGCGGCGGGCCTCCGCGATGTCGCGGACCGGGAAGGCGAGGTGGAACGGGCGCAGCGCGGTCATGGTGCCAGGGCGTCCCACTCCTCGGGGCCGACCGCCGCGAACTGGCGCTCCATCACGACGACCCACCTGTCGTGCAGGCGCACCAGGAGCGACTCCATCGGGATGTGGTACGAGGTGCCGGTGCCAGCGCTGTCGATCACCGTGTACTTGAACATCCCCACCTCGAAGGCGGTGTCGGCGTTGTCGATCCGTTGCGAGAACCGAAACGCCACGGTGGCCGTCTCACCCCGTGTCTTGGCGACCGCCATGTCCTTCCCCCACTTGGGGAGCTGCGCGCTGGCCAGCGTCGTCCCCCCAGGCGTCACCACCACGGCATCGGGATGGTAGGTGGCCGCCATCGCGTCGATGTCCTGGTCCACCACCGAGGCGGAGAGGGCGGACCAGACCTGTGCGTCGATGGCGGCGGAGGTTTGCGCCGGTGCGCTGGCGGGGAGGAGGAACGTGAGGGCGGCGATCGTGGTCAGCAGTCGCATGGGCAGATTCCTGTGTGTCAGCGCAGCTTGATCCTTGCCACCATCTCGGCGTAGCGCGGATCCTTGCGCAGGGGGCCGTACCCCGGATCGAGGTGCAGGTAGATGAGGCCGGCCGAATGGGCCTCGTAGGCGGTCTGGAGACTCGCAAACGCCTTGTCGAACTCGCCGAGGGCGGCGTAGCCCATCGCGAGGACCTCGGCACGGAGGTACTCGGTCTTTGCCTGGCCCTCCAGGCGTTCCATGATGGCCGTCGCTTCCTCGATCTCCCCCAGGGCCACCAGGGGCCGGACGATCATCGCGTCGTAGCTGCGTACCGCCGTGCTCAGCGACTGGCCCCGCCGGAAGGCGGCCAGGGACGCCTCGGTGTTGCCCCGGGCCAGCTCGGCGGCGCCGATGTCGAGGTAGGCCTGGAAGTAATTGGGTTCAATCTCGAGAGTCTTTCGGCTCTGGTCGACGGTCGCCTCGAACCGCTCGGCATAGAGGAGGAAGCGTCCCAGCCAGCGCGAGAAATGCGCCGACAACGGGTCGAGGACCAGCGCCTTCCGCATCTCGTCGATCGCCTCCAGCAGCCGCCCCACCGCCGGCAGCGTGCTGCCATAGACGAAGTGCGCCTCGGCGTAGTTCGGGTTGTACTCCACCCCCTTCGCCAGGGCCTTGGATGCGCCGTCGAAGTCCCACTCGTACCAGCAGAGCACCTTGCCGATCGAGGTGTGGGCCTCCCCCAGCGTCGGGTCGAGCTGGACGGCGCGCACGGCGGCCGACTTGCCCTTGGGGTAGGCCTCCTCCGGCGCCACCCAGTCGTCGGCCAGGTTGCACCAGCAGTCGGCGATGCCGGAGTACGCGCGCGCGTACCCCGGGTCGGCGTCGAGCGCCTGCTCGAAGAGTGACTGCGCCTTCTGGAGGTCGTGCTCGGCGACCCGGTTGACGAAGAACCGGCCCTTCAGATACAGCGTATAGGCTTCGATGTTGTCGGTCGTCGGCCGGACCAGCGGCGCGGCCTGCGCGTCGCCCAGCAACTTGACCTTCAGGGCGTCGACAATGGCGCGGGAAATCTCGTCCTGGATCGCGAAGACGTCCTCGAGCTGCCGGTCGTAGGTCTCCGACCAGAGCTGGTAGTTGTTGGCGACATTGACCAGCTGCGCCGAGATCCGGATCCGGTTGCCGATCTTGCGGACGCTGCCCTCGAGGACCGACGCAACCCCGAGCCGGTTCCCCACCTCCCCGATCTCGACCGTCTTGCCCTTGAACGCGAAGCACGAGGTCCGCGACGCCACCTGCAGGCCCGGGATGCGGGCGAGGGCGTTGATGATCTCCTCGGTCATGCCGTCGCTGAAGTACTCGTTCTCCGGGTCGGCGCTCATGTTGGTGAAGGGGAGCACCCCGACCGACTGCTCCGGCCGGGGGGTGGCCACCGGCGTCGTGCCCGCGGGCGTCCGCTCGCCCTGCTGGATGAGCAGGAGCGCTTCCGCGAACTCGGCCGTGGTCTGGTAGCGGTCGACGGGTGTGCGGGCCAGGGCCCGGACGATGGCCTGGTCCAGCTGTTCCGGGATGTCCCGCATGGCGCGGGCGTGGGGCACCGGCGCGATGAACCGCTTGGTGATGATCGCCTGCGCGTTGGGGCCGGTAAACGGCTGCTCGCCCGTGAGCATCTCGTAGAGCACGCAGCCCAGGGAATAGAGGTCGCTGCGGCCGTCGACTGACGAATCGGCCGAGGCCTGCTCCGGACTCATGTAGGCCGGGGTGCCGATCGCGAGGCCGGTCTGGGTGATCGACCCGCCGGCGGCACTCAGCACCTTCCCGATCCCGAAGTCGGCGACCAGCGCCGAGCCCTCGTGCATCAGGATGTTCTCGGGCTTCACGTCGCGGTGGATGACCCCCTGCCGATGGGCGTAGTCGAGCGCCGAGGCGACCTCGCGGGTGATCCGGAGCGCCTCGTCGAGGGGCAGCATCTGGCCGCCGGCCATCCGGTCGCGCAGCGACTTGCCCGCCATGCTGGGCATGACGTAGAAGTAGAGCCCGTCCGCCTCGCCCGAGTCGAAGACCGGGAGGATGTGGGGGTGGGTGAGCCCGGCCGCCATCTTGATTTCGCGGTCGAAGCGGTCGCCGCCGATTTCCGAGGCAATTTCCGGCCGGAGGACCTTGAGGGCGACCTGTCGACCGTGACGGAGGTCGTTGGCGAGGAACACCACCGCCATCCCGCCTTCGCCGAGTTGTCGTTCGATGGTATAGCGTCCGATGAGCCCGGACGCGAGGCGCTGCTGGAGTTCAATCATGATCGGTCAAAGATGGGCGCCCCCCACGGGGGGCGCTAGGGGCGGGCCATGGAGACGCGCGCCCCGAGCGACCCTGCCGGCTGCCCTGCGCCCGGCGTCGCCGACGGACCCCGGGTGCGCAATGCCGGTCGGCCCGACCCGCCTGGGCTGTGCCGTTCCCTTCCTAGTGCTCTTCACTCCCGATGAAGCGGTAGACGACGGCGCCCAGCAGGCCGCCCACGATCGGGGCCAGCCAGAACAGCCAGAGCTGGGACGTCGCCCAGTCGCCCACATACAGTGCCACGCCCGTGCTGCGCGCGGGATTCACCGAGGTGTTGGTCACCGGGATGCTGATCAGGTGGATCAGCGTCAGGCCCAGGCCGATGGCAATCGGCGCGAAGCCCTGTGGCGCCCGCTTGTCGGTGGCACCCATGATGATCAGGAGGAACATCATGGTCATGACCACTTCCGTGATCAGGGCCGCCAGCAGGGAATATCCGCCCGGCGAATGGGCGCCGTACCCGTTCGACGCGAAGCCCGCGGACACGTCAAAGCCCGCCTGGCCGCTGGCGATGAGATACAGCACACCGCCGGCCACCACGCCGCCCAGGACCTGCGCCACGATATAGGGCAGCAGTTCCTTGGCGGGGAAACGGCCACCGGCCCAGAGCCCGATCGACACCGCCGGGTTGAGGTGGCAGCCGGAGATGTGCCCGATGGCGAAGGCCATCGTGAGCACGGTCAGTCCGAAGGCGAACGCCACGCCGAGCAGGCCGATGCCGACGTCGGGAAACGCCGCCGCCAGCACCGCACTGCCGCATCCGCCCAGCACGAGCCAGAACGTCCCGAGGAACTCGGCGCCGTACTTCTTCATACGCTGCTCCTTTGCCTTGGTGGGTGAGAGGTCGAGCACACGGTGGATCAGTCCGCTCCGAGATCGAACCAGCGCCGCATCCGCCGCTCGGCCTCCGCATCGCCGTCGCGGTGGGCATACTCGTTGGTCGTGGAGGAATAGATGTAGTCCTTCGACCACTCCCCGGCATGGGCGACGACCTCGGCCACGGCCCCGATGGCGTGGTCGATGTCGGCCATGGTGGTGCTGGGGTGGAAGGAGAGCCGGACCCAGCCCGGCTTCTCCGAGAGGTCGCCGCGGTCGATCCGGTCGGTGATGGAGCGGGAGCGGGCCGGGTCGACGTGGAGCAGGTAGTGCCCGTAGGTGCCGGCGCAGGAGCAGCCGCCGCGGGCCTGCACGCCGAATCGGTCGTTGAGCAGCCGGACCACCAGGTTGTAGTGGAGGTCCTCGACGTAGAACGAGAGCATCGCCAGCCGGTGGCGGACCGCGGGGGCGAGGAGATGGACGCCCGGGATGGCCCGGAGCGCGTCCATGGCGTACGGGGCGACGGCGTCCTCGCGGCGGCCCATCGCCTCGGTGCCCATCGCGTCCTTGAGCTGCACCGCCAGCGCCGCCTTGATGGTCTGGAGGAAGCCGGGGGTGCCGCCGTCTTCCCGCGCCTCGATGTCGGTGAGGAAGGCGTACTGGCCCCAGGGGTTGGTCCAGGCCACCGTCCCGCCCCCGGCCTCGTCGGGGGCCGAGTTGTGGTAGAGCGCCCGGTCGAAGATCGCGACCCCGGCGGCCCCGGGCCCGCCCAGGAACTTGTGCGGCGAGAAGAGGACGGCATCGAGCCGCTCCTCGGGGTCCGCGGGATGCATGTCGATCGGGACGTAGGGCGCCGAGGCGGCAAAGTCGATGAGGGCGACGCCGCCGGCCCGGTGCATGAGCTTCGCCATGGCGTGGTAGGGCGTCGGAATGCCGGTCACGTTCGAGCAGGAGGTGAAGGCGCCGATCTTGAACGGCCGGTCGCGGTAGTCGTGGAGCAGCGCCTCGAGGGCGCCGAGGTCCACGATCCCGGCCGGGTCCGGCGGCACCACCACGACGTCGGCGATGGTCTCGTACCACGAGGTATGGTTGGAGTGGTGCTCCATGTGGGTCACGAACACCACGGGCCGCTCCGCCTCGGCGAGCCGGATGAAGTGGCGGAGCCCCTCCGGGGCCTTGAGGCCGAGGATCCGCTGGAGCTTGTTGACGGCGGCGGTCATGCCCGAGCCACAGGTCAGGATCAGGTCGTCGGGACCGGCATGGACGTGGGCCTTGAGGATCCGGTGCGCTTCGTGGTAGGCCAGCGTCATCGCGGTGCCGGTGACGCTCGATTCCGAATGGGTGTTGCCCACGAACGGGCCGAACTGCTCGGTCAGGCGCGACTCGATCGGCCGATAGAGCCGCCCGCTCGCGGTCCAGTCGGCATAGACGATCCGCTGTTCCCCGTAGGGGGAGCGGAAGGTCTGGTCCTGGCCGATGGTGCCGGCCCGGAACGGCTGGAAGTACTGCTCGAGCTGGTCCACCATGAATGCGGTCCTCAGTCGGAAGCGGCGATCGTGTAGTCGAGGGCGTACGAATGCACGCCCCCGGCGATCGTGATCGTCATTGTCCCCGCAAGCCCCGCCAGCTGATCCGTCCCGGAGTCCGGCACGACGGTGAGGCTGAGCTGCTGGGTGCCGCGATCCATGGTGCCCGAGTGCTGGAGCACGAAGGTGCCGCGGCGGCCGTCCAGCGTGCCCGTCACGCGCTCCATCGCGACGTAGCCCGCCGACCCGCTGACCGCCGTCATGGCGGCCAGCATCGCGCCCTGGCTCGTGCCCGCGAGGTCGCCGTGGAACTGCTTGTCGAGGGCCATCCGGCCGATCCCGCCGTCGCCGGGGGCGGCGGGTTGCGGGGTCAGCGTGACGTCGAAGGTGCCGCGAGCGGTGGTGGTCACGAGGCTGCCCGCCTGGGTCGAAGGGGAAGACTGCGCATGGGCGTCCGCCGTCAGGACGCCGGCGCCCGCGGTGATGCAGATGGCGACACCGAGCGAGGCGAGGACCTCACGACGGGAGCGGCTTCGCCCGATCTGGACGTTGCTGGCGTGCGACATCGGTCTCCAGGGGAGGTGGGCGACCTTCGCGATCCGGGCATGCGGGCCCGAGGATCGGTCGAGCGGAGTCTTCGGAAGGTACACCCGCATGCCGAAGGGGGAAGCCGGCTGGCCTGCCAGGCCTTACCGCACCGGGGCTCGAACGGGACGTCCGGGATGCACGGTGTCCTGCAGCTTCCCGTCGCGCACCACGATGGTGCCATTGACCACGACGTCGCGGATCCCGTCAGGCGGGAGGGTCGGTTCGCGATAGGTCGCGCGGTCGATGACGCGTAGCGGGTCGAAGACGACGATGTCGGCGTCGGCGCCTGGCTGGATTCTTCCTTTCGCGCTCATGGCGGGCACGCGGCGCTCCAGCCGTCGGGCAGGGGCGATGGTCATCTTCCGCAGGGCGTCCATGAGCGACAAGGCGCCGAGTTCGCGCACGTAGTACCCGAGAACGCGGGCAAAGGTGCCGGCGACGCGCGGATGACCGACTCCGTCATGGAGGATGCCGTCGCTCGCGATCATGGTGAGGGGGTGCGCCACGGCGGCCGTCACCACCTCCTCGGGGTTGTTGTACTCCACCACGAAGCCACCCTGTTGCCGGTACCGGGCGAACGATTCCCTGGTCAGTCGCTCACCCGTCGCGGCCCATTCGAGGCGGGCAAATCTGCCGTCCTTCCAGGAGGTCCAGTCGTCGAACTCTGCCGCCTCGATCGGGGACATCGACCCCGTGTAGGGGTAGACCTCTGCCGTGATGTCGAGCCCGCGGGCGCGCGCCCCTTCCACCAGCTCGAGCATGCGTGGTGTGTCCTCGCCGCCCGAACTCTGGATGTGGACGACATGCGCCGCCGCGCCGGTGGCCGCCGCGGCTCCGATGACCTCTTCCGTCTCCAGGAAGTAGAACGGTTCCTCCAGCGCACGCATGTGCACATGGACGGTCGCGCCGGACCTCGCCGCGACCCGGAACACCTCGATGACTTCCCAGGGCCGCGCGCCGGGGGTGAACTCGATCAGCATGCCC
>JAHECL010000061.1 GCA_024641745.1 Gemmatimonadota bacterium | reverse complement strand
CGCGCCCTCGCGTCGGCACCTTCGGGGCCGTTCCACGGGAGCCGGAGCGTCAGCGTGCCGTCGCGAATCCGCAGGTTCCGGATCTCGATGAGCGGGGGCCGGCCCGCCCCGGCGCCCTCGCCGAGATGCAGGACTTCCTCGTAGTTCATCCGCCCCCGGCGCCACTTGACCAGGTCGATGACCGGGGCATCGGCCTCGACGCCGGTGAAGACGAACCGCCCGGCGAAGAGATTGGGCAGCTGGTAGCCGACGTCGAGCCGCGGGAATTCCGCCACGACCGAACCGGCGCTGTCCCGCAGGACCACGTCGCGGAGCGAGAGGTGCGTGAGAAAGTTTCCGGAGACTTCTCCGATGGTGAGGTTTCCACGGAACACCCGGTCCGACAGCGCCGTCACCGTGCGCGCCAGCAGCCGCCGACCGGGACTGGCGACGGTCAGCGCGGCGAGGAGCCCGACCACGAGGGCAACCGTGCCGAAGCCGGTCACAAACACGACGTGGGCGATGCGCCGGCGCATCAGAAGGGCTGCCCGACGGCGAAGTGGAAGACGAAGCGGTCGGGATTCCCGCCGGGGAGGTAGGTGTCCCGGATCTTGTAGACGGCGTCGTTCTGGCTGAGGTACAGCGCGCCCGGGGTCTGCGAATAGCCGTTGTAGCCCACGTCGAGACGCACCGGGCCCAGCGGGGTGACGAGACGCAGCCCCACGCCGGGGGTGACCCGCACCTCCGGCTGATTCTGGTAGCGGTCCCAGAGCACGCCGGCATCGACGAACGCCACCCACTTGAAGACCCGGCTCAACACCGGCGACGGCAGGCGGATTTCCACGTTCGCCACGCCGAGCATGTTGCCGCCGATCGGCGAGTAGCGAACCGCCCCCGGCGGGATCGCCATGCTCCCGAGGTCGGTGGTGTCCACGGCCACGGTGTCGTTGTCGATCAGGTAGTTGACCGGCCCCAGCCCGTTGAGCTGGTAGCCGCGCACATCGTTGGGGCCGCCGGCGTAGAAGCGGCTGGCGGGGGGCACATACCGGCTTTCGCTCACCCCGTTCAACGAAGAGAGGGGCGCCCAGATGGTGCCAAGCCGCAGCCGCCCGCTCAGGACCGTCTGGCGCGAGAGGGTGCGGTACCAGGCCCGCTCGGCCACGAGCTGGATGAATTGCTGGGTTTCACTGGAGCCGAGCATCTGGGCGCTGATGGTCGCCTGCACGGTCGATCGGTGACCGCGCGTCGGATTGAGCGGATTGTTGACCGAGGGAAAGGTCGCCGAGAGGCCCAGCGCACCGAGGCCCTGGTCGGAGCTCAGCTGGTCGATGTCCTCGGCGCTGCAGATTTCCAGGGAGACGCAGAAGCTCGCAGGACTGGCCTGGGTGCTCCCGTAGGTGTAGGCGTAGGTCAGGCCGAGCTTCGCCTGGCGCAGCGTCTCCCGCGTCAGACTCACGCCGGCGCCGACTTCCTGCCGGAGGTAGACGAGGTAGTCGGACCGCCGGTCCGCGAAGATCGTCGTGCTCAGGGTGTTGTGGGGGGAGAGGAACGCCGGCCGCCGGAGGGCGACCGCCACGCTGTAGTTCACCTGTCCCGAGCCGAGGGTGTCCGGCTTCAGCTGCGAACACATCGTGCCGTTCTCGAGCCCCCAGTTCGTCGGCTCGCCGACGCCGATCTTGGACAGCCGTCCGGTGATGTCGAGGATGCGACCGCCGCCCGCAAAGTTCCGGAAGGTGATCCCGGCGCCGACGCGGATGCAGTCCTCGGTGGCGTATCCCACGCTCCCCCTCGCGCGCCGCGGCTTGCTCTCGCCCACCCGCACGGTGAGGGGGACCGAGTCGGAGGCCGGGTCGTACGCGGCGCTGTCGATGCCCACGGCCGCGAAGCTGAAGAGCTCCGATCGATAGAGGTTGCGCTGGCTCCGGTAGAGTTCTTCCTGGGAGAATGCCTGTCCGGGACGGGTGGCCAGCAGCGAGAGCACCACCTCGGGCTTGACCCGCCGGGTGCCGCTGACCGCGATCGTGGTGATGTCCGCATGCGGCCCCGTCTGGACATCGATCGCCGCCCTGGCGACCAGGGCCGTCTTCTCGCGTTCGAAGCTCTGGAAGGCGAGGGCGTCGGGATACCCGCGGTCGCGCAACCGGCGCACGAGAGTGTCGGAGGTGGCGTCGAGCTCGATCCGGCTGAAGGGATCGCCGGTCTGCAGCGGAAGGTCGCGCACCAGGGCGGCGCGGCCGGCGACCGAATCCAGCCCGTTGAGCGCCAGCGAATCCAGCCGGACGGGCGGGCCTTCGTCGATGACGAACGTGATGTAGATGTCCTTCGGCGTCCGGCGGACCAGTGTGTCCACTGCGACGCTCATGTACCCGATCTTCCGATAGAGCAGCGTGATGCGCAGGACGTCGCGCTCGAAGTCCACCTCGTTGAACTCCCGCTTTTCGCCCATGCCGATCCAGCGCACCAGCCCCGACCGGGCGAACCATGAGGAGTTCGTCGTGGCAATCGCGGCGGACAGCTGGGTCGCGTCCAGCGCACGATTGCCCTTGAAGGAGAGCTGACGCACGATCAGCGGCTCGTCCTGCGCGCGGAGCGGCACGACGGCCAGGAGTACGGCACACAGCGCCAGGAACGCGCCCCGCGGCACGCTCACGCGGCGTCCACCGGAAAGCCGGGGGCGCTCGTAATTGACGGCATGCTGTAAGATGCCTAGTTTCTTCATCTTACGCCACGGCGGAGGAGCCCCGGGCTCCCCCCTCCTTCCGGTGTGCCGGCCCACCGTCTCCAACCCGCTCGGATCAGCTGCCGATGACCCGTTTTCTCCTCGCCGCTGCGATGGTCCTGACCGCCTGCGGGGGGGAGGGAGGACCCCGTTCGCTGACCTACTATTTCACCGCCGACCCGCGCTCGCTCGATCCCGCCTTCTCGACCGATGTCTCGAGCGGGGAGGTGATCGCCACCCTGTTCGACAACCTCACCCAGTTCGACGCCTCCGGGCGGCTGGTCCCGGGGCTCGCCACCCGTTGGGAAGCCGATACCAGCGGCGCGATCTACACCTTTCACCTCCGCCCCGATGCCACCTTTCACGATGGACGCCCGATCACCGCTGCAACGGTGCGGGCGTCGTATCGGCGGGTGCTCTCCCTCGCCTCGAAAGGCTCACGGACCTGGACGCTGACGCCGATTCTCGGCGCGGCGGCGGTCGCGTCCGGGGCCGCCACCGAAGTCGCGGGGATCGCCGCCCCGGATGACTCGACGCTCGTCATCACCCTCGAGGAGCCGCTGAACGTCTTCCCGAAGCTCCTGGCGATGCCGGCATCGGCAGTCGTCCCGGAGTCGATCGGGCCCGATTTCAGCGAGCGGCCGGTCGGCAGCGGCCCCTGGACGTTCGTGGAGTGGTCGCACGACGACGTGATCCTCCTCGCGGCCAACCCGCGCTACTGGGGGGGGCGGCCGCGCGCGGATACGCTCCGCATCCGCATCATCCCCGAACCGCTGACCCAGGCGGCGGAGTTCGAATTCGGCCAGCTGGCGGTCGTCGAGGTACCGTTCAGCGAGACATCGCGGTGGGAGACGGAACACGCCGATGAGCTGCAGCGACGCGCGGCGCTCCGTGCCCTCTACGTCGCCATCAACACCCAGCGTGGCCCCCTGCAGGACGTGCGAGTGCGGCGGGCGCTGAACCTGGCCGTCGATGCCTCGACGATGCTGCGGACCATCATGGCCGGGCGTGGCGTCCTCGCCGCAGGCGCCATTCCGCCGGGCCTGGAGGGATACGACAGCGCCCGCACCCCCTACGCATACGATCCCGCCGCCGCCCGCGCCCTCCTCGCCGAGGCGGGCTATCCCGACGGCCTCACCCTCAAGCTCTGGCGCACCCAGCGCACCGAGCTGGCGCGGATCGCCCAGGCGATCCAGCAAAGCATGGGACTCGCGGGCGTGACGATCGAGATCGTCGAACGCGATGCCTCCAGCGCCCGAAGCGCCTCCTCGAAAGGGGAAGCCGATCTCTTCCTCACCGACTGGTACGCTGACTACCCCGATCCGGAGAGCTTCAACTACCCCACCTTCTACTCGAAGAACGCCGGGAGCGGCGGCAACCGGGCCTTCTACGCCGACCCGGCCACCGACCGGATGATCGTCCTCGCCCGACGCACCCCGGACCTGGCGCTCAAGGACAGCCTCAGTCGCGCCATCGACCAGCGGATCTTCGAGGCGGCGCCCTGGATCTTCCTCTGGTTTCCCGTCGACCTCTGGGCCCAGCGCGCCGATGTGACGGGGTGGGAGATCCCCGCCATCTTCAACGGGCAGCGCTGGCGAGAGGCCCGGCGCATTCCATGACCCGCTTCCTCGCGTGGCGGCTCGTCGTGGTCCTGCCGACCCTCTTCGGCGTGCTCGTGGTGGCCTTCCTGCTGCTCCACGTGGCCCCCGGCGACCCGGTACAGGCGATGGTGGGAGAACGGGCCGACTCCGCCACGATGGTCCGGCTCCGCGCCGAACTCCACCTCGACGAGCCACTCCCCAAGCGGTTCGTCCTCTACTCCGCCGGCATCCTCAAGGGGGATCTCGGCAACAGCTACATCACCGGCCGTCCCATCCTCGGCGAACTCCTGCACCGGTTCCCGTACACGCTCCGCCTGGCGCTCGCCGCCATGTCCTTTGCCGTGACGGTCGGGCTCCTGGTGGGTATCTTCGGTGCGTGGCGCCCCGGCAGCTGGTTCGACCGGTTCATGACCCTTGGCGCCTACCTCGGCGTCTCCTTCCCGGTCTACTGGGTGGGGCTCCTGCTCATCCTGATCTTCGCGGTGCAGCTGCACTGGTTGCCGCCGTCCGGCTCGGGGGGCCTCGCCTTCCTGATCCTGCCCGCCCTGACCCTCGGCATGAGGTCGGTGGCGGTGATCGCCCGGATGACCCGCGACGCCATGCAGGAGGTCCTGCAGGCCGACTACATCCGGTCGGCGCGCGCGATCGGGCTCGGCGAGGGTCGGGTGGTCCTCCGCCACGGACTCCGGAACGCGCTGCTCCCGGTGATCACCGTCATCGGCCTCGACTTCGGCAGCTACTTGACCGGATCGATCCTGACGGAGACCATCTTCTCCTGGCCCGGCGTCGGCCGGTACGTGCTGACCGCCATCAGCAAGCGGGACCTCCCCGCCGTGCAGGGCAGCATCCTCTTCCTCAGCGTCGTCTTCGTCCTCGTGAACCTCATCACCGACCTCGTCTATGCCAAAGCCGATCCCAGGGTCTCCTATGACTGATGCCGTTCGCCGCGCCCTCCTGCCGTTCCTGCTCCTCGCCCTGCTCGCCACCCCGGGCGCCGGCGCCCAGGCGCTGCAGAAGCGAATCGACACCCGGCTCGGCGCCGCCCCGCTGAACCGGAACCTGTGGGGCGTCGTGCTGATGGACGCCACCGGCAAGCAACTCTACGGGAGGAACGCGGGACGGATGTTCATCCCGGCGAGCAACACCAAGCTCGTGGTCAGCGCGGTCGCCGCCGCCCTCCTCCCTCCCGACTGGACGGTGCAGACCAGCCTCTACGCCGACGGGCCGCTCGAGTTCGGCGTGATCCGCGGTGACCTGGTGCTCTACGGCCGCGGCGACCCGACCATGGGCTCGCGCTGCTACGCGGTGGACACCACCGCGGCGGGCACCTGCGACACCGATCCCCTCCAGAAGTTGCGGGAGCTGGCGGGCGGCCTGCGGGCCCGCGGCGTCACGACGGTGTCCGGCGACCTCGTCGGCGACGGCAGCTGGTTCAGCGGGGACCTGGTCAACGGCGACTGGGAGTCGTACGACCTCAACTGGTGGTACGCCGCCCCCGTGTCCGGACTCGGCTTCAACGACAACAGCATCGACTTCACCTACGCCCCGGGCGCCGTGGTCGGCGCCCCGGCGGTGATCACCTTCACCCCCGGCTTCACGACGGTGTCCTTCGAGAACCGGACGCGCACGGTCGCGGCCGGCCAGCCGACCACCATCGATTTCTACCGTGAGCAGGGCACCATGCACGTGTGGGCGGAGGGAGAGGTGCCGCTCGATTCCCGCGGCCGGAAGGAATATTTCGCGCTGCCCGACCCCGACCTCTTCACCGCCCAGGCGCTCCGCGCGGCCCTGGCCGACAGCGGCATCGCCGTGCTCGGCGCCACCCGATCGACCACCGACTCGATGCGCTATCACGCGGCCCGCCAGGGCGCCGCGCTCGCGGAGGTGTCATCGCGGCCGGTGAAGGACTGGATCTTCCCGATCCTGAACACCAGCCAGAACTGGTACGCCGAGATGCTGCTGAAGCAGCTGGGGCGCCAGTTCGGGAACGACGGTTCGTGGAAGGGAGGGCTGGCGGTCGAGCGCCGGTTCCTGGTCGACTCGATGGGGGTCGACTCCACCCAGTTCGCGCTGCGGGACGGCTCCGGCCTCTCGAGCTCCAACCTCGTCTCGCCGTCCGCCTTCGCGACGCTCCTCTCGTGGATACACCGGCACCCGCGGTTCGAGTCGTTCGCGGCCGGACTGCCGCAGTCGGGACAGCGCGGCTCGTTGAAGTCCCGCTTCCTGGGCACACCGCTCGAGGGCCGCGTGCGTGCAAAGACCGGCAGCATCAGCCGGGTCAACACCCTCTCCGGGTACATCGAACAGCCCGGGAAGATCCTCGTCTTCTCGGTCGAGGCCAACAACCACACCCTCGGCGGCCGGGCCATGATCCAGCAGATCGACAGCCTGGTGGTCCAGCTGGGGAGGAAATAGCGTGCCCGCCGGCCCGCTGCGGATCGCCGTGATCGGCTCCGGGCCCTCCGGGTTCTACGCCGCCGACCACCTGCTGAAGCAGGGCCGGGCGATCGAGGTCGACCTGTTCGACCGGCTGCCGACGCCGTTCGGCCTGGTGCGGGGCGGTGTGGCGCCGGACCACCCGAAGATCAAGTCCGTCACCCGGGTGTACGACAAGGTGGCCGCCCATCCCGCGTTCCGGTTCTTTGGCAACGTCACCATCGGACGGGACCTGACACCGGATGACCTCTCCCAACACTACCACGCGGTCATCTGGGCGGTCGGCGCCGAATCGGACCGCGCCCTCGGCATTCCCGGCGAGGACCTGCCGGGGAGCCATACCGCCACCGAGTTCGTCGGGTGGTACAACGGGCACCCCGATTTTCAGGACCGCCAGTTCGACCTGACCCAGGAGGCGGCCGCCGTCATCGGTGTCGGGAACGTGGCGATGGACGTGACCCGCATCCTGGCCAGTGATCCCGGCGACCTCGCCCCGACCGACATCACCGCCTCCGCGCTCGCGGCCCTCCGGGACAGCCGGATCCGGACGATCTACCTGCTCGGACGTCGCGGACCGGCGCAGGCGGCCTTCACCAATCCGGAGCTGAAGGAACTCGGCGAACTGCCCCTCGCCGACGTCGTGGTGCGCCCCGAAGATCTCGACCTCGATCCGGCCACCCGCGCGGCGATGGAGGCCGCACCCGACCGGGAGGCAGAGAAGAACCTGAAGACCCTCGGCATGCTCCTCGAGCGGGGCGTGCAGGGCCGCCCCCGGCGCATCGAACTCCTCTTCTCGACGTCGCCGGTCCGGATCGAGGGGGACGGACGGGTGGAACGACTGGTGGCCGGCGCCAATCGGCTCGAGCCGGGCACGCGGGGAGTGCAGGCCGTGCCGACCGGCCATGAGTGGAGCATCCCGGTTGGGCTGGTCTTCCGTTCGGTGGGCTATCGGGCCCTGCCAGTGGCGGGCGTGCCGTTCGATGCGCAGCGCGCCGTGATCCCGAACGCGCAGGGGCGGGTCCTGCGCGCGGCAGGCGGGGACGCCGTGCCCGGATGTTACGTGGCCGGGTGGATCAAGCGCGGGCCGAGCGGCGTGATCGGCACCAACAAGCCCGATGCGGTCGAGACGGTGGGCTGCCTCCTGGACGACGCCGATCGCGGGGTGCTCCCTGAGCCCGCTGCGCCGGCACCGGCCGCGGTGACGGCACTCCTCGCCGCCCGCGGGGTAGAGGCGGTACGTTGGCAGGACTGGCAGTCACTCGATGCGCACGAGTGCGAGGCCGGCAGGGCGCGCGGCGCGCCGCGGGAAAAGGTCACCGACACCGGGGAGATGCTCGCCATCATCCGGCGGGCGAACGAGGCACGATGAAGATCTACACGAAGACGGGGGACCAAGGCGAAACCGGCCTGTTCGGCGGCGGCCGCGTCCCGAAGGATCATCCCCGGGTCGCGGCGTACGGGGACGTGGACGAGTTGAATGCGGTGCTGGGCGTCGCCCGCGCCGGCGCTCCCGGCGCGGCCTTCGACGCCCTGCTCGAAACGGTGCAGCGGGACCTCTTCAGCATCGGGGGGTACCTGGCGACGCCGGATCCGGCCAAGGTGGAGGCCGCGCTCGCCAAGGCGGAGCTCCCGGCGACGCGCATCGTCGAATTCGAGCGGGTCATGGATGAGGCGGAGACCGAACTCCCGCCCCTTCGCGCCTTCGTCCTGCCGGCCGGCACATCGCAGGCGGCCGCCCTCCACCACGCCAGGACGGTCTGCCGCCGCGCCGAGCGCAGCGTGATCCATCTTGCCCACGAGGCGGCGGTCCCTCCCCTGCTCATCGTCTACCTCAATCGCCTCTCCGACCTGCTCTTCACCCTCGCGCGCCTGGCCAACCATCGGGCCGGCGTGGCCGACGAGACCTGGTAGCGATGCCCGATTTCCGGGTCGCCCACGCCCTGGGGAGCTACACCGTCACGGTGCGGCCCGGGGTGCTCGAGGAGCTCCCCGATCGCATCGCCGCACTCTGGCCCGGCCGGCCGGTGGCGGTCATCACCGACGACATGGTGAAGGCGCTGCACACCGACCTGCTCTCGGGAGGTCCCTGGGCGCTGGTCCTCTCCGTTCCGCCGGGGGAGGGCTCCAAGACCCGCGGCCGGTGGGAGGCCCTCACCGACGCGCTCTACAGCGCGGGGCTCACCCGGGACACCGCCATCGTGGCCCTCGGCGGCGGGATGGTGGGCGACCTGGCGGGCTTCGTGGCCGCGACCTACGCCCGCGGCATCCCGTTCGTGCAGGTCCCGACGACGCTGCTCGCCATGGTGGACTCCTCGGTCGGGGGAAAGACCGGCGTGGACACGCCGCTCGGCAAGAACCTGGTCGGCGCCTTTCACCCCCCCGCCGCGGTCCTCGCCGACCCGACCGTGATCGGGACGCTCCCGCCGGAGCATCTCCGCTGCGGGCTTGCCGAGATGGCGAAGCACGGCCTGATCGCCGACGCCGGCTACTGGGAGGAACTCGGTGGGTCCGCCGAGGCGCTCCAGGCACGGGACCCGGCAACGCTGACCCGCCTGATTTCCCGGAGCATCGAGATCAAGTCGGCGGTCGTGATGGAGGACGAGCGGGAGGCGGGGAAGCGGGCGATGCTGAACGCCGGGCACACCGTCGCCCATGCCGTGGAGCACACTTCCGGATTCGCCGTGTCGCACGGCGACGCGGTCGCGATGGGCCTGGTCGCCGAGGCCCACCTGGCGGAGTCGCTCGGCATCGCCCCCGGTGGTCTCGCGGCCGACGTGACGGCGGGCCTGCGCCGGCTCTCGCTCCCCACCCACCTGCCCGTCGACCTCGATGCGCACGAACTGTTCGACGCGATGCGACTCGACAAGAAGCGCGCGGGTAATGTGCTTCGATTCGCGCTCCTGCAGTCGATCGGCGTGCTGGCGCGAGATGCCGGCCGCTGGACCGTGGCCGTCGAGGACCCGCACACAATCATCCACGCCCTGCGCACCGCCGGCGCCGCTTGACCCAGTAGCAATCCACAAACCATCAACTTCACGATGCAATGTAAGTGGCTGTTTTACAGTCACTTATGTGTAGTTATCAACACATGTGGAAATATCGAATTGTGCGGTTGGTGGACGAAATTCGGAAGTGATTGATTTGGAAATATTTGTGATGTGGAAAGAAAAATTCGCTTGACCAGTTTCTTGTCGTGTCCTATATTCGCACACCTGACGGCACGCCCCCGCCGTTCGCTCCATCAGACAATCGCCCGCTCTTCTTCGCGCCACGACCCACGGGGATCGCTATGGCTCACGGTAGTGCCACCAAGGCTAAGACCCTCTTCCGCGCCGTCCCCACCGGGGCATTCGACCAGTACCTCCACGACATCCAGAAGCTCCCCATGATCTCCGATCCGGCCGAGGAAAAGCGGCTGGCCCGGCTGGCGCAGGGAGGGGACGCCAAGGCGGCGGAGCGGCTGGTCACGGCCAATCTCCGGTTCGTGATCTCCTACGTGAAGAAGTACCAGGGGCACGGCCTGGACCTCTCCGAGCTCGTGGCGATCGGTAATGAGGGGCTGCTGAAGGCCGTCCGAAAATTCGACCCCGACCACGGTGTCAAGTTCATTTCCTACGCCGTCTGGTGGGTCCGCCAGGCGGTCCTCAAGGCACTCGCCGAGCAGACCCGGAGCGTCCGGATCCCGCTCAACCAGAACTCCGCCCTCATCAAGATGTCCCGGGCCGTGAGCTTCCTCACCCAGGAAATGGGACGGGAACCGACTGACCGTGAAGTCGCAACCGCCCTCAATGATTCAGTGGAGAATGTCCGTCTGGCCCGCCGGATGAGCTCCGGGGAGATGTCACTCGACGCCCCGGTGGAGCGCAGCGACCGCGGGTCGAGCACCTTCGGGGAGCGCTTTCCCGGCGAGACCGGCTCCGGCATCGAGGAACAGACCGACGCCCGCCTCACCCGTGAGTTCATCGACCGTCTCTTCGACCAGTACCTCACCCCGCGCGAGCGCAAGATCCTCTACCTCTACTACGGCCTCGAGGAGGGATCCGACGCCCTGACCCTCGAGCGGATCGGCGAACTCCTCGGCGTCACGCGCGAGCGGATCCGCCAGATTCGCGAGCGGGCCTTCGAGAAACTGCGCCAGGCACCCGACGTGAAGGGGCTGAACGGCATGTGGGGCGCCGCCTAGTCCAGGCCGCTGCCCCGTCTTCGCACCGGGCATTGCGCTAGATTCCGGCCATGCCCTCCCGGCTCCCGCTCTTTCCGCTCGAAGTGGTGCTGTTTCCGGGCACACCCCTCCCGCTCCACATCTTTGAGCCACGCTATCGGACGATGCTCGCCGACTGTCTCCAGTCCGACGAGCGCTTTGGCCTGCTCGCGCCCGCACGCGACGGGTCCCTTCCGCGTGCCGGCACGGTGGGCTGCATCGCCAAGATCCGCGCGGCCCACCAGCTGCCCGATGGCCGCTCCAACATCGTCGTCATCGGCGAACGGCGATTCCTCCTCCGGCAGGCCCTCGCCACCGAGACCCCGTATCCCATGGGGCTCGTGGACCCCTTCGACGATCTCGCCGGGCCCGACGTCCCTCCGGAATCGCTGGCGGCGCTCCAGGAAGTCGCCACCACCTACCTCGGGGCCATGGACATGCTCGGCGGGGCGGGTGACCACAGCCCCTGGGCGGACGACGCCGAGGCCCTCTCCTTCCAGGTCGCGGCCGCGGTGGACTTCCCTTTCGAGCTCAAGCGTCGCCTCCTCGAACTTCGGACCGCCTCGGAACGCATCGGGCTGCTGCTCGAGCTCCTGCCGCCACTCGCCGCCGAGGTGGTGGCCCGCGCCCGCGTCCACTCCCGCGCCCGCACCAACGGCAAGGGCGGCCCTCACCCAGACATCGCCATCGCCACGTGACCCGGTCGCTCGCCACGGAGCTGGAGCGCATCGTCGGGACGCGCTGGGTCCGGAGCCGGCCCGCTGAACTGGCGGGGTACGAAACTGACGGACTCCCGACCCACGCCTCCCGCCCGGCCCTCGCCGTCCTCCCGGGCTCCCGGCAGGAACTCATCGACCTCGTCCGCCTGCTCCACGTCGCCGCCGTGCCCTTCGTTGCACGGGGCGCCGGCACCGGACTCTCGGGCGGGGCCCTCGCCGGCCAGGATGCGGTGCTGGTCGTGCTCACCCGGCTCAACCGGATCCTCCGCCTCGACCCCGTGCGCCGGCGCGCGGTGGTCGAGCCGGGCGTGGTCAACGCGCGCCTCTCGGAGGCCGCCCTGCCCCACGGCCTCTACTACGCGCCCGACCCGTCGAGCCAGACCGCCTGCACCATCGGCGGCAACGTCGCGGAAAACGCCGGCGGCCCCCACTGCCTCAAGTACGGTGTCACCACCAACCACATCGCCGCCCTCGAGGTGGTGCTCCCCGACGCGCAGGTGCTCCGCCTCGGGTCGGGCGGCAGTGAACCGTGGGGCCCCGACCTCGTCGGTCTCTTCGTGGGCAGCGAGGGGATGTTCGGCATCGCATCGGAGATCACCCTCCGCCTCCAGCCGCTGCCGTCCGCCATCCAGACGCTCCTCGCCGCCTTCCCGAGCGTCCGCAGCGCGAGCGAAGCGGTGAGCGGCATCATCGCCTCCGGCATCGTGCCGGCGGCGATGGAGATGATGGACCAGGCCTGCGTCCGGGCGGTGGAAGCGTCGATCTATGCGGCGGGATACCCGACCGACGCGGCCGCCGTCCTCCTGGTGGAGGTCGACGGCACCCCCGAGGCGGTGCGCGGCGAGGCGGCGCTCGTGGAGACGATGCTGAGACGGCACGGGGCGAGCGAGGTGCGCACCGCCACGTCCGCCGCCGAACGGGCCAGGCTCTGGCAGGGACGCAAGAAGGCCTTCGGGGCGATGGGACGGATCTCGCCCGACCTCGCGGTGCAGGACGCCGTGGTCCCCCGCAGCAGCCTGCCCGACATCCTCGACCAGATCACCGCGATCGCCACCCGCTATCGGCTCCCGGTCGCGAACGTCTTTCACGCGGGCGACGGCAACCTCCACCCGAACATCAGCTTCGACGGACGCGACCCCGAGATGGTCTCCCGGGTGCGCGCCGCCAACCACGACATCATGCACGCCTGCCTCGCGGTGGGCGGCAGCATTACCGGGGAGCATGGCGTCGGCAGCGACAAGCTCGCGTACATGCCGGACGCCTTCGATGCGGCGACGCTCGGCGCGATGCGCGCGGTCCGTGAGGTCTTCGACCCGTCCTCGCGCGCAAACCCCGGCAAGGTCATTCCCTATCACGCCTGTCGAGAGTGGCGCAGGGGAGGTGTGGCATGAATCACGGCGTGCTCGAGCGCCTTCGGGCGCTGCTGGGGAGCGCCTCGGTCAGTCGGGACCCGGACGGCGTTCCCCGCGCCGTCCCCGACTCCACCGACGCAGTGGCCGCGACGCTGAGGATGGCCGACGAGGCCGGATGGCGGGTCCGCGTCGAGGGTCACGGCAGCTGGGTACCGCCCGACGCCAGTGCCGACCTGGCCCTCACCACCCGCGGACTCGACCGGATCGTGGCGGTGCATCCCGCCGACCTGGTGGCCACCGTCGAGGCAGGCGTTCCCATGGACGCCCTGCACCGCCGCCTGGCCGACGACGGCATGTGGCTGGCGCTCGATCCCCCCGGTCGACCGGAACGGACCCTCGGCTCGGTCGTCGCCACGGCGACCGGGGGGGCGCTGCGCGCCGGGTTCGGGCCGGTCCGGGACCACATCCTCGGATGTACCACCGTCACCGGGGACGGCCGGGTGATCCGCCCGGGCGGGACCGTCGTGAAGAACGTGGCCGGGTACGACCTCACCAGGCTGCAGGTCGGCGGGTTCGGCGCCTTCGGCGTCCTCACCACCCTGCACCTCCGGCTCCGCGCCCTGCCGTCCGCCGACACCACCCACCTGGCGCGGGGCCCGCGGGACGACCTCACGCGCGCGGCACGGATGCTGGGCGAGGCCGGCATCGAGACCGCGGCGCTCGAACTGATCTCGCCGGCGGTGTCCGCAGAGGCCGACTGGATCCTGGCCGCCCGGTGCATCGGATCCGAGACCGGCGTGCAGGGAGACGCTGCCCGGCTCCGGTCGGCGACGGAACTCGCCTGGGACGACCTCGCCCCGGAGCGGGCCCGCGCCTTCTGGCACCTGGTCACGCACGCCGGGAGCGGCGCACCCATCGCCCTCCGGCTCGGCGTCCTCGCCGCCGGGCTCGACGACCTCATCGACCTCGTCGGACAGCACCTCGACGAGGGGCTCCTCTGGGCCGGGGCCGCCGAGGGGGGGATGCGCTGGGCGGGCGATGCCGCGCCGGACAGGATTCGAACCCTCCGCCACCTCGCCGCCGAGCGGGAGGTGCCGCTCACCCTCGAGCGGGCACCGTGGGCCGTCCGGAACGCGGTCGGGCACTTCGGCGCGTACCGGGAAGGGGTCGGTCCCCTGGTGACGCAGCTGCGCGAGGTCTTCGACCCCACCGGCCGGCTGGTCGTCGCGATGGACGGGGACGACGCGTGACCGGCGCCGCCCACGACCTCCTTGATCCGCTCGCGCCCTGCGTCCACTGCGGATTCTGTCTCCCCGCCTGCCCGACCTATCTCGCCACCGGCGACGAGAACGACAGTCCGCGCGGCCGCATCGTGCTGATGCGCGAGCTCGCCACCGGCCGCATCCCGCCGACGGACCCGGCGCTGAACCACCATCTCGACCGCTGTCTTGGCTGTCGCGGATGCGAACCCGCCTGCCCGTCCGGCGTGGCGTACGGACAGGGGCTGGCCGCGGCGCGCAGCCGGCTGGTCGAGGCGAGGGGCCTCTCGCTGGGAGCGCGAGCGATCCTTCGCGTCTTCTCGAGCCCGCTGCTGTGGCGGCCCCTGCTGACCGCGGCGCGCTGGTTCCGGGCCACCGGCATCCCGCACGCCCTCGCCGGCAGCGGCCGACTCTCGTTTTCGTTCGGCATGCTCGCCGCCACCGCGCCAGCCCCCGGCCCCGCGGCCCCGCCGCCTCGCCTCCGCGGGGCGCAGGCCGGCGGACCGAC